>JAQGIW010000201.1 GCA_028290905.1 Caulobacteraceae bacterium | reverse complement strand
GCCGGCTTCACGCCGATCCGCCGCCTGGCAGAGTGAAATTCCGGGTTCAGAAGAACTTGTAGTCGATCTCGACCCCGTAGGTCCGCGGCGGGGACACCGAATAGGTGCTGCCGACGCCCTGGGGCTCGACGTAAGGCGTCACCACTGTCTTCCCGCCCACCACCGATGTGTTGTACCCGGCGTAACGGTGGCCGACGGCGCCGGCGTCGTACCCGATGGTGTTGCCGAGGTTCTTGCCGAACACAATCACCTTCATTCGGCCGTTGGCGGTGGTGAAGGTCACGCGCGCGTCGAACTCGTCCCACGCCGGTGAGGTGTTGTAGGGCCGGGTGAACAGCGTGCCTTCCTGGGTGTCGCGCCAGATGTAGCTGCCGGATAGGTTCAGCGTGCCCGGGTTGAAGAAGAAGGTGTAGTTGGCGTTCACGGCGATCTTGTTGCGCGGGGCGTTGGGCAGGCGATTGCCGGCGATGCTCTGATACCGCTGCAACTTGCCGGTGTAGACGTCCGTGACGCACGGCGTGAGGCCAGGATTCGCCGGCGACGGGGTGTTGATGGGGGTGACGCTGGAACAGGCCAGCGGCTTGGCGCCCGGAAAGAGGGCGTCCGGATCAGCCTCATCGGGCAAGGCGCCAGAGGTGCTGTAGGCGTCGAGGTAGGAGTAGTCGAACAACAGGGCGAAATGCTTGTCGGGCTGCCAGGTCGTCTCCAGCTCGACGCCACGCGAGACCGCCGTTGGTACGTTGTAGAACGCGGTCTGCGCCGTGGACAGACCGCCGGCGCTGGTCGTCACCGTAACCGGAATCTGAAGGTTGCTGTAGTTGTAGTAGAAGGCGGCAATGTCGGTGGTCAGCGTCCTGAACCAGGTCTTCTTGAAGCCCAGCTCGTAGGAATCAACGTGCTCGGCGTCCGTCAAGGGTGAGAAACTCAACACTGTGAAGATACCGATGTTGTACCCGCCCGACTTATAGCCGCGGCTATATTTCGCGTAGACCAGGGTGTCGGAATCGGGCGTCCATTCGATGCCCGCCGTGCCAGTCACGGCTTGCCAACTGGCGTCGTAGTAGCGGGTCACGAAACCCGTCTTCGGATCGAAGGTCACCGGGCCGGTGACCCCCGGCGGAACTCCCAGGTCCACCACGGTGGGCGCCTGGGTGAGGTCGATGGCTGGCGTGTTGCCCCCGAGCGCATCGACGTTGGAGAACAGCGGGTTCGACCCGGGATTATCGCCCAGGCAGAGGGCCGTCGTGAAACAGAGAATCCGAACGGACTCACTGCCGTACTTCTCGTCGTGCGAATAGCGGATCCCGCCGGTGAACTTCCAGTTCTCGTTGAGCTTGTAGTCCACCTGGGCGAAGGACGCGTACGAGACGTTAGTGACCGAGGGCCGGTTGTCGAAACGGCGGAAGTCGCTCTGGCCGGCACAGGTCGGCCCGTAGGCATAGCAGACGGCCGGGAACGGTCCGTTCCACTGCGGTTGCATCGGATTTTCCGTATAGACCGGCTGCTGGTAGTGCTGCCTGTAGTAGTAGCCGCCGATCACCCACTGGAGCGGGCCGGGGCCGGTCGAGATGATATTGATCTCGTGGCTCCAGAACGCGTTCAGCTCCTGGTAGCGGAAGTTTTCCTGCGGATTGTAGACCAGCGGCTTGCCGCCGAAGGCGGCCGGGATGAGACCCGGGAAGGTGTAGGAGGTGACCGGCGCCTCGTAGCCCGGATTGTCCGTGCCGCCGCTGGGGCCGGTCAGGATGTAGTGGTAGTTGACGCCGCCCGTGATGTACTTCACGTCGGCGAACGGCAGGTGATAGGTCAGGTGGGCGGCGATGGTGTAGGCGTAGGGAAGGTCGACCTTATAGGGGATCGCCCGGGCCTCCAGCCAAGGGCTCTTCTGCGCCGGGTTGACGCACCCGAGGGGCGAGGGATTGACCACATTGGTGATGAACGGACTGCCGCTGCACCCGTAGCCCGGGTGAAGCTGGGTGGCGGCGTTCGCGAACTCGGCCGTCTCGAAGGGGAACGGGGTCCAGCCGGCCGAGGCGGCGCCCGGGCCGCCCGAGCCGTTCGCCCACTGGTTGAAGCCGACCTTCTCCCAGAAATCCAGCTTGTCGCTGATCTTCCACTGGATTTGCTCTTCCAGGTAGAACTGCTTGATGACGTTGCCTTCGTCGGCCACGCCGGGGACGACGTTCTTGACCCACCCCTCGGTCTGCTGCTCGAAGTTCCCGGCCAGGCGGCCCTGGATATTGTCGGTGATCGGGCCGGAGATGGCCGCTTCGATGTTGTAGTGGTTGTAGTTGGCGTAGGTGCCGCGGATTTCCGCATAGGGCGAGGTGGTCGGGTGGCGCGAGATCTCGTTGATCGCGCCGCCGATGGCGTTGCGTCCGTACAGCGTGCCTTGCGGGCCGCGCAGCACCTCCACGCGGTCGAGGAACAGGGTCGAGGCGCCGGCCCCCACGGCGAATGTCTCGTAGACGCCATCGCTGTAGTTGGCCACCGAGGCGTCGGCGGACAGCACATTGGTCTGGCGGCCGACGCCGCGCAGGGAGATCCGGTCGGTGGAGCTGTTGTACTCCAGGCCCGGGGTGAAGTTGGTCATGTCCTGGATGGAATCGATGCCGATCAGCTGGCGCTTGGCGGCCGTATAGGCCGAGATCGCCACCGGCACGGTCTGCAGGTTCTGCTCGCGCTTTTCGGCGGTGACCACCAGTTCGCCGACCGTCGTGCCCCCGGAGTTGTCGGACGCATTGGCCGAGGCGGCGGCCGCGAAGGCCTGCCCTCCGCCGAGCGCCGCGCCGCCCAAGGTCAGGGCGCTGGCAGCGCACGTCATCAACAGAGTCTGTCTTATCGCCATGGTTCCCCCCGGGGCCTGCCCTGGAGGGCGGCCGGATGCGTTTCCTGATCAACCCGCCACGGCTACGCCGCTTTTTTTGGCTGAGTTGCCGATCGATGCTGTGACAGCAATTCCCCGCCGTCAACCGCCGGCGTTGCGATTTTGTTGCGAAAACGTAATGAGCGGCCGAGGTGTGGCGCAAGAGCCTCAGCCGGCGCCCCACCACGACGGGGCCTCAAGGCGAGGCGTCAAATTTATCTCGCGGCCTGTGGGCAAGCGGGCCGCGCCGCGATGGGGTGATGCGACCCCGCTGAGCGTCCAAGATCGTACTGCACACTCAAACAGACGGTGCTTCGCGGCGCTCGGGACGAACCCCGGCCCATGGCATGGCTGCAGAGCGTGGGCTGACCGCCGCCCCGCCGGGCTGGTCTTTGAACGAGACCCGGAAGGTGGCGTGAAAGGCGTGACGACCGCCGGCTTTTTTTGAGCGCGCCTGGCCCCCCGGATTGACGAGGCCGCCGCAGGCGGGTCATTGACCCGGCGCAATTAGCCTCGCCGATCAGAACGGCGCGAGGTCCAGCCTGAGGAAACCCGCATGACCGCGATCAACGCCGTGACCGACTACAGCCTCGAAGGTGACGTGGGCGTCATCACCCTCAACTCGCCGCCGGTGAACGCCCTGTCGGCGGCGGTGCGGGACGGGATAGCGGACGGGATGGCCAAGGCGTTCGCCGATCCGGGCGCCAAGGCGGTGGTGCTGATCTGCGAGGGCCGCACCTTCATCGCCGGCGCCGACATCACAGAGTTCGGCGGCGAGCGGAAGGGCGCCGACCTCCTGAAGGTGATGCAGGACATGGAGAACGCCCCCAAGCCGGTCATCGCCGCCATTCACGGGACCGCCCTGGGCGGCGGCCTGGAAACCGCCCTCGCCTGCCACTACCGCGTCGCCGTCCCCTCGGCGCGCTGCGGCCTGCCGGAAGTGGCGCTGGGGCTGCTGCCCGGCGCCGGCGGCACCCAGCGGCTGCCACGCATCGTCGGGGTGGAGAAGGCGCTGGAGATGATGACTTCCGGCGCGCACGTCCCCGCGCCGCAGTGCCTGGCGATGGGCCTCGTCGATGAACTCACCGAGGAAGGGAAGCTGCGGGAAGGGGCCATCGCCTTCGCGCGCAAGGTCGTCGCCGAGGGCCGGCCGCTGAAGAAGGTGCGCGAGTCCAACGAGAAGGTCGAGGCCGCCCGCGGCCATCCGGAGATCTTCGAGAACTTCCGCAAGGCCAACGCCCGCAAGTTCCGCGGCTTCCTGGCCCCAGAGTACAACATCCGCTGCATCGAGGCGGCGGTGAACGAACCGTTCGAGGAGGGGATGAAGACCGAGCGCCGGCTGTTCGGCGAACTGATGAGCGGCTCCCAGAGCGCGGCGCAGCGCTACGCCTTCTTCGCCGAGCGCCAGGCCAACAAGATCCCCGACGTGCCGGACGACACCCCGCAGATCCCGGTGGGCAGCGTCGGGATCATCGGCGCGGGCACCATGGGCGGCGGCATCGCCATGAACTTCGCCAACGCCGGTATTCCGGTGACGATCGTCGAGGTCAAGCAGGACGCCCTCGACCGCGGCCTCGGCGTCATCCGCAAAAACTATGAGCGCACCGCCTCGCGCGGCGGGATCACCGCCGCCGACGTCGAAAAGCGCATCGGCCTGATCAAGGGCTCGCTCGACATGAACGATCTCGCGCCCGCCGACATGGTGATCGAGGCGGTGTTCGAGCGCATGGACATCAAGAAAGACATCTTCACCAAGCTCGACGCGATCTGCAAACCGGGCGCCATCCTGGCCACCAACACCTCGGCCCTGAACATCGACGAGATCGCCTTGGTGACGAAGCGGCCGGAGGCGGTGATCGGCCTGCACTTCTTCTCGCCGGCCAACGTCATGAAGCTGCTGGAGGTGGTCCGCGCCGACCATACCGCCAAGCCCGTGATCGCCACCTCCATGAAGCTGGCGAAGAAGATCGGCAAGATCGCCGCCCTGGTCAGGGTCACGCCCGGCTTCGTCGGCAACCGCATGCTGGCCCAGCGCCAGCGTGAGGCCCAGAAGCTGATGTTCGAGGGGGCCATGCCCTGGGACATCGACCGGGTGCTCTATGACTTCGGCTTTCCCATGGGCCCCTTCGCGATGAGCGACCTGGCCGGGCTCGACGTCGGCTGGGTGAAGGAGACCTCCAAGGGCGAGACCATCCGCGACGTGCTCTGCGAAATGGACCGCCGCGGCCAGAAGACCGGCGCCGGCTACTATGACTACGATGAGAACCGCGTCGCCCGGCCCTCGCCGGTGACCGAGAAGATCATCCAGGACTTCGTGGCCAAGAGCGGCGTCAATCCGCGCCAGATCTCCGACGAGGAGATCCTGGAGCGCTGCCTCTATCCGATGGTCAACGAGGGGGCGAAGATCCTGGAGGAGGGTAAGGCCATCCGCGCCTCCGACATCGATGTGATCTGGGAGAACGGCTACGGCTGGCCGGTCTATCGCGGCGGCCCGATGTGGTGGGGCGACCACGTCGGTCTCGACAAGATCCTGGCCAGGATGATGGAATTCCAGGCTCAGATGGGCGATGTCTACAAGCCCGCGGCGCTTCTGGAGACGATGGTCGCCCAGGGGAAAAAGTTTACAGGCTCGTGACCGGCGCCGGGCGGCCTTGATTTTGGCGGCGTCAGGGCTAGGCTCGCCACAACAGCGGAGGATGTCATGCGTAGACTGATGTCTGGCCTAATGATCGCCGCCCTGGCGTTGGGGCTGTCCACCCCGACCCTTGCTCAGTACGGCATGGACAAGAACGGGCCGAAGAACACTCTCACCCCCGATCTTCCCCACTGCGACCGGCCGCTCGGCCGGGCCGCCATCCAGGAGCCGGCCACGCGGTGGTGGGAGGGGCTGGGCCTCTCCAATCCGGAAGCCTTGATCAAGCTCTTCGCGCTGAAGTCGGGCTGCCTTCGCATCGTCGACCGCAACGCGGGCCTGGCGATGCGCCAAGGCGAGGCGGGCCTCAATGCCTCGGGCGATCTGCAGCGGGGCTCGAACATCGGGCGCGGGCAGGTAGCCGCGGCGGACTATTTCATCGTTCCCGACATCGCCGGCTCCAACCGCAACTCCGGCGGCAGCAATCTCGGCGGCTTCGCCGGCAGTTTCCTGCCCGGTGGCTTCGGCGCCCTGGCCGGCAGCCTGCGCGTCAAGAAGTCGGAGGCCCACACCCTCCTCACCCTCGAGGACGCCCGGACCACCGAACAGCTCTACGTCGCCGAAGGCGCGGCGCAGAAATCCGACATCTCGTTCGGGGCCGGCGGCGGAGGCGGCGGCTGGGGCGGCCTGGCCGGAATGGCCGGGGGCGGCTACTCCGACACCGAGATCGGCAAGGTGGTCGGCGCCGCCTACTTCAACGCCTTCGTCGACCTGGTGCACTACATGCAGACCCAGCAGCCCGGCCAGACGGCGGCCGACGCGCCGGTGGCCTCGCAGCGCACAACCGCCGCCGTGTCGGTCCGGGCGCAGCCGTCGGCGGCCGCCAAGATCGTCTACACCCTTCGGCCGGGGTCGTCCGTCTACCCCACGGGCCAGCGCAACGGCATCTGGATGGAAGTGGACGACGAGAACGGCAACCGTGGCTGGATGTCCTCCGCCCTCGCCACCGTCCGCTGAGGATCGACGCGGATCTTTTTTATCCGCAGATGACGCAGATGGACGCAGATAGGCCGGTGTTCCTGCCGCGAAGCGGCGAGACGCCCCAGGCTTCGGATCGTTCGCGCCTTCGGCGCAGCTCCACGGCGACATCTGCGTCCATCTGCGTCATCTGCGGATAAAAGCCTTCCTCAGTGGAAGTCGCGGCTGCGGGCCAGGCGCGGGGTGGCGGCGGCGGGGATGGGGTCGTCGGCTTCGCGTTTCAGCTCCCACAGGCGCCCGGTCAGGTCGGTGAAGCGCTCGGCGATCACATGGATCACCTCGCCGGCGCGTTGAAGGCGGCCGTGGACCACGAGGAAGCGCGAGGCCATCACCGTGCGACGGTTGGCGGCGAAGACGTCGCGCCAGACCACGGCATTGGCCGAGCCGGTCTCGTCCTCCAGGGTCACGAACACCACCCCCTTGGCCGTGCCCGGCCGCTGGCGGATCAGGACCAGGCCGCCGATGCACAGGCGGGCGCCGTCTTTCATCCCGCGCAGGCGCGCGGCGGTCACCGCCCCCATGGCGCTCAGCAGGGGGCGGAAGAAGGCGCAGGGATGGGCCTTCAGGGAAAGGCTGGTGGTGCGGTAGTCCTCCGCCACGTGGGCGGGGAGCCGCATGGGCGGCAGCTGGACCGGCGTTTCGGCCGGCGGACCCATCAGGGCGAGCAGCGGCGCTTCGGTCTCGGCCCTCACGTCCGGGGCCAGGGCCTTCACCGCCCACAGGCCGGCGCGGCGGTCGACGCCCAAGGAGCGCAGGGCGTCGGCCTCGGCCAGCAGCTCCAGGCTCCGGCGCGAGAGACTTGCCCGCGCCGCCAGTTCGGCGAGGGTGCGCGCCCCCGCCGCCCGCGCCGCGGTCAGCCGCTTCGTCTCCTCCTCCCGCAGCCCCCCGATCATCCGGAGACCCAGGCGGACGGGCCGTAGGCCCCCTCCACCCCTTCGGGGTCCCCCTCCCCCAAGGGAGGAGGAGAGATGCGCCTCTCTTCCCCCGCTGGGGGAAGTACCCCCGCTGGGGGGGAAGGGGGCCTCTGCCCGGCGAGGTCTCGCGGAAGCGTTTATTTCCCCCTCCAGGGTGCAGTCCCAGTCGCTCAGCATCACGTCCGGCGGGTGGACTTCGACGCCGTGCTCGCGGGCGTCGCGGACCAGCTGGGCGGGCTGGTAGAAGCCCATGGGCTGGCTGTTGAGCAGAGCGGCGCAGAATACGTCCGGGT
>JAQGIW010000163.1 GCA_028290905.1 Caulobacteraceae bacterium | reverse complement strand
ACCCTCAGGCGACGGCTCGCCGTCGCCTTGGCAAATCGCCTCCAACGATGTCCATGCTGCACCAGAGCGATGGTCGGCCCGCCAAACACTCGCAATTTATGACGCAGTAAGACTAGAATGCGTTCCGAAAAGTGGGAACCGGTTTTCGGATTAAACGCACGTCAAAACAAAAACCTAGCGCACCGATCTGATTCCATCAGAGCGAAACGTGCTCTAAGGTACGCAGACTCTAGCGCGCGCCCGCCTTCCGAGCGAAATGCCAGGCTGTGGCGGCCAGGGCTGGGATGCGCGCCGCGCGCTCTGCCGCCTGGGGGCTGTTGGCGGTGCCGTCGCGCACCCGACCGACGATCCCCTGCAGAATGCCCACTAGACGGAAAGCGTTGTAGGCGAAATACCAGTCGAGTTCCGGAAGGCCCGTGCGGCCGGTCAGACGGCAGTATTCGGCGACGTACTCCTCCCGGGTCGGAATGCCGTGCGCCCTCAGGTCCGGCAGGGTCGATATCGCCCCATTGACCCAGTTCATCAGCACATAGGTGAAGTCGGCCAGGGGGTTGCCGAGGGTCGACAGTTCCCAGTCGAGCACCGCGATGACCCGAGGCTGCGTCGGGTGCAGGACCATGTTGTCCAGCTTATAGTCGCCGTGGACGATGGTGGTCTGATCATCGGGGGGAACGCTGCCGGGCAGCCAGGCGATCAGCTTCTCGACCACCTCCAGCCGTTCGGTCTCGGAGGCGCGGTACTGCTTGGTCCACCGGTCGATCTGGCGGGCGAAATAGTTGCCGGGCCGCCCAAAGTCGGTCAGGCCGACGGCGGCGTGGTCGGTGTTGTGCAGGTCGGAGAGCGTCTTGAGCTTGGCCATGAAAATGGCGTGGCGTTCGGCCGGCGCGTAGGAAGGCAGGGTCTGATCCCAGAGGATGCGGCCCTCGACCATGTCCATCACATAGAAAATGGTGCCTATCACGCTCTCGTCGAGGCACAGCCCAAAGGGCCGGGCCACCGGAAAGCCGGTCGGATGCAGGGCGCTGATGACCTTGAATTCACGGTCCACGGCGTGGGCTGAGGGAAGCAGCCGGCCTGGCGGCTTGCGCCGCATCACGTAGGTCTTGCGCGGCGTGACGAGTTGGTAGGTCGGGTTGGACTGGCCGCCCTTGAACTGGCGCACCACGAGCGCGCCTTCATAGCCCTCGACGTTGGCCTCGAGCCATGCCGCCAAGCGAACCTCATCGAAGCGATGGGATTCGGCGACGGGTTTGGTGCCGACGTTAAGATCCTCCGGCTCCGGATGTTGGCTGCCAGTCTGCGCTGCGTCCATGGGAAGGCCTCCCGACCCTGTGTCCGGTTTGGGTCCGCCCGCGGCCGTGAGGCCACGGCGGTGTCACCCCCTTTACTGCGGAGCAGGCGCCGGGTCAGGCCCCTGGATTTTTCACCCCGCGAGCCACTCGACGGCGGGCGAGGCTGTTGGCCTCTCCCACGCGCCCGAGCACCGCCCCGACCAGCGCCGCCGGGAGGGAGCGCAGTTCCCCGAGACCCGAACACTCGGCCTGTTCGTCGCCGTCGAGCGCCTTGGCGGTTTCGAGCGACCTGAGGACGTTCAGCCGTGAGTCATCGGCGAGGTCGGCGTCGCACACAAGCCGCATCGACCATCCGTCGAACGCGCACCTTTCGATCGGCATGTCCATCAGCTTGGTCACCCGCCGATGGCGCGGGTCCTCGGTGATGACGTCGTACAGCCAGCGTACGGCGGCGCACTCCCCCTCCAGCACCTGCAGAAAGCGCCCTCCCGCGACGAACAGCACTCCGACGATGTCGAGCGTCCGATTGCGGATGTCGGCGTGGATAGCCAGGCTCGCCAGTTCGTCGTCCGACAAGGGAGGGGCCATGCGGCTGCAATAGGCCATCGTCCACAATCCGCCGGGCCGCCGTGTCGGGAAACGCCTGAGGATATTGTCACCCCAAGTTGGGTCGTCCCTGTCTTCCACATTCACCTCTGACTTGCCGCCGTTGAAGCCCCCGGAAAATTCCTGAGTTCCCCAAGGGGTGTAAACAGCGTCGGCCCTGCGATCACCGCCGACCGGGTGCAAAAAATATTGCGCGCTGCATTAGTTTTGTTTTTGGGTGACAAAAGCTCAGTTCGATGGCGCCCGGCCGACGGGCTCAGGAAAACCCCTTCATCTCGCACCAGACTTCGAAGGGGTCTCGGCGGGTCCGCCAGCCATTGATCGGGTGGCTGTCGTCGCGGTAGCCCAGCGCCATGCCGCTGAACAGCTGGTGGTCGTCAGGCAGGCCGATGAAGCGGGCGACGGTGTCGGGGTAGCGGGCCCAGTACTCCTGGGCGCAGGTGTCCAGGCCACGCTCCACCGCCAGCAGCATCACCGTCTGCATGAACATGCCCAAGTCCGCCCACTGAGGATAACCGAGCTTTCGGTCGAGGCTGAAAAACAGCCCCACCGGCGCGCCGAAGAACTCGGTGTTGCGGGCCAGCTGGCGAAAGCGCGCCGGACGGTCGTCGCGGCCAATGCCGATGGAGGCGTAAAGGTCTTCGCCGCACTGGTAACGGCGAGTGCGGAACGGATCCCAGAGGTTGGCCGGATAGACCTCGTACTCCGGCTGTTCCATCGGCGTGGCGGCGATCAGGGCCTTGAACTCGGCGAGAGGTTCGCCGGCCAGGGCGTGGACCCGCCAGGGCTGCAGATTGCCGCCGGAGGGCGCGCCCTTGGCTGCGTCGAGAATCTCCCTGACCACGTCGCCGGACACCGGATCGGGCTTGAACGCCCGCACCGACATCCGCCGCGCCACC
>JAQGIW010000148.1 GCA_028290905.1 Caulobacteraceae bacterium | reverse complement strand
TTGGCGTCGGTGAGGCTCGCGCCGCCCGCGGACGAGCCGGTCAGCGCGGCGGTGGTGATGATCCCCGCCGTCTGGTTCAGCGCGCCGGCGGAGACCAGGTCCACCGTTCCGCCGGCCTCCGTCAGGTCGGCCGCCAGGATCAGGGGCCCGCTCGTTGTGGTGAGGGTCAGGATGACCCCCCCGGTCGCGACCGCGCCGGTCACCGTCAGGCCCGTGGCCTGCGCGTCGGTGATGAAGACGCCGCCGGCGCCAGTGTTGGTGAAGCCGGCCAGGGTGTCGAACAGGTTGGCGTCGGTCAGGATGGCCGCCGCGCCCGTCGAGCCGGTCAGCGTCGAGCTGGTGATGACGCCGCCGGTCTGGGTCAAGGCGCCGGCGGCGACGAGGTCCACCGTTCCGCCGGCCGCCGTCAGGTTGGCCGCCAGGGTCAGGGGGGCGCCGTTGGTGGTGGTGGTCAGGGTCAGGGTGTTCCCGGCCCCGGCGTCCACAGCGCCGGTCACCGTCAGGCCGGTCGCATTGGCGTCGGCGATCGAGAGATTGCCGACGCCGGTGTTCGTGAACGCGCCGATGTTGGCGAACTGGTTGGCCTGGGTCAGCGTCGCCCCGCCCACCGACGAGCCGGTCACGGTGAAGGCGGTGATGATCCCGCTCGCGGTCTGGTCGATCGTCCCGGCCGAGGTCAGGGCGACGGTCTGGCCGGCAGCGTTCACCGGTCCCTGCAGCGAGATGCTCCCGCCCGTGGTCGCGAAGCTCGTCCCGCCCAGGGTCGCCGTCGTCGCCCCCACGGTCAGGCCCGAAGCGCCCTGAAGGGTCAGGGTCCCACCGACCGCCTTCAGCTGGGCGCCCGTGGTGTCCAGCGCCCCCGTGCTGGTCACCATCAGGTTGCGCGTCGCCACGAGGGGCGTGGTCAGGCTGAGACTGCCCAGGCTGGTGACAGTGAAGTCCTGACCCGGGAGCACCGCGAGGGCCTGGCCGGCAAAGGTCGCCGCCTTGACGGTGTAATCGCGCGCGACCAGAGGCGCGGTGCTGAGCGTCAGGCTGCTGGCGGCCGACAGGGTCAGATCCTGGCCCGTGACCAGGCTCCCGGCGATCTGGGTCAGGGCGCCGGCGGTGTTGGACAGGGCCAGGTTGTTTCCGGCGCCGGCGCCGACGGTCGCAGACACGGTCAGGCCCGCGGCCTGGGCGTCCGTGATCGAGAGATCTCCGGCGCCGGTGTTGATGAAGCCCGCTAGGGTGTCGAACGAATTGGCGTCGGTCAGGGTGGCCCCGGCCGCCGAGGATCCGGTCAGGGTGGAGGTGGTGATGACGCCGCCCGTCTGGTTCAGCGCCCCGGCGGAGACCAGGTCCACCTTGCCGCCGACCGCGCTCACATTGGCCGACAAGGTCAGCGGACCGGCATTGGTCGTCGTCAGGGTGAGGGTGTTTCCAGCTCCCCCGTCCACGGCCCCGGTCACCGTCAGGCCGCTCGCCTTGGCGTCGGTGATCGACACATTGCCCACGCCCGTGTTGGTGAAGGCGCCCAGGTTGTCGACCAGATTGGCGTCCGCCAGGCTCGCGCCGCCCGCCGACGATCCCGTCAGTGTCCCGGCGGTGATGATCCCCGCCGTTTGGCTCAAGGCCCCGGCCGAGAGCAGGTCCACCGTTCCGCCGGCCGCGCTCACGTTCGCCAACAAGGTCAGTGGGCCGCCGCCGGTCGAGGTGAGGGTCAGGGCGTTCCCCGATCCCGCATCGACCGCCGCGCTCACCTTCATTCCCACCGCAAGGGTGTCGGTGATTGAGACGTTCCCGGCGCCGGTGTTGGTAAAACCCGCCAGGAAGTTGAAGGTGTTCACGCCCGTCAGACCGGCGCCGCCGACCGAGGAGCCGGTCAGGCTGACGGTGGCGATGATCCCGGACGTCTGGCTCAGCGTCCCGGCCGACACCAGGTCCACCGTCCCGCCACTCGCCGTCACATCCGCCGCCAGCGTCAGCGAACCCGCATTGGCCGTCGTCAGGGTCAGGGTGTTCCCCGCACCGGCGTCCACCGCCGCGCTCACCGTCAGGCCCGAAGCCTTGGCGTCGGTGAGCAGGACGTTGCCCGACCCGGTGTTGATGAAGCCCGCCAGGGTGTCGAAGAGGTTATTGGCGGTCAGGCTGGCGCCGCCGACCGAGGAGCCGGAAAGCGTTCCCACGGTGATGGCGCCGCCCAGGCCTTGGGTGATCGTCCCGGCGGAGACCAGGCTGAGGGCGCTCGCGGCGGCGGAGCCTGTGATCGTGGCGTTGATGGCGATCGAGCCCGCCGCGTCGAGCGTGAGGCTGTTGGCGGTGCTCCAGGCCACCGGCGCCGCAACGGTGATATCGCCGGCCTGGCCGCCGGGAGAACCCACCGTGGAAACGATCACACTGGCGCCGCTCAACTGGCTGTTCAGAGTGCTCGCCAGAAGCACGGAGGACGACTTCGCCGGCGTGTCGGTGAGAGGATTGGTCCCGGTCGTATTGACGGAGTCGGTACCGGACGGAGAGATGGTCAGATCGTGCGGGTCGAGCAGCAGCGTCCCCGACGGGCCCGCTGGCGCGGTGAGGTTGGTGAACCCGGTGTAGTCAAGGACGAAGTGGCTCGAGACCTCCGCCGCGCCGCCCCGGCCACCGCCGCCCGCGCCTCTCGCCGAGATCTGTCCCGCAAAGCTCGTCTTTTCCGTCGACCACACGACCACGGAGCCGCCGTCCCCGTGCGCCGTGGCATCCGCCGCGATCGTCGTGGCGGCGTCGATCTGGGTGGTGGACGCCTGCGCCAGCGTTCCGCCGCCACGGGCGTCGCCGCCGATCCGGATCGCCCCGCCGCCGGCGGCGCCCGAGGCATCGAGGCTCGCCCCGGCGAGGGTCACGTTGCGCCCGGTGACCGTGATCTCGCCGCCGAGGCCGGTCTTGGAGGACGCGTCCAGCGCGCCGGCCAGATCGACGGCTCCGGCTGACGCGATGTCGATCGTCCCGGCGGAGATCACGCCGCCCGCCTGGCGGGCGATTCCGGCGGTCGCCAGCTTGACCGCGCCCGTGGCGCCGGCGTCGATATCGCCGGTCAGGATAATGTTGCCGGTCGCCGCGTCGATTTCGGCGCCCGAGGCGGTGACGGCGCCGGAAAGGTCGATCAGTCCACTGGCGGCGGCCAGGCCGGTCTTCAGAACCGTGATGTTGTCGTTCAGCAGATCGAGGGCGGCTACGCCGAAACTGTTGTTGGTGGCCAGGACGCCGTTGGCCGTCACCTTCCCATGGATGAACACGCCGCCATCCGCCAGGAACCAGATGTTCCCGCCCGTGGCGTTGTGAAACTGGCCGGTCACCGTGCCGCCCTTGTCGATCACGATCGACGCGCCCACCGGCACGCGGTTGAGCACGATGTCGTTGGCGCTGTTGGTGAAGACGAAGTTGAGGGTGTTGGCGGCGCCGACCCCGAAGCTCGTCCAGTCGATCAAGGTGCGTGACGTGGCCGGAAGGGTGAGCGTCGCGCTAGGCCCGGTGGAGGTGTAGTTGACGGCGCCCGGCGCGACCGCGCCACCGGACAGCACCTTGGCCGCCAGCGTTCCGGAGCCGGCGGTAGTCAGGTTGATCCCCGCCTGGGTGGGCAGGATGTTCGAGGCCCGCGCGACGCCGGCCGCCGCCAACATCGCCACGCCGCAGAAGGCCGTGCCTCCCAGGAGGAGGGCGCGAAGAGCGGTGCGAGACCGTGCGGCTGGCCGGGCGGCGCTTGCAGACGGCATGATTCTATCCTTCGACACGAACATGCGGCGGTCAGTGCGCGATGATGATCTGGACGAGGAATCGCTCGTGCGGCTTCTCCATCGCGGAGGGGATCGGCTTGTCGAGAGGCTTGGCGTAGCCCAGGTCCAAGCGCAGGGCGTGGCCGCGCGGGTCGTACGGAAGACGGATTTCCACCCCACAGCCAAGTGAGCGAAGTGTCACATCGACCTGCCCCTGCTCCAGGTAGCCCACGTAGGCGAGGTCGTAGAAGGCGTAGGGCGTCAACCGGATCGTGCGCCGGAACGGAATCGGGCCGAGCTCGATCTTGAATTCACCGGCCGCGACCCGGTCGCCCGACGCCGAATTGGGATCGTAACCCCGGCCGATGGTGAGGTTGCCGATCGCCTGTTCCTCATAGGCCAGCAGCGGCCGGTCGGCCCACTGGCCGATGAAGTGGCCACTGAAGGTAATCGGAAGGAATTTGACGTTGTCCGGCGTTATCCTCAGCAAGGCGTGTCCCTCGCCACGCACCACCCAGGCATCGGCCCGGCCCTGGTTGCGGGAGAGCGCCTGGGCGCCAGCCTTGCTGGCTCCCAGGACATCCAGGCCCTTGCGCCCTTCCACCGACAGGTCGGCCCCGGTGGAAATCAGATTGTCTAGCAGCGGCCGGTCGGTGGCCGACGCACTGGCGTCCGCCCGCAGCCAAGCCACGCGCAGGGCGTCGTCGGCGAGCGCCTGACCGCTCTTGAACTCCGTGACCTGATTGATGAAGTCCATGCCGCCGGCGAGCAGAAGGCTGTGGCGCTGCAGGCGGATGAGGGGATAGTCGATCTCGAACGTACCGATGTAGGAGTTGCCGGTGAGGTCCAGCTGCTTGAGGACGTCCCCCGGCCGGGAATGGCCCCACGAGAACGACGCCTGGCCGAACAGCCCGCTATCGCCGATCTTGGCGGTCTCGATGATCTGGGCCACCTCCTGGCGATTGTTGCCCAGCGTCGTGTAGCCGATCAGTGACGTGCGCTCGCCCCATGAGGTGAGGCCATTGAAGTCCACTCTGGCGATGGCGTTCCACGGTCCCAGCGACTTGGCGTTCACATTGGAAATCAGACCGAACTCATCGATCGCCGTGCGCCTGATGGTGACCAGCAGGTCGAGTCCCTCGGGCGGGGCGCCCGGTGTGGTGGAGTGGACGATCTTGGCGTTGGCCTGAACGCCCGGGATGTCGTTGACCAGCAGCAGCCAGCGCTGGGCCGAGTCCAGGTCGAACCTGTCACGGCGACGGAGGTGGTTGAGATAGGCCTCGGCCTTCGCCTGGGCGGGACCGATGTCGTCGCCGTCGAAACGCACCGAGATGATCTTAGCCGCAATGATGCGGAACTTGACGACGCCGCCGGATATCGTCTGGGGCGGGATGATCACCCGCGCGAGCACGCCTCGCCGGAAGATGCGCTCGGCCAGCCGGTCGCGGATGTCACAGAGCTCTCGGGGCGTGATCCGGTGACCGAGCGTACCGCCCCAGGCTGTCTGCCGGTCGTGCTCGGAGAGGATCTTCGCCGGGTCTTCGATGACGCCCTGGTGAAACTCGAAGGCCAGGGCTGGATCGTCCGAGAGCTGACAGATCTCTCGCGCGGGACCGCTGAACACGTCGGCGGCGCGCTGGCGGCGCGCGGTCTCGACCTGCTGGCTCGGGTTGACCTGTTCCCGGGAAAGGCCCGTCGACGCGTCCGGAGGCGTTTTCGGCACAGCCTGAGCCTGAGCGCCGGCGGCCGCAACGATGGCGCCGATTCCCGTCAGACTCGCCAAGCCGGCGCGCCATGCGCGTCTGGAATTCATACAACCCCCTGGATCGGCCGTATCAACACGCGGCCGGCGCTACTTTTGCTCCAGGCCCCCCCGGGCCAAGACCCCTTAGTTGAGCACTCGCGCCTCGACGCGGCGGTTGCGGGGATCGCGCGGCTGGTCAGGCACGGCCAGGCCCTCCGCGCCATATCCCCTGGCCTGAAGGCGCGTGGCCTCCACCCCGTGGGCCACAAGGAACGCCTTCACCGACTCGGCGCGCGCCTGGGACAGGGTCAGGTTCTTCTCGGCCGAGCCCGATGCGTCGGTGTGGCCGCCGATTTCGAAGCGCCGGCGCGCCAGCGTCGGATCGCGCAGGGCGTCCGCGAACTTGGCGAGCTTCGCCTCGCTGTCAGGTGTCAGCACCGCGGAGCCCGGCCTGAAGTTCACCTTAAGATCGCACAGCAGGCCGCAGCGGCTCGCCTGGGACGGCTGAGCCGACCTCACGTCCTTGACGGCCGCGGACGTCGCGGTCCGGGGCGCCGTAGCCTGCGGCTTGGCCATGGAGCCGGAGAACAGGGTGAAGCCCCGTTGGGCGGCGCTGTCGTCGACCACCGGGCAGGCGCCGGACGCGTCGCGTTCCTCGCCGTTCTCGCACGCGCCGCTCTGCGGCGGCGCGGCGTCATTGGCGACCGTCTGGATTTCCTTGACATAGTCGGTGGCGGATGGAGCCGCAGGCTCGGCGGCCAAGACCGGCGCGGTGATGGCCAGGACCCCCGCCGCGATCATCGAAGCAGACCATTTCATTACGCAACCCTCCGCCTCCCGGGGCGTTAACACGGATTCCGTAACGCGCAAAGAGAACCTGTTTCACTCCGGTGGGCGCAAGTCTCCACGTCGCAGCATGGCGATGGTGCGGCCCACGAATTTGCAGAGTGCGCGCTGATCTGCCTGCGCCCAGATGTCGCGATTGATGACCATGCCTTCCAGCGCGGCGTGCACATAGTCCATGGCCAGGGCGTAGCCCCCCGGATCGTCCGCCCATTCCGGAAAGGCCCGGATGACCTCCGCCAGCTCCGTCTTGTCGAAGCGCCGCGCCTTCGGCAGGAATATCGCCGCCAGGTCGGCGTCGGTGCGCGCCGCGATCGCCAGCTCGAGATAGGCCGCGAATTCCCGGCCGAGCATGCTTTGCCAGGAGATCTCCATCCCGGCCATTTCGTTGATGCGCGCCGAATCCTTGAGCGCGCGGATTCCCTCGAGGAAATGCTCCATGCGCTTGTAGACGGTGTAGTCGATCACCGAGGCGATCAGGTCCTGCTTGGTCGCATAGTGATGCAGCATGGCCCCGCGCGAGATGCCGGCCATCTCGGCGATGAGTTGCGTCGTTGTGCGACCATAGCCGTGCTTCTGCAGGCAATCGATGGCCGCTTCGAGAATAGTTATGCGCGTCTGGACGCTCTTGCGCTGCTGCCAGCTCTGGCCCTCCGCATCGAGTCCCTCAGGCTCTAGCTGCGCCAGTGCGCGCAGGCTGATGTCGTCCATCGTCGATGTCCTCGGCTCCCGGGCCTTTACGCCCCGCCTCCGTCCCCGCGCCATGTCCGCTCCTTTTTTTAGGCGGCCCGTGGCCGCCCGGCTAGACGCGTGAGGATCATCGCCTATAGTCGAGCCAATAACAAACAAGCTTGCCGGTTTTTGCCGGCGGATCGCACAGGGAGCACACGCATGGATCTCGGTCTCAAAGGTCTCAACGCCGTTCTGGCGGGCGCCAGCAAGGGCATCGGGCGGGCCACGGCGGAGGCCCTGGCGGCGGAGGGCTGCAACGTGGCCGTCTGCGCACGTGGACAGGAGGCGGTGGACGCCACGGTCGCCTCCCTGAGCGGCAAGGGCGTCAAGGCCCTGGGCGAGTCGGTGGACATGGCTGACGCGGGCGCCTACGGCGCCTGGGTGAAGCGGGCCGCCGAGGGCCTGGGCGGCTGCGATATCTTCATCTCCTTCGCCTCCGCCGGCGGCGGCCCGGCGAGCGAAGAGACCTGGAAGAAGACCTTCGACCTGGACCTGCTGGCAACCTTCCGCGGCGTTCAGGCCGCCCTGCCGTTCATCGAAAAGTCTGATCACGGCTCGATCATTGCGGTGTCGTCCACCGCCGCCCTGGAGGACTTCTTCGGCCCCCAGGCCTACAACGCGGTCAAGGCGGCGGTGATCAACTACGCCTCCGCGCTCAGCCAGCAGCTCGCGCCCAAGGGCATTCGCGTCAACACCGTCTCGCCCGGGCCGATCTTCATCGAGGGCGGCTCGTGGGACATGATCAAGACCCACATGACGCCGCTTTACGATCAGACGGTCAAGGCCGTTCCCATGGGCCGGCTGGGCACCGGCGAGGAGGTGGCCAAGGCCATCGCCTTCATGGCCTCGCCGGCCTGCCCGTTCATGACCGGAACCAACGTCGTCATCGACGGCGGGGTCACCAAGCGCGTGCAGTACTAAAGCCATGACCGACCGTGTGCATAAGCGCCTGAACGCCGTGCTGATCGCCGGCGGCAAGTACCATGACATCGATTTCGCCCGGCTCGAGCTGCTGAAGCTGCTAGGCGAAGACGACCGGGTGAGGGTCCGGGTGTTCGAGGACTATGCCAACCTGGCCGCCATCAAGGCGGCGGACTTCCTGGTCAGCTACACCTGCGATGTGACACCGCGCCTGGACGAGCAGGAGGCCCTGCGGGCGTGGCTGGAGGCCGGGGGGCGCTGGTACGCCCTGCACGGGACCAACTCGATCCTGCGCTTCCTGGCCAACGGCGTGGACAGCCCCCGCTGGGCGCCCCACTTCATGGAGACCCTCGGCTCCCAGTTCATCGCCCACCCGCCGATCGCCCCCTACAAGGTCACCGTCGCCGATCCCTCGCATCCCCTGGTCGAGGGCGTGCAGTCGTTCGACGCCACGGACGAGCTCTATCTCTCGGAGATGCATGGTCAGCATCACGTTCTGCTGGAGACGGAATTCGGGGGCGAGGCCCCCGGCTTCATCGAACACGCCTGGCCCAAGGCCAAGCAGCCGGTGTTCTATGTCCACCCGGTGGGCAAGGGAGAGGTGCTCTACCTCACCCTCGGCCACTGCCGCGGCCACTACGACATGCAGCCGCTGATGGACTTCTATCCCGCGCCCGAGAAGGGCTCCTGGGCCCTGCCGGTGTTCTACGACCTGCTGAACCGCGGCCTCGAATGGGCCAAGCAGCCGGCCCTCGAACGAGCCGCGGCGGCGAGCTGAACCCTACCCGGCCGGCGGCCGGGGCTTGTTGGTCAGGCGCCATTCCTGGCGCTTCGACCAGTCGGCGAACGTCTCCAGCTCGATGGGGATGCGTTCCAGCACCGGACCCATGTCGACCCTGAACGGCCTGGTGGGGCTGTTGTTGTTGTATTCGTAGAAGGCGGCGATGCCAGAGGCGAGGGTGGTCTTCTCGGCCTCGTCCAGTTCGTCCCCGAAGGCGTCGGCCAGGTGTCGGCCGAACTGTGCCGGCGTGCTGGGGTCGTACTTGATCGGCCGGCCGACCGCCTCGCCGAGCTGTTCCGCCACCCGGGCGGGCTTCAGGATTTCCGGACCGCCGATGTTCAGCCAGGCGCCCTCCAGATCAGGCCGGTCGATGGCGGCGATCATGAACTTGGCGACGTCGTCGAGGCTGATCCAGCTGCACTCCAGGTCCGGCTTGTGTGGATAGACATAGCGGCTCTCGTTCACGATGAACGGGAAGGCCCAGTTGGTCAGCAGATTGTCCATGAACAGCACCGAGCCGAACACGGTGGCCGGGACGCCCGTGCGCCACAGGGCGTTGATCCCCTTGGTGTTGTTTCCGTAGGTGAACGGGTCGCCGGCCCTGTCCGGGATCCAGCTGGAGGTGTTCCACACCACGCGCTGCACGCCCGCGCGCTTGGCGGCCCGGCCGACGGTCGCCACCAGCTCGACCCGGTCGACCCGGGCGCGCAGGGGATGGGTGTAGAAGGCGGCGTCCGCGCCCTCGAGGGCGGCAACGCAGGACTCCTCGTCGTAGAGGTCGGCGGGGCGGATCTCCACCTCCCCGAAGTCCTCGCCGTAGAATGGATCGGCCCGGCGGGAGAGCGCCCGCACCTGGTGTCCCGCCTTCCTGAGCTGGCGCACCTGCGCCAGCCCCTGGCGCCCGCTCGCGCCGAACACCGCCACCAGGGCCATGCCGTGGTCTCCCGTCTCTCTGTTTCTGGTTGTGGCGCTATTCGGCCGCCATCAGCGCGCCGAGGTGGGCGAGCCGCGGGTCGTTGGGATAGACCCACTCCTCGCCGATCACCGGCGCGACCCTCAGCTCGGGCGGGATGTTCTCCGGTCCGATCAGGGCGTCGGCGGCCTGGTTCCACCAGTAGATCCGCGCTTCCTGGTAGCTGAGCGGCACCGACTCGAAGCCGTAGGATTCGTGCGACTTCTGGATCCAGGCGCCGAAGGCGGTGTCCTCCTCCAGGACCTTGTTGAAGTTGTCGACCACCTCGCTCCAGCCCTCCGGCTTGTCGCCGGCGCCCCAGTCCGGGCCGACCCACCAGACGTCCATGCGCGCGCGGTTGATCCCGTCCGGCCAGAACTGCAGCATCGGGAAGGCGCCTGGGTTCAACGGCGTGACGATGTTGGGGAAGACGCCGTAGGACTGGGTGCAGGTGCGGGCGATCTCGCCCACCGTCGGGGTGTCCATCTGGGCCGGCCCGCGCCGGCGGTCGACCTGCCCGGCCAGGGGGTTGGGGGCGATCATCCGGCCATGGCCGTGCTGGTAGAAGGTGTTCACGTTGCGCCGGTCGTCGAGGATCACCGCCACCGTCGAGGGATGGATGTTCTTGACGTGATAGACCTCGGTGTTGGCCTCCATGGCCACCTTCCAGTTGGACCTGAGGTCCCAGTGGTAGTGGTCGATCAGGCGCAGCTTGCCGAACTGGAATTCCTCCCAATCCCTGGCGATCGGTCCCAGCCATTCCAGCAGGCTCGGCGCCTGCGGATCGAAGTTGACGAAGATCAGGGCGCCGAACCGCTCGCAGCGCACCTTCTTCAGCGAGCGGCACGAAGCGTCGAAGTCGGCGAAGTCCTCGGGATCGCGGATCGACACCAGGGCGCCTTCGTCGTCATAGACCCAGCCGTGGTACTTGCAGGTCAGTCGGTTGCGTCGGCCGCTCGCCTCGGTCACCACCGCCGCCCCGCGATGGCTGCAGGTGTTGTAGAAGGCGTTGATGGCGCCGCTGCGGGCGTGGATGATCACCACCGGCTGGCCGGAGGTCTCCCAAAGCTTGAAGGCGCCCGGCGCCGGGACCTCGTCGATGTGGGCCGCCAGCAGCCACGACTTGCGCCACAGGTGCTGCTTCTCCAGGGCGAAGAAACGGGGGTCGGTATAGCGCCCGCCGGGCAGGTCCGGCAGGCGCGGGAACTCGGCCGGCGGCGCCTTGCGGGCCGCTTCATATTCCATAAGTCCCCGAAGGGTCCTGATCTCGGCCTGTTGCATGATGGTCTCCTTCATCCCCCGATCGTGCGTTCGGTCGGCCAGTAGGGCCGCCGCAGCTGGCGTTTGTTGACCTTGCCCATGGCGTTGCGTCCGAGGTCGGCGACGATGTCGTAGGACCGCGGACACTTGAAGCCGGCCAGGTGCTGGCGCGCGAAGGCGTCCAGTTCCTCCGGCTGCGGCGGATGGCCCGGATCGCGGGCCATGACCAGGGCCTTGACCTCTTCGCCCATGGCCCCGCCCGGAACCCCGATCACCGCCACGTCGGCCACGTCGGGGTGGCGGATCAGGACCTGCTCGGTCTCGGCCGGGTAGATGTTGACGCCGCCGCTGACGATCATGTCGCTGACGCGGTCGGTGATGAAGACATAGCCGTCCTCATCCACGTAGCCGACCTCGCCGAGGGTGAAGACGCCCGGCCGCAGATGGGCGGCGGCCGTCTTTTCCGGGTCGTTGTGGTAGATGATCCCCCGCCCGGTCGTGTCGCGGAAATACAGCTGGCCGACGCCGCCCTGGGGCAGTTCCCCGCTGTCTTCACCGATCACCAGCAGTTCGAAGGGCGGCAGGGTCTTGCCCACCGAGCCGGGCTTCTTCAGCCACTCCTCGGAGGATATCATATTGGTCGTGCCCGACTCGGTGCCGCCGTAGGCTTCCATCAGCACCGGGCCGAACCATTCGATCATCGCCTGCTTCACGTCACGCGGACAGGCGGCGCCAGTGTGCGGAACCGCCATCAGGCTGGAGACGTCGTATTTCGCCCGGGCGGCGGCAGGCAGGGCCAGCAGGCGTTGGAAATGGGTGGGCACCATCAGCACGCTGGAGATCTTGTAGCGCTCGATGGTTGCCAGCACGGTTTCAGGGTCGAAGCGCCTGACCGTCACCAGGGGCTTGCCGCCACCCAACTGGCGCGTCGAGCCGAGCGGTCCGGTGTGATAGAGCGGCCCGACCACCATGCCCGGGCCCGGCGCGGCAAGGGCGACCTGGTCGCGCAGCGCCTGGAAGAAATCCGCCACCGTGTCGGCGGCCGGGAACATGGTCGGCGGCGTGATCGCCCCCTTGGGCCGTCCGGTGGTGCCGGAGGTGTAGTGCAGATAGGGCCGCGGCGGCTGGCGGGTGGGCGGCTCGACGTCGGCGCCGCTCTCGAGGAAGTCCTTCCAGGGCCTGACGCCCTCGCGGTCGGTCCGCCAGCCGATCACCGTCGGGACCGCGGCCAGGGCGGCGGCGGCCAGGCCGACCTCCGCCGTCTCCGGCCCCACGAACAGAAGTCCGGCCTGGGCGTCGGTGAGGATGTAGGCCACCTCCTCCGCCGTCAGGTGGAAGTTGATGGGAATCGAGGAAATGCCAGCATGCAGTCCGGCGAGGTAGGCCAGGACGGTCTCGGCGCCGTTGTGGGCGAAGACGCCGATCCGCTGGCCGGGCTGGAGGCCCAGGGCCAGCAGGGCGTGGGTCGCGCGGTTCAGAAGGCTGTCGAGCTCGGCCCAGGTGATGAGCACGTTCTCATCGGCCAGGGCCATGGCGTCCGGCGTGGATTTCGCCTTCTCGGCGGCGGCAAGCGACATCTAGCGGAGCGTTCCGTTCACGGGTGGACGAGGCCCGCAACCGGGGTCACGGGCGCGGGACGGAGAGTGAGCAGGGCCATCGCCAACGCGGAGGCGACCAGCGCCGCGAGGACGATATAGCCGTCCTTGAACCCGTCGAGGCCGCCGCTGCCGGCCAGGCCCACAACCGAAAGGGCCAGGCTGGCGCCGAGGGGCACGCCGATCTGCTGGGAGGTGAACAGGACCGCGGAGGCGGCGCCCTGCTGGGGCGCCGGGATGTCGGCGGTGGCGTCCGCCATCAGGGCCATGAAGGCGGTGGTGCCGCCCAGCCCGACGACGACCGAGCCCAGGGCGATGGCCAGCCAGTAGTTGGGCTCCTGGTTGAGGACGGCCAGAAGGCCGAGTCCCACGGCGTAGACGCCGAAGGCGCCAAACACGATCGCGCGGTGCGAGAAGCGGGCCATGATCGCCGCGACGGCCTGGCCCGAGGCCATCACCGCCGCGGCGTAGGGCATCATTCCCAACCCCGATTGCGCCGCCGACATCTTCAGGCCGGTCTGCATGTAAAGATTCAGCAGGACGAACACCCCGCCCACGCCGGCCAGATGCAGCAGCAGGATCAGATTGGCGGGAGCGAAGTTGCGTCGGGCGAACATCGACAGCGGCGCGAGGGGGGCGCGGGCGCGGCTCTCGGCCAGGAAGAACAGGGCGAAGGCGATCAGGCCGACGGCGAGCAGCGACAGCGGGCGCGCGGCGGTCCAGCCCTCCCGGCCCATCATCGACACCGACGACAGCACAAGGGCCATGCCGGTCACGATCAGGAGCGCGCCGAGCCAGTCGACGCCGCGGTCGCCGGCGGTGGCCGCCTTGGGCGGCACCGCCTTGAGAGTGATGGCGATGGCCAGGGCGGCGATGGGCGGGTTGAGCAGGAAGACGCTCCGCCAGCCCAGGTGGGTGGTCAGGAAGCCGCCGACCAGCAGGCCGATGACCAGGGAGAGGCCCTGCATGACGCCGAACACGCCCATGGCCTGGCGACGCGGCGCGCCTTCCGGCACCAGGGTGTTGATCAGGGAGAAGTTGGCCGGGCCAAGGATCGCCGCGCCCAGCCCCTGCAGGGCGCGCGCGCCTATGAGCACGGTGAAGTCGGGCGCCAAGGCCGCCGTCACCGAGCCCAGACCGAACAGGGTGAGGCCGATCAGCAGGCACAGCCTCTGGCCGAGGATGTCGGCGGCCCGCCCCGCCAGGATCAGGAAGCCGCCGCCGGTCAGGGCGGCCGCGGAGATCACCCAGGACAGCGAGGCCGGCGGAACATGCAAGGCGCGCCCGATCGACGGCAGCGCCACCGCGACGATGGAAAAGTCCGTGGTCACGATGAGCGCGGTCAAGCCCATCAGGAAGATGACCAGCCGATAGTCAGGTCCCTTCCGCGCCATAAAAAGCCTCCCTGCTTGTTTTCAGCGAGAGTGATGCTTTTCCGGCGGAATGGCAATCGGCGAATTTGCCGAGGCGGCGTACGGGCGGCGCAGCATCGCCGCCCGTACCAGGGGCAGGCGGTCGTTGCCGAAGTACATGTCGTCGCCGTGCACGAAAATCGTGGGGGAGCCGAAGCCGCCGCGGGCGATCAGTTCGTCGGTATTGGCCTTCAGGGCGGCCTTGATCGCCGGCTCGGCGATGCCGGCCAGCACGCGCGCGGGCTCGACCCCGGCGGCGCGGCACACGCCCTCCAACACCTCGTCGCGGGAGATATCCTCGTCGCGGCCGAAATAGGCTTCGAAGGCGGCGCGGGCGAAAGCCTCCAGCTTGCCTTCGGGCTCCAGCAGCATACAGGCGCGCATGGCCTTGACGCTGTTCACCGGGAAGACCGTGGGCGGGAAGATGATGGTGAGGCCCGCCTGGCGCGCCCAGTCCTGGAGATCCTTGCCCATATAGGCCGCCTTGGCCGGCACGGGCCGTTCGCGCCCCGCATAGACGCTGGGGTTTATCGTGTTGAAGATCCCGCCCACCAGGATGGGGCGCCAGCGGATCGCCACGCCGAGCTCCGCCGCAAGGGGCTTCAGGTTATGGAAGGCCAGGTAGGTCCAGGGGCTCGAACAGTCGAAGAAGACCTCGATCATTCGGCGGCCGCTTGTTCCGCCTCCGAGGCGGGCGAGGCCGAATCCGGCGGAAACTCAAGTTCGCCGGAATAGATCATCCCGACCATCTGACGCAAGAAGGCCCGCAGTCGGGCGGACCGGACGGGCGAGTTCCACGCCTCGTGGTTGAGGGCGAGGCCCTCGAGCACCGCCTCCGTCAGATCGCTGGCCCGGCTCAAACGCTCGAGATCGCCCGCCCACTCCGGAAAGACTCGGACAGCGCCGGCGCGCGCGTGACGACTGAACCGCCTGGCCTGCGGCACGAAGATGGCCCGAACCTCCGCGTCGGTTCGGGCGGCGATGTTCAGCTCGAGATAGGCCCGATGCTCGGGGGTGAAGTAGCTGCTCCACAACAATTCCAACCCGGCGAATTCCTTTACGCGCTCCGCTTCGCTGAGCTTGCGCACCCCCTCGGTCAGCATCTGCATGCGCCGGTAGAAACAATAGGCGATGATGGCCGCGATCAGGGCCCCTTTGGTGGGGTAGTGGTGCAGCATGGCGCCGCGCGAAATCCCCGCCGTCTCGGCGATCAGCTGGGTGGTGGTGCGGGCGTATCCGTGGGTGGCGAGGCACTCGATGGCTGCGTCGAGGATGCCGACGCGGGTCTGGGCGCTCTTGCGTTGCTGCCAGCCGGGGCCCTCGGGGCCAAGTCCCTCTGGCTCGAACTTGGCCAGCAGCGATGCGAATTCGTTCATTGCCTCGTCTTCGTACGCCTGCCGCGCCTGCGAAACCATCGGTCTTCCCCCGCCCTAGCTTTTCGCGGCCCAGGGCGACAGCCTGTCGCGGCGCATTCGCCCGGGTTCACCTGAATTGATCGTAGCGTGGGCGCCCACCGCCCGCCTGGCGCCCCGATATGGAAGCGGCGCCATCTTTCCCGCCATCAGGAGTCGAACTCGACGTGCAGTTCGAGCACGCCGCGCAACAGGATGTTCGGGTTGTAGCGGAAGGCGTTGCGGCCCAGGGCGAACCTCGGGTTCTTCAGCCGCTCCAGGATGATCGGGAAGGCGGTCACCATTTCCTTGCGCGCCAGCTGGGCGCCGATGCAGGTATGGATGCCCGCGCCGAACGCCAGATGTTCCCGCGCGTCCGGCCGCTCGGGGTCGAAATCGTCGGGACGGTGGAACTTGCGCGCGTCGCGGTTGGCCGAGCCATAGCGCAGCAGCATGATCTCGCCCGCCCTGATGGGGAAGCCCCCCACTTCAGCGTCACGGGTCGCCACGCGCCACATGTTGTTGGTGGGGCTGAGCAGACGCAGCGTCTCCTCCACAAACCCCGGAACGAGCGAGGGGTCGGCCATCACCCGGCCGCGCAGGGCCGGATCGGACGTGAGATAGTAGAGCCCGGCGGTGAGGGTGTGGGCCGTGGTCTCGTTGCCGGCGACCAGCAGCTGCTGGAGGATCGACAGCAGCTCGGAATAGTCCATGCTCCGCGGATCGCCCTCCTCGGCCAGGGTGGCGTGGACCAGGTCGGAGATCACGTCCTCGGTGGGACGGGCGCGCTTCTCCTCGATGCGCTTGATAAAATAGCGCTGGAATTCATTGATGCGCCGGGCCGCCTCCAGGCGGGTGTCGCGATCGGACACTCCGCCCAGCTGGACAACGAAGGCGTCGGACCAGCGGTGGAAGTGGTCCATGTCGGCCCGCGGCACGCCCAGGGAATCGGCGATGACGATCATCGGCAGGTGGTTGGCGAAGGCCGACTTGAACTCGCACCGACCGTCGGCGACGAAGCGGTCGATCAGCTCATGGGTGACCTGGGCCACATAGGCGCCCAACTGCTCCACCCGCTTGTGGGTGAAGGCCTTCATGGCCAGCTTGCGGTAGCGGGTGTGGGCCGGCGGATCGGCGGTGAGCATGGTGCTGGCGACCTCGGTCCCCTCGCGGGCGATGGCCTGCTCCTCCGGATCGATGCTGCCGGCCGAACCCGAGCGCAGGGCCTCGCCGAACTGGTTGGAGAACACCGAGGGTTGGCGGTTCACCTCGACGATAAGGTCGTAGGTCGACACCGACACGATCCCGCTCTTCGGATCGCGGAACACCGGCGCCTCATCGCGCAGGCGCTGATAGTAGAGATAGGGGTCGTTCAGCAGATCGGGATCGAAGGCGTTGATATCGGCGAGTGGACAGCGCGCGATGTCGAGTTTCGGCGTCGCCGTCACGTCATCGTGAGGCATGAGATCGCTCCTTTCGATTGGTCACGCCAGATATCCGCCGTCCCCGGGCAGGCCCGCACCGGTAATACAGGCCGCCTCGTCGGACGCCAGAAAAACGATCGCCGCCGGGCCCGACGCCGCTGGAGCCGGAGATCAGGACGACCTTGCCTTGAAGCGCGGCGGCCTGCGCCATCGACCGGCTCCCTCCCCGTTCGAGCGCCGGATGCGCTTCGCTCTGCATGGACTCTTAACCTACGGACAAGGATTTCAACAACAATCGTGCTTGAAACGACCAGATTTGACTTAAAAAATCACTCTTGACTTTTACCAGCCGGGGCCCGCAATTGCCGGCAAGCGATATCGATCGCGGCGCGTCAAGACGCACGCTCATCCAGGGAGGGATTCTCAATGAACATACGGTCCGCGCAGCTTCGCGCCCTTCTGATGGGCGGTACGGGGCTTGCTCTGGCGATGACGGCGCTTCCCGCCCTGGCGGCGGAGGCGGCGGCGACCGCCGCGGCCGCCCCCGCCGCTGTCAACACCGTCGAAGAAGTCCTGGTCACCGCCCGCAAGCGCGAGGAGCGCCTGGTGGACGTGCCGGTGTCGGCCAACGCCATCAGCGGCGCGGCCCTGCAGCGCAACGCCGTCACGGATTTCGAGACCATCTCCACCCTGGTCCCACAGGTGATGATCGACAGAACCGGTTCGGGCAACGGCGCCATCATCACCATCCGTGGCATCGGCTCAGCCAGCGTCGACGGCTCGATCGAACAGGAAGTGACCGTCAACATCGACGGCGTGCCCACGAGCCGCGGACGCGTCCTCTATCAGGCCGGCCTCGACGAAAGCTCGCTGGAGATCCTCAAGGGGCCCCAAGCCCTGTACTTCGGCAAGAACAGCCCGGCGGGCGTGATCTCGATCAACACCACCAACCCCGGCCATGAATTCGAGGGCTACGCCCGGGCCGGCGTCGAGGCGGAAACCGAGACCTGGTACGGCGAGTTCGCCGCCACCCTGCCGATCAGTGACGTCCTCTCCGCGCGCCTCGCCTTCCGCGGCAGCAAGATGGTCAATGGCTACATCACCGACAAGGGCGGCCCGATCACCGATCCCACCCAGCTTCCAGCCCAACTGGCCCTGCACGGGATAACGATCCCGGGATCTCCGTATCGGGACTACCCCGCGGAGAGCGAGGAAATCGGCCGCCTCACCCTGGTCTACAAGCCGGACGCCAGGTTCGACGCCAATTTCAAGTTCATGTTGAGCAACCACCAGGACCGCGGCACTTCAGCCCAGACCATCAACTACAGCTGCGGGGGCGCGGGGGGCACCAAACCCGGCAGCCTCGACCTGGGGGCCATTTTCGTGGTCGGCCACCCGGTCTATCTCATCGACCCATACGGGACCTGCGGCCGGACCACCACCAACTCCTGGGGAACCATCCCCGCCGCGATCGCCGCTCACTATCCCGGGTCGCATAACGGTCGCCCCTTTTCGGAGACCGTCACCATCCTGTCGTCGCTGACGATGAACTATCATCTCACCGACCAGATCCTGCTCACCTCCGAAACCGGCTTGTTCAAGACGCGCGACACCGGGTTCGGCAATTTCGACTTCACCGACTTCGCCATCGCCGACGGCGAGAACAACGAGTTCAACACCAGCTGGACCCAGGAGGTCCGGGCGACCTCATCCTTCAGCGGGCCGCTCAACTTCACCGCGGGCCTATTCTACGAGCACGACTATCGCCGCTTCACCCAGAGCGGCTTCGTCGCCTATCTGCCCACCGATCCGACCACCGGCCAGACCAACACCTTTGGCAGCGTCCAGAGATTTCACGGCGACACCTACTCGGGCTACGGCGAGCTGAACTGGAAGATCCTCCCGCGCCTCGAACTGGCCGGCGGCGCCCGATACACACTGGAAGAGAAGAGCGCGGTCGTCGGCAGCAACTATCTGAACGCCAACCTGCCGATCGGATTGGCGGTCGGGAAACTGGTCTCCGGCAAGATCGTCGAACACAATGTCTCGCCGGAAGCCACCCTGAGCTACCATATCGCGAGCAACGTCATGCTCTACGGGGCGTACAAGGAAGGCTTCAAGTCGGGGGGCTTCTCGGAGCCGGCGGTCATCCCGGTCAACGCCACGGCCGCCAACCAGGAGTTCGGCCAGGAGCACGTGCACGGCGAGGAGGTCGGCCTGAAGTTCTCGAACCTCGTCGACCGGCTGACCGGCGACATCACCCTCTACGACTATGTCTACAGCGGCCTGCAGCTGACCGCCTTCCAGGCCGCCACCACCTCCTATTTCACCCAGAACGCGGCGGCCGCGGTGAGCCGGGGCGTAGAGGTGAACCTCGCCTACCGCGTCAGCGAGCCGTTCATCGTGCACACCTCGGTCGGCTACAGCGACACCCACTACATCTCCTTCCCCAACTCGCAGTGCTGGGTCGGGCAAACCG
>JAQGIW010000145.1 GCA_028290905.1 Caulobacteraceae bacterium | reverse complement strand
CGCCACGCCGGCCAGCGCCTCGCGCGGCTCGCCGGCGAGGGCGAGGAAACGGCGCGCGAGTTCGGCCTGGCCAGGGGTCAGCCGCGGAGCGGCCGCGAGGGCCGCGCGCTCGGCCAGACGATGGACGATCTCGGCGGGCGCGCGTCCCCCCACCGGCTCGATGCCGGCCATCGCCCATATTTCCTCGAGCACGCCGGTCGCGGCCTCCTCGGAGAGGCCCGAGAGGAGGGCGGCGAGCCGGCCGCCCGCCGCGTCGCCGGCCGGCGGTGCGGACGTCTCGCGTTCGATTTCCAGCCACAGCCGCCTTGGGGTGGAGAAGGCCCGCTTGAGCCGCGCGGCCAGGGGGGGCGCGAGGTCCAGCGCGTCGATGAAGGCGCCGAAAAGCCCGATGTCGCCCATCAGCAGGGTGAGGTCGTCGCGACCCCCGGCGGAGGACGCGCGCCAAGCCAGGGAGGCCATTTCGGCGTCGGCTTCGGCTGGATCTCCCGGCTCGAACGCTTCGACGCCCATCTGGGGAAATTCCTCGGCGCGCGTGGCGCCACGCGGCGCCACGCGAAAGGCGTGTCCGCTGTAGAAGTAGCGTCCGCTCGGCCGGCCGCTGGCGATATGGGCGCGCACGGCCGGAACGGTGAAGTCGGGGCGCAGGCAGGTCTCCGGCCCGTCCCCCTGCACCACGAACAAACGCTCGCGAAGGGTTTCCCCGGCCAGGTCGAGCAGCAGACCCAACGGCTGCAGCAGAGGCGCGTCGAGCGTCTCGGCCGGGGTGTCATGGAACGGCGCCTCGATCGCCGCCAGGATGTCTCCCGGGACCGGGGCCTCCAGCCTCACCCCGCGGCCTCGACGATGCGCCGCACCTGCGCCACGAACTCGGAGCGTGGGGCGGTGACCTGGCCAGGCCGCTCGTCCCGCCAGACGCGGTTGTCCGCCACGGACTGGGCCAGGAGCCTGCCCATGTCGAGGTCCTTGATCGTCACGGTTCCGGCCGCGATCTCGTCTCCGCCCACGATCACCGCCGCCGGCGACAGGCGCCGGTCGGCGTATTTCATCTGAGCCCGCATGCCGGAGGCGCCGAGATAGACCTCCGTGGGGATGCCGGCGGCGCGGAGCTCGCCCGCCAGGCCGAAGTATTCGCCCATCAGAGTGGGATCGAGGGAGATCACCACCACCGGTCCCCGCGCGCGCGCCGCGACGGCGCCCGCCGCGGCCGCCGCGGCCGCCAGGCGCGAAACGCCGAACGAGAAGCCGGTGGCGGGGGTGCGCTGGCCGGTGAAGCGCGCCACCAGGTCATCATAGCGCCCGCCGCCGCCGATGGACCCGAAGCGCAGTGCCTCGCCGCGCTCGCCGACCGCGTCGACGGAGAAATCCGCTTCGAAGACCGCCCCGGTGTAATACTCCAGACCCCGGACGATGGAGGGATCGAACAGCGCCTGATCCTCGCCGATGCCCAGGCGCGCCAGGGCCTCGCCGATGCGAGAGAGTTCCTCCAGCCCCTCGTCGCCCTCCGGCGAGCCGCCGATCACGTTGGAGAGGCGGTCGAGGGTGGCGCCGCGCGAGCCGCGGGCGGCCTGAACGAAATCCAGCACCGCGTCGACGGCCGCCGGCCCGATCCTGGCCCCCGGGGTGAAGGCGCCCGACTCATCCTTGCGGCCGGCGCCGAGCAGGGCGGCCACGCCTTCCGGTCCCAGGCGGTCCAGCTTGTCCACCGCCCGCAGGACAGCCAGCTTCTGGAGGGGATCGGTCACGCCTGCGGCGGTCAGCACGCCGTTGAGCAGCTTGCGGTTGTTGATCTTCAGCGCATAGGCCGAGCGGGGCAGGCCAGCGGCGGCATAGCCCTCCACCGCCATGGCGATGATCTCGGCGTCGGCTTCCGGTCGGTCGGAGCCGACGGTGTCGGCGTCGCACTGCAGGAACTCGCGATAGCGGCCTGGGCCGGGCTTCTCGTTGCGCCAGACAGGCCCGTAGGCGTAGCGCCGGAACGGCTTGGGCAGGCTGTCGCCGTGTTCGGCGACGAAGCGGGCCAGGGGGGCGGTGAGGTCATAGCGCAGGGCCATCCACTGCTCGTCGTCGTCCTGCAGGGCGAAGACGCCCTCGTTCGGCCGGTCGGCGTCGGGCAGGAACTTGCCCAGGGCATCGGCATATTCGAACGCGCCGGTGTCGAACGGTTCGAAGCCATAGGTTTCGTAGACGCGGGACACGGCATCCAGAATCCTGCGCTCGGCCATGAAGGTTTCAGCTCGGCGGTCCTGGAACCCGCGCGGCGCCCGCGCCTTGGGCCGTGGTGGAGCGTCGCTTGTCATGCGCGGCGCTTATCGGTTCGGGGGAGTAGGAGCAAGCGGCAGGGGGCGCCCTGTGGTCAGGCGCCGCGCGCGGCCGCGTGATCCAGGGCCTGAGCGACCAGGGACGGGGTCAGGAGCTGCGGCAGCACTTTCGGCGGCCCGCCGTCGGCGCCGTAGACGAGATAGAGCGGAACGCCGATCCGCCCCTCGTCGCTCAGGGCCTTGGCGATGGCGCCGTCGCGGCGGGTCCAGTCGGCCACCAGATAGACCGCGCCGGCGTGTCTGAACGCCCGGGCGACCTCGTCTGTGGAAAACACCACCCGTTCATTGACCTGGCAGGTGACGCACCAGGCGGCGGTGAAGTTCACCAGCACGGGGGTGTGGGCGGCGCGCAGGGCCGCAAGCCGGTCGGCGCTCCAGGGCTGTGAGGGAATCCCGGCGGGCGCGGCCGCCGCCCGCGCCGCGCCGCTGTTCGCCGTGTCGCCGCCAACCGCCGCCAGGCCCACGGCCGTCGCGAGGGCCAGGGCTGCGCCGGCCTCCAGTCCGATCGCGCGGGCGTCCCGACCGACCGCCGCCCGCCTCTGGCCCAATCCGAACAGCCAGGCGGCGAAGGCGAGGACGACGGCGGCGGCGAGCATTCGGGCCAGTCCAGCCGGTCCCGCCTGCTGGGCCAGGACCCAGGCCAGCCAGGCTGCCGCGCCGTACATGGGAAAGGCCAGAACCTTGCGGAACACGTCCATCCACGCACCCGGTCTTGGAAGGGCGCGGATCAGGGCGGGACTGAGGGAGAGCAGGGTGAAGGGGGCGGCGAACCCCAGGCCCAGCGCCAGGAACACTGCCAGGGCCACCGGTGTCGGCTGGGTGAGGGCGAAGCCCAGGGCAGGCCCCATGAAGGGCGCGGTGCAGGGCGCGGCCACGACCACGGCCAGGACGCCGGTGAACGCCGAACCGGCCAGGTCGCCGCGCGAGGCGAGACCGGAGCCTAGGCCCTGGGCCGAGGTCCCCAGCTCGAACAACCCCGAGAGATTGAGGGCGGCGGCAAGCATGACCAGGGCCAGCACGGCCACGGCCGTCGGCGATTGGAGCTGGAATCCCCATCCCACCGCCGCGCCCGCGGCCCGCGCCGCCTCGAGGGCCAGGGCGAGACCGAGAAAGCTGACCAGGACGCCGCCAAGGAACGCCAGGGCCTGGGCGCGGGCGCGCCTCGTCTCGCCGGCGTGGCCCGCCAGGGCGGCGGCCTTCATCGACAGGATCGGAAACACGCAGGGCATCAGGTTGAGGATGAGGCCACCCAGGAAGGCGCCCCCCAAGGCCAGGGCGAGACCCGGCGCAAGACCGGTGATCGCACCCGCTTCGGCCGGTGGTCCCAGGCCGCCGGCGCCCTCCGGCGGCGGGCCGGGCGTTGCGGTCACCTCATAGGTCTTGCCGTCGAGCGCCAGCACCCCGGCGGCTGTGGATGGGGTCGCGCCTCTGGCGAAGGCGCCGCCCGCCGTCATCGTCAGCGTCAGTCCGTGGGGGCCGCGATCGACGGTCTCGGGCTTGCCGTGGTCGATCAGCGTCTCGCCATAGGGGTAGAAGTAGGCGTCCCGCGCGGGCGCGTCGGCGAGCGGCGCGCCGACGATCGCCAGACTTAGCCGCGATCCCGCCGCCTGGAATCGCGCGGTCAGGCCGGCGGGCTTGGGCGTGCTCGCCAGGGCCGCGGCGATCTCGCGCCCGCCGACCGGATCGGGCGCCGGGGCGCCGGCCACGACGGGCACGGTGAGCGCCACCGTGGCGGTCCCCGGCACGCAGACCTCGGCGCAGACGAGGTAGTCCACCGCGGCCGACAGCCTCGCCTGGTCCCCCGCCTTCGCGCCCAGGGGAATCTCGAGCGGGACCGGCAGGATCACCCTGCCCTCGTAGCCGTAGTTCATGATCGGCCCGACCGGGAGGCGCCTGGGCGCGGGCCAGGCGATCTCTCCCGCCCGCCAACCGGCAGGTAGAGTCCAGCGAAGGGTCGTCGGCTCGCCGGCGTCGCCGGGGTTCCGCCAGTAGGTGTGCCAGCCCTTGTCCAGCCTCTGGACGACGGCGACCCAGAGGGTCGAACCGGGCGCCGCGCCCGCGGTCTCCGCCACCAGGCTGGTGACTGCGTGGGGCGAGGCGACGGCGCCATCGGCGCGCGCCGACGCTCCCGGCATGCCGGAAACCGTGAGGGCCGCGAGAGCCAGGACGAGGACCGCGAGACGTTTCATGCCTCTCCTTTACGCTGATCGACCACCGTTGGTTACGCTGTTCGCCGGTTCTCAGGGGTGTGCCAGCTTGTCTAGGCGGATCGAAGCATCCCATGATCGCCCGCGCGCTCACGCCACGCGCCTCTGGAGCTCTTCATGCCCGCACCCTTCGACGATCTGCAGATAGGCATGGTTACCCACTTCGGCGCCACGGTCATCGAGGAGCGGGCCCTGCAGGCTTTCATCGAGGCCTTCGCGCCCGGTTGGAGCGTCGAGCAGGGCGCCCCCGACGCCATGGTGTTCGCGATCTGGTCCAGGCTCGACACCGATGCGGCCGCCCAGTGGCCGCAGACCAAGCGCGTGGGGGTCGACGCCCTGCGCTGGGTGCGAAACCCGCCGGTCGGCGAACTGCTTCGCGGCAGGATGACCGTCATGGGCGTGGACCCGGTGGGCGAGGGGAAGGGGATCGTCATCGCCCAGCACGACCTGCTCGACGAGGCCGGCAGGCTGGTGTTCTCATGCCTCACCCGCAGCGTCTTCGCCCGTTAGTCTTACTGAGTCAGAAAATCCCCTGATGCTGGGGGATTCGCGGAAGGGGCGGATTTGCTAGCGTAGGTGATTCGTGGATCGGCGAAGCGAGTGGCCATGAACACCTGGACGGAGGAGAGTGAAGCG
>JAQGIW010000067.1 GCA_028290905.1 Caulobacteraceae bacterium | reverse complement strand
ACCGAACAGATTGTAGGGCGTCGCCAGGCTTACTCCGGCCCGCGCGGCGAGGCCCCGCATCGAGAGCCCGGCGTTGCCCGTCTCGCGGATGAGGTCGCGCGCCGCCTGGATGATCTGCCGTCGGCGTTCCGCCTTGCCCGCTTCTCGGCGGGTCAGCATCGGAGCGGCCGTCGTGGCCTTCCCGCTCAAGACTGTTTTCTCCCAGCCGGCCAGCCCCCTCGGGCGCGCCTTGACCAGGCGCGCTCCCCAGAAGCGGCGCAGTGAGAGAGTGGCAGAATCTTGAAACGCGTTCAACCTTGACAGCTTGACCGGAACCGTGGCGTGGCGCTCCGGCGGCCGATCTCCGGCGAAACTGTTGCCGCTTTGCGTCAGCTCGTCGGCCTCCCCGACGATGTTTCTGAATCCCAATTTCATGGGAAACTGTATGAACGCGCCGGGCCTGAGCTTCTGCCCCCCGGACCAGCGGGGTCGAACATCGGGGCCAACGCCGTCAATACGACAGGCGCGCCAGAGAGCTTCATCCCTGCGGCCGGAGGCACGCCCTATGTGGCCCCACCGGGGGGGCTGCTGCCGATCCTCGGGGGCAACAACGCCGGCGTGCTCGGCCCCACCCGGCCCGAAGACAACCAGATCACCAATACCTATGCGGTCTACGGCAGCTTCGAATACCCGATCCTCTACGACCTCTTCCTGCAGGGCGGCGCGCGCTTCACCGAGGACGACAAGCGCGACGGGGGCTGCGGCGATGACGGCGGCGACGGCAACTGGGCCCCTGCTTGGTGGCGGAGCCCGGCAGGGTGAGGGCATAGCCGTGGCGTGCCATCAATCCCAGCCGGGCGGAACCCAGTTCGCCCACCCCCCAGTCGAAGACGACCGAGCGCACGAGCGGCGAAGCTAGGGTTCGATCGCGCTGAACCTAGCGGAACCGGTAGCTCACCGTGACGCCGTACGTCGAGGGCATGCCGGTATACTTCAAGTTAGTGTCGTTCACTCGGTCGTACGAGGTCCAATAGTAGGTGTTCGTCACGTTGTGCCCCCACACCATCAGGCGCCAGTCCTTCAATTGAACGCCGGCGCGAAGGTCGAGCAGGGCGTAGGCCGGAATTTTGCCGTCGTTGTAGACAATCCCTTGAGGCGCCTCTGGAAAGGTGAAGTGAGGTCCCGGGTTCGGGTCGGTGAAGCCGGTGAAGGTCTTGTCGTTGTATATGGCGTTGAGACCCACGAACGCCGTCACATCGTCGCGAATCTTCCAGTCGTATTCGGCGTCGAGTGTCGCCTCCCATACCGGCGCGTCGGGATAGTGTTCGCCGGTGACATCGACCTGACCCGTCTGCGGGAACGCGGTGGTCGCGAAGTAGTCGCCGTTCTTACAGGCGCCGGACGCGGTGGCTGCAACCGTCTGCGGGCACCCATCGATACGGCTGTTCTGAAAGCTCACCGACGGCGCGATCGTCAGCCCTCGGAGGAAGTTCGGCGTAAGGACGGCCGAAGCTTCGAAGCCGATCACGTGCGAGTTCGGCACGTTCACGAGTTCGGCCAGGGCGCCGAACACGGGGTCGGCCACCGCGCCCAGGATCTGCTTGTCGCTGTAGTCGTAGTAGAAGAACGCGCCGTCAAGCTGCAGCTGACGGTCGAGCCAGTTCCCCTTGAAGCCGACCTCGTACGCCAGCAGGGATTCCTGTCTCGCGGGCGCGTTTTGTGTCAACTCCGTTTCCGCGATGGTCGGGAACGCGCCCCCCTTATAACCTTGGCTGATCGTCAGATAGAGCAGCGTCTGAGGCTGGATCTGCCACTTCAGGCCCGCCTTCCACGCGACGTTGTTCTCGTTCAGGTGGGCCGTAGGGAGGGCCGTGCCTTCTACTATATAGTTCGGCCCGGGGCCGATCAGGGTGCAGCCGCCCCGTCCGGGATTGACCGCGTCACCCCCCTCATTGAGGTAGGCGTCTGTCGGGCTGATGAAGCCGTTGATCGGGTTTGTCTGGCTGGCGGCGCCATAGGTGGTGTTGATATAGCCCTTCGGGTCAATGAATTGGAGCAAGTTGGCTATGCGTACCGCATCATCGGCGTAGGTGCCGTCGCCGCCATCGTTACCGCAGACCTCGGCCGACTTGTTTTCCTGCGTGAAGCGGACCCCGCCGATCAGCGTCAGATTATCCAACAGCGGATATTCGGCGCTCGCGTAGACCGCGTAGGTATCGGTCTGCTGCCGGTCGGTCGGAGCCGTTGGTCCTAGAGTAAAGTTGGTGCCTCCGATGGCGTTGGGCCGCGGATAAAGGTCCGTGTTGTACGCGGGGTTGGCCACGGCGACTCCGCCCTGCAGGATGGTCGCCGATTCCGCGCTCGTGCAGTTGTTGGTGGTGGCCGCCGGGTTGTATGGTCCGCAGAGGTTTCCCGCCCCTGGCAGGCTGACGGGGCTGGACTGCGAGCCGTTGTAGGTCTGCAGGAAGTGATCGTAGGTGCTGTCGTGCTCGTAGTTGGCGCCGACGATCCAGGAGCCTTTATCGAACCATTTCCCGGCGAGGCGCAGTTCCTGGTAGATGCTGGTGATCTTGCCCTTCTGTATCGACTGGTAGCTGTTGTAGGGCACGCCCGCGCCATCGACGGCGTCATCGCGGTTGAACTTCTGGAAATCCGTCAAGGACGTGACGACCATGTTGTTTCCGAGATCGTAGTCCATGCGCAGCGTAGCGGATTCATAGGTTTGGTTGCGGCGGGGCTGCGTGCAACTTGTCGGAATGCCGCCGGTCTGCGCGAGCGAGCCGGCGCCTTCCGACTCGGAGTTCAACGGATGCTGGCCGGCTGGAACGATGCCCGTCGTCGGCCCGCTCGTCACCTTCGTGCCGTCGGGAAAATAGGGCGTGTAGTAGAGGGTGCCACCGTCCTGGCCCGTGATCGGATCGAAAGGCGAGGTGTTGACGCAGGACTGCCACGCCGCGGCCCGGTCATTGGCCGGCGGCAGCGGAAAGTTCGCCTCCAGCGGGTCAAGCGGCTGGTTCCGGTCGGGGTCGGAGCCGGCGTACTGGCCGATCTGGTTGGAGCTTCTGTCGTGCCAGCCGTTGACGGTGAACAGGGCCTTGAACCTGTCGGTGGGCTTCCACTGCAATGACAAGCGGCCATTGATGAAGTCGGTGCCACCGCCGATGGACTGGCCCGCCTGCGGGCCGTAGCCCTGCTGCCAGGCGCCGCTGTTGTTCGACTGCAACGCGAGACGGGCGGACAGGGTGTCGGTGATCGGTCCGCTGACGAAGCCCTGCACGTTCGCGGTCGCGTAGTTGCCGACCGACGCGTCCAAACCGGCCTCGAACGTGCTGGTGGGCTTGTTGGCGATGTAGTTGATGGCGCCCCCCGTGGCGTTGTTGCCGAACAGCGTGCCTTGCGGACCCTTCAGCACCTCGACCCGCTGCAGGTCGAGGGTCGCGCCCTCGGAGAGAATCGAGAACGGCAACGGCGCTTCGTCCATGTAGACCGTCACGGTCGGGCTGGACGCCAGCGACGTGTCCTGGAAGCCGACGCCGCGGATCGTGAAGACGTTGGTGCCGTAGTAGTTCGGGGTGACGTTGAAACCCGGCACGATCTTCTGCAGCGAAGCCGTATCGGTGATGCCCAGCTGGGTCAGCTTGTCGCCGCTGGCCGCCACAACCGAGGCGCCGACGTTCTGGATGTTCTCTTGCCGCTTGTTCGCCGTCACCACCACTTCACCAATGGTGACGCCGCCGCCGGCGGCTTCGGCGGTCGCCGCCGCGGCCGCTGTGGCGGCGCGGACGGGTGTCGATTGCAACGAAAAAATGGCCGCAACGGCCGCTGCGCTAAACAGCGCGAGCTTATAACGATACAAGGCGATCCTCCTGGTTTGGCCCCGAATCCCTCGGCGCCTGCTTCTTTTATGGGCCAAGCGAAAGATCACGCGCGCCGCCTCGAATTCGTACCGCCTATGGCGGGTGCGACGCGCCGACTTCTCCGCCGGCTCACTGAGTTCCTCGAAGTTAGATCGCGTTATAGGAATGTGTCCAGCGACGCTGGCCGCAATCGCGGCATTTGCCGGTCGAAGATTTCGACCTGAAGCAATTCGGCAACAGCGTCTCGTCAGCCGCCCGGCGCCAGCGCGGCCTGTGCTTCCAGCACGCGCGCCCTCAGCGGACCACGCCACTCCGGCGCGGCCGACCCCAGCAGCAACAGGGCGTACCCATGCCTCGCTGTCGGCCCGAGCCTTGCGGCGCCGATCTCTCCCACGACCCAGTCGAACATCACCGAGTGCAGGATGGCTTCCAGCTGGCGCAGCAGCAGCCCCGGATCGACGCCCTCGGCGATCGCGCCGGCGCGGACGGCCTCGTCCACAAGTCCGCGCCAGAAGGCGTCGCGCCTTGGATTGAGAATCTCGCCGCGCACGCCGTCCGAGACGTCCAGGACCGCCGCCCACACGGTGCGGTAGAAGGCCGGGTCGCCGACATAGAAGATGATGGACATATCAAGGGCGGCGAAGATCTTCTCCACCGGATCGGCGATTCGCAAGGTCGAGAAGCGCTCCTGGAACTCGCGGACGTCCTGGAGCACCGCGACCACGATCGCCCGTTTGGAGCCGAACAGGTTATATGGTGTCGCCAGGCTCACGCCGGCCCGGGCCGCCAGACCGCGCATCGAGAGCCCCGGGTTGCCCGTCTCGCGGATGAGATCTCGCGCAGCCTGGATGATCTGCCGCCGGCGTTCGGCCTTGCCGGCCTCACGGCGGGTGAGAGTCGGTAGCGCCGACGTGGCCTTCCCGTTCAAGGCTCGCTTTCTCCCGATCCGCCCCCCTCGGACGCGCCTTGGTCAAGCGCGCTCTCCAGGTGTGGCGCGGCGAGAGAGTGGCAGAATCTTAAAACGCGTTCAACCTTGAGAGCCTGACTGGAACGGAGGGGCGACGTTTCCTCACGAAGGAGAGCGGGGACTTTTCGCTCCACCTTGACGGGGGCGGAATTTCTAGAACATGTTTCAAGACAAAGCTGCGGCGGGCGAGCGCCGCCAGCGATCCTTAGGAAGCGCGCCATGGACTATGAAGCCATCCGCTATGGGCTCGACGGGCCCGTCGCCACCATCACCCTGAACCGCCCGGAAAAGCTCAACGCCTACACCGCCCGCATGGGCGCCGAGCTGTCCGACGCGTTGCGCAAGGCGGACGGCGACGACGCCGTGCGCGTGGTCATCCTCACCGGCGAGGGCCGCGGCTTCTGCGCCGGGGCCGACATCTCGGCCGGCGGCGGCAGCTTCGACACCACCGGCGGCGGCGCGGGCGCGCGCAACTTCGGAGAGGGCGGCGCCGGCTCGGCGGACCGTGACGGGGCCGGATTCATCCACGCCATGTTCAACAGCCGAAAGCCGATCATCGCCGCCTTCAACGGCCCGGCCGTGGGGGTCGGGATCACCCTGGCCCTGCCCTCCGACATCAAGATCGCCTCGACCAGCGCCAAATTCGGCTTCGTCTTCGCCCGCCGCGGGCTCACGCCCGAGGCGGCCAGCGCCTGGTTCCTGCCCCAGCTGGTCGGCCTCCCCCAGGCCCTGCGCTGGTGCCTGGAGGGCAAGATGATCGGGCCCGACGAGGCGCTGAAGGCCGGCCTGATCAGCGAGATCATCGAGCCTCCGGACCTGCTGTTCCGAGCCCGCGAGATCGCCCTGGAGATCGCCGACAACACCGCCCCGGTCTCGGTCGCCCTCACCCGCCAGCTCCTCTGGCGTTTCGCCTCGGCCGACGACCCCTTCGGCCTGCTCAAGGTCGACGGCCCGTTCGTGCAGGCCCTGGGATCGACCCCGGACGTGAAGGAAGGCGTCACCGCCTTCCTCGAGAAGCGCCCGCCCGCCTTCCCGGGCCGGGTTTCGACCGATATGCCCAAGGGTTATCCGTGGTGGACGGAGCACGCCTGAGCCCGGGGGCCGACAAGTCTTCCGTGGACGCGGGGGCCGCCGCGGGCGGGCTCCCGCCACGACCGTGACGATGAACGACAGAAACTTTGATGGAGGATCTCGCCTTGGATTTTGAACTGATCACCGACGGCCTGAAATTTCCGGAAGGCCCGATCGCCATGGCGGACGGCTCGGTCGTGCTCGTGGAAATCCAGCGCCAGACGCTCACCCGGGTCCGCCCCGACGGGCGCCAGGAAGTCATCGCCGAGCTCGGCGGAGGACCCAACGGCGCGGCGGTCGGGCCCGACGGCGCGGTCTATGTCTGCAACAACGGCGGCTTCGGCTGGGCGGAGGCCGAGGGCCTGACGCTGCCGCACGGCGTGGCGGCCGACTACAAGTCGGGCTCGATCCAGCGCGTCGATCTTGCGACGGGCGCGGTCAGCACGGTCTACGACGCCTGCGACGGGCGGCCGCTGCGCGGCCCCAACGACATCGTCTTCGATCGCTCCGGCGGCTTCTGGTTCACTGATCTCGGCAAGTCGGATGGCGACACCATGCACCTGGGCCACCTGCTCTACGCCCGGCCGGACGGGTCGATGATCCGCCGCGCGCGCGAAGGGATGGTGACGCCGAACGGGGTCGGCCTCTCGCCCGACGAGAAGACGGTGTGGGTCGCCGAGACCCATACCGGCCGCGTCTGGGCGTTCGACATCGTCGGCCCGGGCGAGATCCGCGCGCCGGCGAACCTGTTTTCGGCCGGCAAGGTCCTGGGCCCGCTCCCCGGCTACCAGTTGCTGGACAGCCTGGCGGTCGAGGCCGGCGGCAAGGTCTGCTGCGCGACGCTGGTCACCGGCGCCGTCACCGCGTTCGACCCGGACGGCGGGGTCGAGCAGCACAAGTTTCCCGACCCGATGATCACCAACATCTGCTTCGGCGGCGCCGACATGCGCGACGCCTGGGTCACCGCCTCGGGAACCGGCAAGCTCTACAAGTGCCGCTGGCCGCGCCCCGGCCTGAAGCTGAACTTCAACGCCTGACCGCGAACGCCGTCGAAGGGCTTAGAGTCGCGTTCCCCAGACCTTGAACAGGTCCTCTTCGGAGGTGGCGGGCTCGAACGTGTCCCGGGCGGTGGCCCGGACGTCGGCGAAGCCCGCCTCCTCGAAGGCGGCGAGCGCCTGGGCCTGCGACCACCAGCGCACGCCGGGCGAGCGGCTGTGGTGCTCGGTCTCGACCACGACCCCATCGCGGAGGAGCTCGTAGCGGTTCTCCTCGTGCTCGAGCTGCTCCACGTGATCGTACTTCTCGCGGATCCAGCGCCGGATGACGAGGCCGTCGCCGGGGCGCGCGGCCTCGGCGAGCTTGAACCAGTCGGACCACTCCATCTGCGCCGGCGAGCGCCGCCCCGGCCACAGCTTGACCTTGAACGAAGCCACGAGGACTCCGCCGGGCGCCAGGTGGTCGCGGAAGCGCTTCAGCGAGCGCCTGGCGGCGTCGAGGTCTGTGAGCAACTGGAAGGTTAGCGACGGCACAAGGATCGTCGCATAGGCGCGCGGGAGCGCGAGGCCGTCCATCGGCTGTTCGAACAACCGGCCGCCAACCTTGAGGCCCGCTGCGGCAGCCTTCTTCCTGCAAATCGCCAGCATCTCCGGTGAGTTGTCCACGCCGTCCACGTCGAGACCCGCGGCCAGGTAGTCGAGGAGAAGCCGCCCTGTGCCGCAGCCGACGTCCAGGGCGGCCCCGCCTTGCACCTCGATGATGGCGCGCCAGAAAGGCCGATCGGGCCAATCGGCATAGTCGCCGCGCAGCAGGTCCCACGCCTGGGCCATCAACCCGTGATATTCATAGTCTTCGGTCACCGGGCGCCCCTTTCCGTCGGCCATCGCGGTTGACGCGGTGCGAACACCATCGCCACGGCGGCCGCCACCGCTCCCGCGATCTCATCCTGGACGGCGAGGAAGTCCGAGAGCTCGCGATCGAAACGGTCGGACCACAGGGTGGTCTGGCCAGCGCACTCGATGAGCTGGGCGGAAATCCGTACGGTGGGTCCGCTGCGACGCACCGATCCGTCGAGCAGGTGGGTGACGTTCAGCGCCGCCGCCACGTGCGAAGCGGACTTTTCCGCGCCGCGGAACTGAAAGCTGGACCCCCGCCCGATGACCTTGAGGGCCGCGCCGTTCGCCACGGCCTGCAGGATCTCCTCCGACACCCCGTTGGAGAACCAGGCCATGTCGTCGCCGTCGCACAGGTTGTCGAAGGCAAGGACCGCGAGCCGCGGTTCGGCCGCCGCCAGCGCCGTGGCTTCCCGTCGCGGAGCCTCGCCCGCCCGTCCGATCGAAACCAGCCGGTAGCCCACCTTGGTGACGGTCTCGAGCTTGAACGCCCCTTGGCCGAGGCCGTCGACGAGCCGTCGCAGACGGCCCATCACCCGGGTGATCGCGTCCTCGCCCACTACCACGCCATGCCAGCAGGACATCAGCAGTTCGTCCCGGGACACGATCCGGCCCTCGGCGAGGATGAGGGCGACAAGCACCTGCATGACGCGCGGTTCGACGATCTCCGCGCCGCCGTCGTCGTGGGCGACGAGTCGCAGGGCGGGTTCGATCGTTAGCGCGCCCAGCCTCAGGCGCGCTTCATCGGCCAGACGGATACGCGCGCCGCCCGGACCGCCGTCTCGGCGGAGATGAAGATTGCGGACGGCCTTTGTCGGCGCGAAGGCGCCGGCTGCGTCTGTCTGGGAGCCTTGCTGGAGCCCGTAGCTCCAGCCGGATCGGTCGGACACGGAATTCATCTTTCATGTCGGGATGGCGTTTCGCCGCCGACATGAAGGCCGGGGGCGATTTAGTGGCGCGCGCCTCGAAGGGCGGATTTTGCAATGTCAGACAAGACTACCCTCCTTTTCCGGGTGAGAGATGATGCGGCCACGTACGCCTATCCCGCGACGACGTCAATCCCGGCATAATTGTGGCGTCGGCCGCGGGCGCCCTGACGCCGACTACGCTTCAAGGCGTCCCAGGGTCGCGCTCCTGGCAAGCCAGTCGGCCGGGTCGGCGCGATGGTAGGGATGCTCGGAAGGCTCGATACGATCGAGGAAGCCCTGGTAGATGATGGCCTTGCGGGCTGCCGCGATCGGAGCGATCAGGCGCGCGGCCCGCGCCGGATCGCAGCCCGGGCGGCGCCGGCGCCATCGATCGGCCCAGTGGTCGCGGAGCGGAGCGGCGCGGTTTTCGGGCAGGCGCTCCAGAAACGCCGGCTGGTCCAGAAGCGGGTGTCCGACCCCGCTGTCGCCCCAGTCCAGCAGGGTCAGGTCGCTATTCGCCCCGCGGAAGTTCCCGGGGTGGAAATCGCTGTGCACGAGCGTCTCCGGCAGGCCGCATTCGGCCAGGCCGGCCAGTCTCGCCGGGAGGCCTGTCAGGAGCGAGGCCAGGGAGGCGCGATCCGCCGCGTCCAGCTGGGGCGCCACCCGCTCGACGACGGCGGCCAACGCTTCGGCCAGGGTGTCGGCGCGCCAATCGGGTAGTCCCAGCGCGAGGAGTTCGTCGACGCGGTGCGCCTGGGCGTCCTGCAGGTCCACCAGCACGTCGATCATCGCCGCGTGCTGGACCGGCTTGGCCTCGTAGAGATCCTCGCCTTCGACCTCGGCCATCAGGCTGCGGGCGCCGTCGTGGGCCAGCAAGGCCGGGACGCGGCCGCCGGCCAGATGGGCGAGAAGCGCGCTTTCATGGGCAAAGAACGGCGGAACGACCTTCAGCCACAGCGCGCCGTCCTTGCAGCGCAGGCGCCATAGGCTGGAAAGGTTCCAGGTGCGGACCTGGATCGACGGCGCCGTCATCGCCATTCCCCGCTCGGCCAGGCGCGCCGCCGCCCACGCCAGATCAGCAGTCGGACCGCCCGGCCTGGCGTAGGCGAGGCGCAACGGGTGTTCGTCGAGTTCGCCGTCCCACGGCTCGGCCGCCATGGGCGGACGGTCGACCTGCGCCAGATAGGTCACCTCGCCGCCGGGCGGCGCCGGCAGGCTGGCCGCGAGGAGCCGAAGGATCGTCGGCTCGACACTCCAGCGCTCCTGGACGGCGGAGACGACCGGCGCGATGTCCTGCCACCAGGGCGTGGCGACCGGCAGCGGCGGCAGCGCGCCGACGACCGCGCCGTCGCCCGTGACCAGCACCACGCGCGCCGTGCGAGTCGGCGGCCTCATCGGTCGGGGCTGGAGATTGGGCGATTAGCAGCGTCCTCAACGGTCCTGTCCGAAGCGCTCATGGGCCGATGCCGCCCTGATCCCCGCGACGGAGGCCGTCCGTCCCGGCGCACCGTATCAGGCGCGCGCCCGCGGCGCCACGACGGCGCCGGCGCGGTCATCCCCCTGTTGTGGCTTATATTGAAGAGGATTCCGGCGCCGCGACGCGCCTTGGCCCGGCGGGACCCCTGGGGTGGGGTCGGGCCGGGCCGTCGCTCCCGCGCACGCTCTAGCGGCGGTTGGCGGCCATCACGGTGGCCCGGCGTCCATGGGCCACGTTCAATGCCGTCACCCGTGGACTGTCGAGAACGCCGACGGCGTGATCGACGGTGGCGTTCAGGCAGGCCACGTAGGGGTAGGTGAGATCCAGGTCCCTGATGCTCGGATCCTCGCTGCAGACGCGCCTGGCGGCGGCGCGGATGCGCTTGAGGGCGACCGCGGCGCCTTCATCGCTGCCGAGATCGACATCGGTCAAAGACACCTTGGCCCAGTGCGGGTCGGGACTGGTCGAGGGGTTGGTCGCCGCGTGAACGCCGCCGGCCAATCCGAGGATCGCCAGGGCGGAAACCGCGACGGCCAGGCCGTTCATAGTCATGGCGATATTCCTTGCTGAATTCGCACGGCGCGGATCTGCGCCGAACGAGATGCAAGAAGCACCTGATCATCGCCGGCCGACAGGACGACGATCCGATGTTCATCCGATGAAATGCCGATCAAACTCCGATCACCGAACAATGTCGCGTGATCGCGTGGCGCGCCTTCAGCGCTCCGGCCGCTTCTTCCGCCTGGGCCGCTCCCAGACGACCCCCGGAAACCCCTTCAGGGGCGCCAGCGGCGCGCCGGTGTAGGCCCAGTCCCGCAACTCGTCGATGGCGATGTGGTAGCGCGGTTCGCGGCCGGTGCGGGTGTCGAAGAGGGCGCGGGGGATGTTGACCATGGTCGGCGCCCGCGCCCGCTCGTAGGCGAGCGGCGTCCCGCAGCGGGCGCAGAAGCTCCTCGCGGTCCCCGTCCCCTGGTCGACGAAGCGGGTGATCTCGTCGGCGCCCTCGGTGATGCGGAACCGGCTGCGATAGCTGCCCACATAGGTGGCGTAGGCGGCGCCGTGGGCGCGCCGGCTGGCGGGCGAATGGTCGTGCCAGGCCCAGCGGGCCGGCACGTCGATCTCCAGGCGCACCGCCCCGCAGAGGCATTGGCCTTGGGCGCACTCCGCCGGCGACTTGGGCGGCTTGGCCGGCCGCAGCGGTTTCTTGAGTTGAGCTCTCATGTTAGCGTCCCACCCTCCGTGCTTGGTAGCGCGGCAAGATAAAAGAGGGGAGGGCCGCTCATGATCGACCACATCACCTTCGGTGTCTCCGACTTCGCCCGGTCGACAGCCTTCTATGATCGCGCCTTCGCCCCGCTCGGGGTCAAGCGCCTGTTCGACGTACCGCCGGAGCATTCGGGGGGCGTGAGTAGCACCGGCTATGGCGACGATCGGCCGTGGTTTTGGATCGCCGAGCAGAATCCCACCCGCGGCATGCTGCATGTGGCGATCCGCGCCGCAGACCGCGCCCGGGTCGACGCCTTCCATCGCGAAGCTCTGGCGGCCGGCGGGCGGGACAACGGCGCGCCCGGGCCGAGGCCCCACTATCACCCCGACTACTACGGCGCCTTCGTCCTCGATCCCGACGGCCACAATATCGAGGCGGTGTGCCACGCCCCGGCCTGAGCCCCGCGGGGGCGAAGGGGGCGTGACCGGCTGGCTGTCGCCCTATCGGGTCATCGACCTCACCGACGAGCGCGGGCTGCTGGCCGGGCAGATGCTGGCCAAGCTCGGCGCCGATGTCATCCAGGTCGAGCCGCCCGGGGGATCGACGGCGCGGCGGGTGGGACCCTTCGATGCCGAGGGGCGGTCCCTCTACTGGTCGGCCTACGCGGCCGGCAAGCGCGGCGTCACGCTCGACGTGGAGACGCTGGAGGGCCGGGCGCGGCTGCTGGATCTGCTGGCCGGCGCCGACATCCTCATCGAGTCCGCCGAGCCGGGGCGGATGGCGGCGATGGGGCTGGATTTCGCATCGCTCGCGCGCGCCTTTCCCCGGCTGATCTGCGTCTCGGTGACGCCGTTCGGCTCGGACGGGCCCAAACGGGACTGGGCGGCCTCCGAACTGACCCTTTGGGCGGCCGGCGGACCGCTGTTTCCCCACCGCGACGTCGAGGGGCCGCCGTTGCGGATCAGCGCGCCCCAGGCCTGGCTGCACGGCGCCGCCGACGCCGCGGCCGGCGCCCTGATCGCCCTCTTCGCACGTCATAAGACCGGCCGCGGCCAGAGCGTCGACATCTCGGTTCAGCAGAGCGTCACCCCCGCCACCCTGTCCTTCATCGCCGCCGCCGCCGTCGGCCACGATGGCTACACCCTCGTGCCGCGCCCGGTCCGTCCGCCCGGCCCTCCCGACGGCGAACCGCCGCTCCGTGGCCCCAAGTGGCGGGTGGCGGACGGGCTGGTGGAACTGACGCTCGGCGGCGGGCCGTTCGGCGCGAGGAGCAATGTGCTGTTCGCCTGGATGAAAGAAGAAGAGGCGCTGCCCGGCCGCTTCGAAAGCTGGGATTGGACGACGATACCCCTTCGCCCGGCCGCGGGCGATCCGATCGAGGCGCAGATCGCCGCGGCCCGCGACGCCGTCGCCGCCTTCCTCGCCCCCAGGACGAAGGCCGGGCTGGAGCGGGAGGCGGTGATGCGCGGGCTGCTGCTGGCGCCGGTCAACACCATGGCCGACCTGCTCGCCAGCGCCCACCTGAAGGCGCGGGACTACTTCGTCACCATCGACGAAGGCGGCGCCGCCCGCACCCTGCCCGGCCGCTTCGCGCGCGGGCCCGAGGGCATGTTCGCCGAACCCCGGCCCGCGCCGTTGTTAGGTGAGCACAACGACCAGGTGTTCGGAAAGCTGCGGCCCCCCTCCCGGCCTTCGGCCGCACTCCCCCCACGCCAACGGGGAGAGAGGCGCATCTCTCCTCCCCCACAGGAGGGGGACCCCGAAGGGGTGGAGGAGGCCGCCGCACCCTGCCCCTTCCAGGGCCTCAAAGTCCTCGACCTCGCCTGGGTCGTGGCGGGTCCGGCCCTAGGGCGGGCGCTGGCGGACTTCGGGGCGACCGTGGTGCGGGTGGAATCCTCCGTGCGCATCGAGACCGCGCGCCTGATGGGCCCCTACGCCGGCGGCCAGCCGGATCCGCAGCGTTGCGCCCTCTACGACACCTACAACGCCGGCAAGCTCGGCATGACCCTCGACCTCGGCCATCCAGACGCCCGGGCGGTGGTGCGCGACCTGGCGCGGTGGGCGGACGTCGTGGTGGAAAGCTTCGTCCCCGGACAGATGGCGCGCTGGGGCCTCTCGCCGGACAGCCTCCGCCAAGCCAAGCCGGGACTGATCGTCCTCTCCACCTCCCTGATGGGCCAGACCGGGCCATCGTCGGCGCTCACCGGCTACGGCAACATCGGCGCGGCGATGGCCGGGTTCCAGTCCATCGTCGGAACGCGGGGCGGGACGCCGCTCGGTCCATATGGTCCGTACACGGATTTTGTGGGTCCGCGGTTCGGTCTGGTGGCGCTGTTGACAGCCCTCGACCGCCGACGCGCGACGGGTGAGGGCTGCTGGCTCGACATCTCCCAGGCGGAGGCGGGCATCCAGTTCCTGGCCCCCCAGGTCGCCGACGCGGCCGCCAGCGGCCGTGTCGCCGCGCCGCTGGGCAATCGCGATCCGCAGTTCGCGCCCCACGGCGTCTTCGCCTGCGCCGGCGAGGATCGCTGGATCGCCCTGGTCGCCCACGACGACGCGGCGTGGGCGCGGCTGGCAGGGCGGATCGGCGGCGGGGCGCTCGATGGCGCCTTCAAGACGCTCGTGGGCCGCAAGGCGGAGGAAGATCGCCTGGAGGCGCTGATCGAGATGTGGACTTCTGTGCGCGAGGTCACAGAGCTCGAAGGCGATCTACAGTCGCTCGGCATCGCCGCCCACCGCGCCGCCGACAGCGCCGACATGGTCGCCGACCCCCAACTGGCGGCGCGTGGCCATTTCATCCACATGCCCCATCCGCTCGGCGGCGACTGCGTGATCGAGGCCAGCCGATTCCGGCTCTCGGCGACTCCGGCCCGCTGCGCCCGCCCCGCCCCTCACTTCGGCCGCGACACCCAGGAGGTTCTCACCGGCATCCTGGGCTACGGGTCGGAGCGGGTCGCGGCGCTGGACGCGGCCGGCGCCCTGCGCTGAGCCGCGCCTTCGGGTCCTCCCCGAGCTCAGGCGGCGTCGTGGAAGATGATCCCCAGCGTCCGCCGCTTCCCTGAGCGGACCTCGCTGACGCCGTGGCGAAGGGTGGCCCTGGCCCAGCCGCGGGCGCTGGCCACCGGGCGCTCGCGCACCGGGATCACGACGGCGTCGCCCTGGGCAAGGGGGACGACGATGGGGCGCGACTGCATGCGGGCGCGGCCCTCCGACATCACCAGCTCGCCACCGGTGAAGTCTCGCGCCGGCTGGTCGAGCAGCGCGACTACCTGCAGGGGGAACACCAGCTCGCCATAGATGTCCTGGTGCAGGCGGTTGTAATCGCCGGGGCCGTAGCGCAGCAGCAGTGGCGTCGGCCGCGTCTGGCCGGCGGCGGAGCATTCGGCAGCCAGTTCGGCATGGGTCACCGGCCACCGGCGCGCAAGGTCAAGGCGCGACGCCCAGTCGTTGGCGATCGCCGCGACGGGTGGATAGAGCCTCTCCCGCATGCTCTGGACCACGTCGGGCAGGGGCCGGGCGAAGTAGCGGTACTCCCCCCGGCCATAGCCGTGGCGGCCCATGACCACCGTCGAGCGGAAGCGGTCGTCCTCTCCGTACAGGGCCGCAAGCGCCGCACAGGTCTCCGGATCGAGGAGCCCCCGGATCGTGGCGTAGCCGTCCCGGTCCAGGGCCTCGCCCAGGACGCCCGCATCGAGGGCGGCCTCGTCGATCACGCGGCCGCTCCCGCCGCCCGTTCCGCATCGAGCAGGGCGCGCTTGCGCTCCAGGCCCCAGCGATAGCCCCCCAACCCGCCGTCGGCGCGCAGCGCGCGGTGGCACGGGATCAGCACCGCCAGGCGGTTGGCGGCGCAGGCGCTGGCGGCGGCCCGCACCGCGCGCGGGGCGCCGACGCCGGCGGCGAGCTCCGAATAGCTAACCACCTGACCCGGCTTGACGCTGAGCAGGAACCGCCAGACCCGCACCTGGAAGGCAGTGCCGCGCAGGTCGAGGGGCAGGTCCGGGCGGGGGGCGCCGCGCGAGAGGTGATCGTCGAGGGCGCTCATCCAGGCGTCGAGCGGTACGCGCGCGTCCTCGCCGGCCGGGCGCAGGTCCGCCCTGGGAAACTCCGCCCGGAGCTGGTCAAGCAGGGCCTCGCCGCTATCGCCGAACTGGACGAAGCAGACGCCGCGCCCAGTGGCGGCCATCATCAGCAGCCCGAGCGCGGTCTCGCGCACGGCGTGGACGATGGTCTCGCCCGCGCCACCGGCCCGGTAGGCCGAGGGCGTCATGCCGAGGCCGCCGTCGACCAGCTCATAGACCCGGCTGGTCGAGCCGTAGCCGGCTTCGAAGGTGGCGCCGAGCACGCTGTCGCCTTCGCGAAGGGCGGCTTTGAACGCCTTCAGCCGCTCGGCGGCGTGGTACGCCCGGGGGCTGACCCCGAGCACGGCCTTGAAGCTGCGCTGCAGGTGGAACGGGCTAAGCCCCGCCTCTGCCGACAGGCGCGTCAGCGGCAGGGGCTCGTCGGCATGGGCGCGGATGAAGGCCGCGAGGTCTTCGACGCGTCCGGTCATCGGGTCGCGCCCCTCGGCGGCCAGAGGCCGGCAGCGCAGGCAGGCGCGATACCCCGCCGCTTCCGCCTCGGCGCCGGTGGCGAAGAATGTCACGTTCTCCGGCCTCGCCGGACGCGCCGGGCAGGAGGGGCGGCAGAACACGCCGGTGGTCTTCACCGCATAGACGAAGGTTCCGTCCGCGGCGGCATCGCGGGCCTTGAGGGCCGCCCACCGTTGATCGGCGCCGGAGGCGGCCGGAGTGGCGGCGTCGAGAATGGCTCGGGTCATGATCGGTTTTCCTTGCGCCGGAAGGTGCGTCCTCCAGCTCCGGATCTCAACTAGTCGCGTGCGAGACCGCCCGCGCTCCGAGCCTTGCTCTCCAATTCACGCACGGCTCAGCACGGCGGCTCGAAAGCCCCGGCCCTGGCGAGCAGGGAGACCTTGCGCGCCTGCATGCCGCTCCACTCCGGCAGCTCGGGCCGCGCGTGGAGCCAGCCGATCTGCACCAGGCGCCGGATCAACAGGAACATCGGCAGCAGGCGAACCACATCGTCCGGAAGCGGTCGCACGGCGCCGTAGCCGCGCAGGCAGGCGTCGCGGAAGCCGGCGAAATGGGCGTGGTCCTGGTAGAACACCAGGGCGACGGCGAGGTCGTAGAGGTGCCAGCCGAAGGCGGCGTCGTCGAAGTCGATCACCGCCAGGTGGTCGCCGTCGATCAGCACGTTGCCGGGGTGCAGATCGGCGTGGATCAGGCTGAAGGTCGCCGGGTCGCGGCCATAGCGCGACAGGGCGGCGTGGATCCTGTCCCGCGTCGCCAGCATCAGCGCCCGTTCGGCGGGAGAGAACATCGGGTGGTCCCAGAACGGACCCCAGAACGGCGCCTCGCCCATCAGCCCGTCGGCGTCCAGGGCGTGGCGCTCGAAGGAGCCCGGCGGCGACCACCGGGCGGCCTGGTTGTGCAGTGCGGCCATGATCCCGCCCAGGCGCTCGAAGTGGCCTTCGTTGGCGACGGCATCGGCCTCGGCCTCGACGACGCCGAACAGCACCCGCCCCTCGATCCAGCGCGCCAGCCCGGCCCAGCGCTGTTCGCCGAGCGGCTCCACGGCGACGCGCACATAATCGTCGCCGGCGTGCGTGATCACCCCCTCCGGAACGGCCACCCCCGCGGCGGCGAGGGCCCGCGTCCACACCCGCTCGCCCTTGAGGCGCTCCAGCGTGTGGTACCAGGGCCGGTGCAGGCGCAAGACGAAGTCGCGATCCGCCTCGTCGGTGACCCTGAAGGTGACGTTCTCGCTGACGTTGACGAAGTCGAGCCGCGCCGGGGCGATCCGAAAGGCCTCCAGGGCCGCCCGCGCCGCCGGAAGGAAGGTTTGCGCGGCCCCAGCGTCATCCATGGGCGCGTCATCCATGGCGTCGTTCGCCCCGCAATTCGTCCACCGTCTGGTCGAAGGCTTCCAGGAAAGCCTCGGCGTCGCCGTGCGAGAAGACCAGCGGCGGTCGGATCTTCACCACGTTGTTATAGGCGCCGGCGTTGCTGGTCAGGAATCCCTTGTCCTTGAGCCGGTTGGCCATGGCGATGGCGAGCGCCGCGTCCGGCGCCTTGCCCGCGCCGGGCTTGACCATCTCGACGCCGACGAACAGGCCCTCGCCGCGTACGTCGCCGATCGCCCCCCACGCCCCCTTGCGCTGGGTGAGGGCCGCCTTCAGCGGCGCCCCGACGGCGGCGGCGTTCTCCCTGAGCCCGCGCGCCTTGAGCTCGTCGAGCACCGCCATGCCGACGGCGGCCTGCAGCGGGCTGGAGGCGAAGGTGTTGAAATAGCGGGTCTTGGCCCGGAAGGTCTCCACGAGCGACCGGCTGGCCGCCGTCGCCGCCAGGGGCAGGCCATTGCCCATCGGCTTGCCGGTGACGACGATGTCCGGGGTGAAGCCCGTCACCTCATAGCCCCACCACCGCCCCGTCCGGCAATAGCCCGCCTGGACCTCGTCGGCGATGACGAGGCCCCCGGCCGCCCGGGCGATCTCCGCCGCCCTGGCCATGAAGCCCGCGGGGACGTTCGGCAGGCCTTCGTTGGCGAAGATCGAACAGACGATCAGGGCGGCGAAGCCCGCCCCCGACGCCTGGAAGCGCGCGATCGCGTCCTCCAGCCGCTCCAGATAGGCCTCGCACAAGGCCTCTTCGCTCAGGCCCTCCCTGATCGGCCGGTAGGTCTCCGGGAACGGGAAGGCGTGGACCTCGCCCGTCTCCGGCCGCGCGCCCCCGACGTGGGTCAGGGCGCCCACCAGCTCGCTGTTGCCATGGTAGGTGGCGTTGGTGCAGACGATCCCGCGCCGGCCGGTGGCGAAGCGGGCCATGCGCAGGGCCACCTCGTTGGCCTCGGTGCCGCTGCAGCTGAACACCACGCTCTCGATCTGCGGACCGTGCAGGGCGGCGAGCCGCTCGGCGAATTCGATCACCCCCTCGTGGAGGTAGCGGCTGTGGGTGTTCAGCGTCGCCTGCTGCTTAGCCATGGCCTCGGCGACGCGGGGGTTGGCGTGACCGACGCAAGGCACGTTGTTGTACATGTCGACGTAGCGGCGGCCTTCGGCGTCGAAGAGGTAGGCCCCCTCCCCCCGCACGATGTGCAAGGGCGTCTCATAGAAGAGAGCCGCCCCCGCCCCCAGCGCCCGGTCCCGCCGCGCCTTCAGGCTGACTACGTCGTTCATGGCCGCACCCCTTCCTTTCAGGGGGCAATAGCGCCCGTCAGGCGGAAACGCGATCCCCCCGCGAGGGGAGCACGCGCTCGCGGGGCCGAAGCCGCGAGCGCGGCGAAGGCCCGGGCCGTCGCGGGAGCCCCGACCTCATAAGGGGTGGGCTCGAAGCCGAAGCGGCGCGTGAACTTCGACCCGTCGACGATGTAGGCCGGTCCCAGGTGAAACCGACGTCGGCCACCTCGCGCAGGAACGGGACAAAGAGGCCGAGCACCGGGAGCAGCGGCAGCGGAATGGCCGTCACCCGGAGCTTAGCGCCGATCGCCTCGGCCCCCAGGCGCAGGATCTGCCGGGGCGTCAGGGTCGGGGCGCGGGGCATGTTCCACACCTGGTTGTAAGCGTCGTCCGACGCGTCGTACCCTCACCTGACGACTGACCTAGGCTCCCATTGTCCCGCGCTGGCGTCACCCCTCCTTTTCGCGCAAGGTTCCCCAAACGCGCCGGAGGACCCCCATGCCCGAACTCGACCCCAAGTCCGACCTCAACAACCTCGCCATGTCGGAGAAGGCGGCCCCGCTCTATGAGGCGGTGAAGCGGCACATCGTGGAGAACGTCGCGCCGATCGGCGAGGAGTTCTTCCGGCTGGGCGAGGGCCGGGCCGACCGCTGGAGCTGGGCGCCGGGGCAGCTGGAGTTGCTGGAGGGGGCGAAGCAGAAGGCCAAGGCCGCCGGCCTGTGGAACTTCTTCCTCCCCGACGCCGAGACCGGCGAGGGCCTTTCCAACCTCGACTACGCCTACATCGCCGCCGAGCTCGGCAAGGAGCCGCTCGCCTCCGAGTCGCTGAACTGCTCGGCCCCCGACACCGGCAACATGGAGGTGCTGGAGCGGGTCGGTACGCCCGAGCAGAAGGAGAAGTGGCTCAAGCCGCTGCTCAACGGCGAGATCCGCTCCGCCTACGCCATGACCGAGCCGAACGTCGCCTCGTCGGACGCCAAGAACATCTCCACCACCGCCGTGCTGGACGGCGACGAGTGGGTAATCAACGGCGAGAAGTTCTACATCTCCGGGGCCGGCGACCCGCGTTGCAAGATCATGATCACCATGGTCAAGACCAGCCCCGACGCTCCGCCGCACAAGCAGCAGTCGCAGATCCTGGTGCCCAAGGACACCCCCGGAGTGAACATCATCGGCCACATGGAGGTGTTCGGCCACGACGCCGCGCCGCGCGGCCACATGCACATCAGGTTCGACAACGTCCGCGTGCCCAAGGAGAACATCCTGCTGGGCGAAGGCCGCGGCTTCGAGATCACCCAGGTGCGGCTGGGGACGGGCCGCATACACCACTGCATGCGCACCATCGGCAAGGCCGAGCGGGCGCTGGACCTGATGGTCACGCGGGGGCTCTCCCGCGAGGCGTTCGGGCGCAAGCTCGCGCACCTGGGCGGCAATTTGGAGATCATCTCCCGGGCCCGGATCGAGATCGAGGCCATGCGCCTGATGGTCCTCAAGGCCGCCAAGGCCATGGATGTGCTCGGCAACCGCGAGGCGCGGGTGTGGGTTAGCATGGTCAAGGCCATGGTTCCCGTGCGCGCCTGCGAGATCATCGACCAGGCCATCCAGATGCACGGGGCGGCGGGGGTGTCGCAATGGCACCCGCTGGCCGACCTCTACACCGACGTGCGCCACCTGCGCTTCGCCGACGGGCCGGACGAGGTGCACCACATGGTGGTCGGCCGCCACGAACTGACCCAACATCCGGCGGCCGCCTGAAGTGCATTCCGAAAAGTGGGAACCGGTTTTCGGATCAAACGCACGCTAAAGCAGGAAGGCCGCGCGGGGCGCGCGTTCAGTGCAGGGAATCCAACTCGCGGCGGATGTTGAGCAGCTCTCTTATCCGGGCGATCTGCCGACACCCGTAGTCCCGCCACTGGGCCTCGAGGTCCGGTGACGGCGCCGCCTCCGCACGGTCCTCGGCATAGTTGATGCAGGCCTCGAAGGCGGCGATCTCTTTTTGGATCTGGAACCGCACATGCAGGTCGACTTCCAGCCGATCCCTGGCGAGCGCCTCGCACACCTCGGCCGCCAGCTGAGCGCGCACGGCCTCGCGATAGTCTTCCAAGTTCATCCCACGCCCTCCCTGTCGAGCGGGTCGCGCCGGCGCGAACCGATGCGACCTGAGGTCTCCGGCCTGGCCGTCGGAGCCTTTGGGTCAAGCCTACCGCAGACCCGGCGTCGCGCCAACTGGCGCCGTCGCGCTGCGGCTCCTTGCGGAAACGCTTGTATCGGCGCGCGGGTTTCCGACCGGATCACCTGTTTGGACTGAGCGGCTCGGCCGCCATGGCCCGGTCAGCTGGAGAGCCGGACCGTGACGGTGCTGGACAGTCCGGGGCGCAGGCGGTCGAGGCCGGGCTGGCCGGGAGAAAGGCTGATGCGCACCGGGATGCGCTGGACGATCTTGGTGAAGTTGCCCGTACCCGGCTCGAACGGCAGCAGCGAGAACTGCGAGCCCGAGCCGGGGGCGAAGCTCTCCACCTCGCCCTTCAGCGCCCGCCCGGGCAGGGCGTCGACCTTGATCGTCGCCGGCTGGCCGACCAGCATCCGGGAGACCTGGGTCTCCTTGAAATTGGCCGTCACATAGAGCGAGCGGAGCGGCACCAGGGTTAAAAGGCGCGTGCCCGGCTGGACATAGTCGCCCGGCTCGACCTGGCGGTCGCCGACGACGCCGTCGATGGGCGCGCGGATCACCGCGTGACCCTGGTCCTGGCGCGCCAGGTCGAGCGCCGCCTGGGCCCGCCCGACGGCGGCGCGCGCCTGGGCGAGGTTGGCGGCCAAGGTGGCGCGCTTGGCGGCGATGGTCCCGGCCTGGCTTTGGCTGACGGCCAGCTCGGCGCGGCTGTGGTCAGCGTCGGAAACGGCGCTGATCGCCGCGGCGCGGTACTGGTCGGCGTCACGTCGGGCCACCGCTCCGGAGGCGACCAGGGCTTCGTAGCGCCGCCGATCGGCCTGGGCGCGCTCGCTCTGGGCGTCGGCCGACCGGATGGTGGCGCCGGCGGCGCGGACGTTGGCGCCGGCCAGCTTCTCCTCCGCGTCCTGGGTCACGAAGGCGGCCTCGGCGGCCATGACGGAGGCCTGGGCGTTGGCGACATCGGCGGCGGCCGAAGCGACGCGGGCGTCGAACTCCTCCGGGTCAATGCGGACCAGGGGATCGCCGCGCCGCACCGCCTGGTTGTGGCGGACCAGCACCTCGGCGACCAGGCCGCGCACGCGCGGCGCCACCGCGGCGCCGTCGGCTTGAAGATAGGCGGCGTCAGTGGAGACCGTCGGTTTGGGGAGCGCGATATAGGCCGCGCCGCCGGCGCCCAGGACGAGCGCGGCAGTGACCGCCAGAGCCGTGCGCCGCGAGAACGGCGCCTTGAACCGGCCGGACGTGGAAACCGCCGCCGGCGCCTCGGCCGTCACGTCGCGCAGGGTGGCGGCGCTCATCGGTCCATGACCAGCAGGGTGGAGGTGGCCGTGGCGTAGAGGCGTCCCTGGGCGTCGGTCAGCCTCGCTTCAGCGAAGGCGGTTCGGCGGCCGATCGTGACCACGCGCCCCTCGGCCCGGACTGGCCCCGTGCCGGCCGTCATCGCCTTGTGATAGGCGACCTTCAGCTCGAGGGTCGTATAGGCCTGGGCGGCGGAGAGCCGGCTGTGCACGGCGCAGCCGCAGGCCGAGTCCAGCAGGGTCGCGGCATAGCCGCCGTGGACCGTGCCGATGGGATTGTAGACGTGCAGTCCGGGTATCCCCTCGAAGACCACGCGCCCCTCTTCCACCTCGACCAGCTTGATGCCGAGGGTGTCGCCGATCGCCGGTTGCCGACCGCTGGCGATCCAGGCGCGCAGTTGGTCGACGCCCGACAGGGGCGGATCGGCAAGTTCGAGTTCGCTCATGGACGGGTCTCCGATAGATCGGCCTGCAGGCCGAAGCGGGTCTTGAGGGCTGCGCGCGAGCGCTCGAGGATGGCGCCGGAGCGCGCTGGATCGGGATCGGCGCGCGCCAGCGAGAGCGCCCCCACCATCTCGGCGAGCAGCGAACTGGCCGTCGCCGCCGGGTCGGGATCTCCCGACACGGCGATCAGGGCGGCAAGGCGGCTGGTCATCCCCGCCACCCCCTCGGCGAACCGCGCGCGCGAGGCGGGATCCATCCGCGGCGCGTCGGCGGAAAGGTAGGGAAGCGGGCAGCCGGCCCCGCGGGCGTCCCGGTGCGCGGGCGAGAGGTAGAAGTCGATATAGCGGCCGAGGCCCGTGGTCGGGTCGACGCCCTCGGTCTCTCGCCGGACCCGCTCGGCGCCCTCGGCGAACATCTGGCCGATCGAGGCTGCCACGAGGTCGTCCTTGGACTTGAAGTGAGCGTAGAAGCCGCCGTGGGTCAGGCCGACCTCGGCCATCACGCCGGCGACGGCGATCCTGTGCGGCCCCTCGGCGCGGATCGCCTTGGCCGCGGCCTTCAGCACCCGCTTGCGTGTCTCTTCCTTGTGTTCGGCCCCGTAGCGCATGGCCTTGCGATCTCCTTTATATGACGCATATAATATCATGAACCCCGGATCGGCAAGAGGCGCCAAGACGGCAAACGTGAATGAGCGAACAAACCGAAAATCGAGTGATCCCGATGGTCGCGCCGGGGGACCTGCCGACGAGCCGCAAGTACCTGATCTTCGCGATCATGGCCTTCGGCCAGTTCATGGCCCTGATCGACATCCAGATCGTCGCCGCCTCGCTCAACGACGTGCAGGCGGGGCTGTCGGCCGGCCCCGACGAGATCAGCTGGGTGCAGACCGGCTACCTGATGGCCGAGCTGGTAATGATCCCGTTCTCCGGCTTTCTCGCCAATGCCCTCTCCACGCGCTGGCTGTTCGCCCTGTCCGCCGGGCTGTTCACCGTCGCCAGCGCGCTCTGCGGCATGGCCACGGACATCAACTCGATGATCGCCTTCCGGGTCATCCAGGGGTTCGTCGGCGGCGCCATGGTGCCCACCGTGTTCGCCACCGGCTTCGCGATGTTCTCGGGACCCCAGCGGGCGATGATCCCGGCCATCCTCGGCATGGTGTCTGTGCTCGCCCCCACCCTGGGGCCCACCGTGGGCGGCTGGCTGACCGACGCGGTCGGCTGGCGGTCGATCTTCTATGTCAACATCGTTCCGGGGATCGCGGTGACGATCCTGGCGATCACCGTGATCCGGGTCGACCGGCCGAAGCTCTCGCTGCTGAAGACCATCGACTACTCGCACCTGGCGGCGATGGCGGTCTTTCTCGCCGGGCTGGAGTATGTGCTGGAGGAAGGACCGCGCCACGACTGGTTCGGCGATCCGGCCATCGCCACGGCGGCCTGGCTCTCCTTCGTCGGCTTCCTGCTGTTCCTCGAGCGCTCGTTCCGTTCGGGCGGCCCGATCGTGCGGCTCAGCCCCTTCCGCCGGCCCACCTTCGCCTTCGCCTGCCTCTTCAACCTGGTGATCGGCTTCGGCCTCTACGCCTCGACCTATCTGGTGCCGGTGTTCCTGGGCCGGGTCCGCGGCTACGACAGCCTGCAGATCGGCTCGACGGTGGTGGTCGCCGGCGTCGCCCAGGTGCTGTCGGTGGCGATCGCGGCCACCCTCTCGCAGCGCGTCGACCAGCGTTTTGTGATCACCGCCGGCCTCACCCTGTTCGCCGGCAGTCTGTGGATGATGTCGTTCGTCACCCCCGAATGGGGGTTCGGCGCCCTGCTCTGGCCGCAGGCGCTGCGCGGGTTCGCGATCATGCTGTGCATCGTCCCCAGCGTCAGCATGGCGCTGAACGGCTTCGGCATGGCCGAGCTGCGCTACGCCTCAGGGCTCTTCAACCTCATGCGCAACCTGGGCGGCGCCATCGGCATCGCCGTGGTCAACACCTGGCTGGCCGACAACACCCGAATCCAGGCCGCCCGCATGGGCGAGACCCTGGGCGAGGGCGGCCGCAAGGCGGCGGACTTCCTCGCCGCCATGACGGCGCGCCTAGGCCAGGTGACGGCCGATCCGGCCCACGCCCTGGCCCTGGCGCGCGGCCTGTTCGCCGCCGTCGTCGGACGCCAGGCGCTGGCCTCGTCCTTCGAGGAGGTCTTCCGGACCATGGCGTGGATGTTCCTGATCGCCCTGGTGATGGTCCCGCTCTGCCGTCCCGCCCCCAGCACCGCCGTGTCGGCGGTCGACAGTCACTAGAAGCCCAGAGGTCGCCGATGACCCGATCCAGACTGCTGCTGATCATCGCCAATGCGGCGCTGGCCGCCATGGCCCTCGCCGGCTGCGTGGTGGGCCCGAACTACAGCCAGCCGACGCTCGCGCTCACACCGGCCTACCGCACCCCGGCCGTGCCGGCGGCGACGCCCACCCCGCCGGCCGGCCGCGACTGGTGGGCGGGGTTTGACGATCCGGCGCTGAGCCGGGTCGTCGCCCGCGCGCTCGCTGCGAATCTCGACATCGCCCAGGCCGAAGCGCGCGTCCGACAGTCCCGCGCCGCGGCGAAGGCCGCCACGGCCGCCCTGCTGCCGAAGGTCGACGCCGACGCCTCGGTGGTGAACCAGGAACAGTCGCTGCTGAGCCCGATCGGCGAGATCGGCCGCCATCTGCCAGGCTACAAGCGCGAGACGGGTCAGTACGACCTCGGCCTCGGCGCATCCTGGGAGCTGGACGCCTTCGGCGGCCTGACCCGGGCCCGCCAGGCGGCGGGCGCCCGGGCGCGGGCGAGTCTCGACGACCTGGCGGCGGTGCGCGTCAGCGTGGCCGCCGAGACCGCCGACGCCTATCTGCAGGTCCGCGCCTTCCAGGCCAGGCTGGCGGTCGCGCGGCGGCAGGAGACGGTGGAGAGCGACCTCGTCGACCTGTTGAACCGCCGCACCGCCCAGGGCGTGGCCTCCGACCGCGAGCTGCACGAGGCGCGCGCCGCCCTGGAAGGCGTGCGCGCCACCTGTCCGCCGATCACCGCCGCCCTGGACGCCGAGCTGAACCGGCTCGACATCCTGATGGGCGCCCAGGCGGGGACCTGGCGGGGAGAGATCGAGACGCCTGGGCAGATCCCGGCGCCGCCGGCGGTCTCCACGGCCGAGGGGCCGCCGGCCCTGCTGCGCCGGCGGCCGGACGTCGCCGCCGCCGAGCAGCGCCTCGTCGCCGCCAACGCCGCGATCGGGGCCGCGATCTCGGACTACTATCCCAAGGTGTCGATCTCCGGCCTGCTCGGCCTGGAGAGCATAAACGCCAGCGATATCTTCACCGGGCAGGCGGCGCAGCACCAGGTCGGCGCCGGCCTGCGCTGGCGCCTGTTCGACTTCGGCCGGGTCGACGCCGAGGTCGGCGAAGCCCGCGGCCGCTACGCGGAGAGCCTCGCCGCCTGGCGCGCCACCGTGCTGACCGCGACCGGCGAGGTGGAGACCGCGCTCAGCGACCTCACGCAGGACGAGGCGCGTATTCGCACGCTCGCCGCCGAGATCGCCGAGCTTGAGGCCGACCGCCGCCAAGCGGAGACGGCCTACGAAGGTGGCGTGATCAGCCTGATCGAGGTGCGCGACGCCGACCGCGACCTGCTCGCCGCCTCCGACCAGCTCGTCCAGACCCGCGCCGCAGCGGCTCGCGCCGCCGTGGCCGCTTACCGCGCGCTGGGCGGCGGCTGGACAAGCTGATCCTCCGGAGCGCCGGCGCTACGGCGCCTCGCCAGCGGCCTTAGCCTCCGCCAGCTCGGCGGCGAACGCTTCGTCGCTCACCGGGCAGCGGCCGATCAGGACGCTGCAGGACACGTGCTCGGTGACGTAGGCCCCGGCGCCCCCCGACCACCAGCGTTCGAGGAAACTGCGGCGACGGTGGCCGAGGACCACCAGGTCGGCGCCGATCTCCTTGGCGAAGGCGCCGATCTGGGGCGCGGGCTCGCCCACCACCAGGCGGGCCACCGGATCGAAGCCGAGCTGCTTGAGCACCTCCACGCCGCGACTGAGCAGGGCGTTGTAGGTGTCGACGTGGGTGGCCACGGCCCCGCCGTAGCCGCCGTCCGCCGCCGGCGCGCTGGCGCTGCTGTCGGCGAGGGGCAGGACCGAGAGCAGGAACACCCGGGCGCCGCAGGTCCGCGCCAGCAGCGCGCCTTCCCGCAGGGCGATCAGGCCCTCGCGCGAGCCGTCGTAGGCGAGAAGGATCCGCTCGTACATCGCTGCCCTCCGGAAGGCGGCCTCCCGCCGCCATCGGCTTCTACACTATTCCACCGCGGGGTTTCGTCACCCATTGATCGGAGGCCCTATCGGCGCCAAGTTTTTGGAGCGTGTTATAGCTTTGAAGGGGTCGCCGACCCCCCGCGAAAAAAGAGCGACGGCTCAGGGAGACCGCCATGGCCGATGGCTTCGTTCTCGAGATTCCGGAGATGGTCGGGATCCCCCTGTCGCCCCAGCGCAAGGCTCAGGCGGCGACCCGGTCGTGGCCCGAAGGCACGGTGGTGATCTCCGCCGACAGCCACATGTTGGAGAGCGACCTGTGGGTCGACCGTTTCCCCGAGCACCTGAGGGACCAGGCGCCGCGGATGGAATTCGTCGACGGCGGCTGGCGCCTTACCGTGGCGGGCCGGCCGATGACGCCGCCCCAGCTCGCCGCCGACCTGTGCATGACGCTGGAGTGCACGCCGGGCTTCACCGACATCGAGGCGCGCCTGGCCGACCTCGACGTCGAGGGCGTGGAGAAGGAGCTGATCTTTCCCCAGCGCCTGTTCGGCCTATTCATGTTCGGCGAGATGATGAACCGGCCCGAGACCTTCGGCGCCTACAATGAGCACATCGGCGAGGTCTGCCGGGCCGGCAAGGGCCGCCTCTTCCCGGTGATGATCCCCAACTATTGGGACATGGCGGGCGCCCTCGCCTCGGTCGACCGCTGCCAGGCGCTCGGCGCCCGCTGCCTGATGGTTCCGATAAGGCCGGGCAAGGACATCGACGGCGAACCCATCCAGTACAGCGACCCGAGGCTCGACCCCCTGTGGGACGCGGTGGCGCAGTCGGGCATCCCGCTCTGCTTCCACATCGGCGAGGCGATCCCCACCGCCGCGCCGGGCGCCGCCGGCACGTTCGTGCTCACCCAGATGCAGGGCTTCCGGCATATCTGGGCCCAGCTCACCTTCGGCGGCGTGTTCGACCGCTTCCCCAAGCTCAAGGTGGTGTTCGTGGAGGGGGGGATTTGCTGGGTGGCGTCGATGCTGCACGACGCCGACATGATCTACAATTCCTTCCCGACGGTGATGAACCCCAAGCTGGCCCATCCGCCCAGCTGGTACTGGTTCAACCACTGCTATGCGACGTTCATGACCGACCCGGCGGGCCTGGAGCTGCTGCACCGGATCGGGGCGGACCGGGTCATGTGGTCGTCGGACTATCCCCACCAGGAGAGCACCTTCGGTTATACGAGGAGCGCCATCCAGGCGGTGTTCGACGCCGCCAGCGTGGAGAACGCCCAGAAGATCCTGGGCAAGACCGCCCTCGACCTCTTCGACATGCGCTAGAAAGCCGGGATTCTCGACAATGCCCTTCGACATGCCCTCGCTGCGCGAGACCTACGCCCGGGACGGGGTGGTGCTGCTGCCACGCGCCCTCGACGACAAGGCGCTCGCCGAGGCCCTCGCCGCCTGGGAGTGGAGCGTGGCCAACCCCGGCCCGGGCGCCAGCCGCATCCCCTCACGGTCCGAGGCCACCTTCTACCAGGACCTCTACAATCCCCGCTGCCTCGATGGGTACGCGGCCATGCTGCGGGCCTCGCCCCTGCCGGCGATCATCGCCGACATCTGGGGCGCCCCGGACCTCTGGTTCATGTACGAGCAGGTGTTCCTCAAGGAGGGCGGCGAGGCCCGCCGCACGCCCTGGCACCAGGACAGCTCCTACCTGACGATCGCCGGAAACCACCTCGCGGTCGCCTGGATCACGTTCGATCCGGTCTCCGCGGCCGGGTCCCTGGAATTCGTGCGCGGCTCGCACCGGGGCGTGCTCTACAACGGCTCCAGCTTCAAGCTCGGCGACGACACCGCGCCCCTGCATGCGGACGCCCCCATGCCGCGCCTGCCGGACATCGAGGCGAACCGCGGGGCCTATGACATCGTCTCCTTCGCCGTCGAGCCGGGAGATGTCGTGCTCTTCCACCCCACCATGCTGCACGGCGGCGGGCCCACCCGCCCCGGCCAGCGCCGCCGGACGCTCACCCTGCGCTTCTTCGGCGACGACGCCGTCTATGACGAGCGCCCCGGCCCCGCCGGCCCGCGCATGGACGGCTTCCACAAGGACATGAAGAGCGGCGATCCCTTCCGCCACCCCATGTTCCTGAAGCTCAATCCCTAGTGGCGTTCGCTGATCGCCGAAGTGGGAAATCCTCAAGGCGATGGCGATGGGTCAGGCGCGGGACGATCCGGAACAACGGGCGGCGGACCGCTTCCTGCAGCTGATCATCGCCGAGCAGACCTTCGCCGGGGACTACGGCGAGGCCAACGTCATCGCGACGTTCGAGCGGCACAACGCCGAGGTCCGCCGGCACATCCCGCCCGAGCGTCTGCTGGTGTTCGAGGTGGCCCAGGGCTGGGAGCCTTTATGCGCCTTCCTCGGCGTTCCTGTCCCCCACACCCCGTTCCCCCGCACCAATTCGCGCGAGGAGTTCTGGAGGCACACCCTGCCGCCGGAGCGTCGAGACGCCGCGGCGGCGCCAGCGGGGTAGGCCTTCCCATTCACCGCGCGCATGCCCTCGTGAATTCAGTGCATTTGCGGAATTGGGCGCAGGCGCTCACCCGTCCTTCCCGAGGGTCGCCGTCGCGTCGTCGCGCCACCATGAGGAGGAGGGTGTTTTGAACAAGCTGTGCCCGATATGCGTTATCGCCCCACTGACCGGCGTCCTCATCCCCGCTTCCGCTACGAGCTGTTCGCGTCGCGCCTAGGCGCAATTCTACGGTCTGGGGTGTCATATGTCGGTCGCCGGCTGAGGCCGGCGGTAGCGGAGGCCCGGATGCCAGCTTCCACCCGCTCACCGATGTCGCGCCCGCGGGGTCGTCGTCTCCTCGCTGTGGGCGCGGCCGGCGGCGTGCTCTGCGCCTGCGCCGCCTACCATCCCCTGCCGCTGGCGCGCCAGCCGGCGTTCACGCCTGAAGTCGCCGTCCTCGCTCATTCAGCGCCCCTGCCGCCGGCGCCCCTGAGCGTGGAGCAGGTCGCCGCCCTGGCGGTTGAAGATGATCCGGACCTTCGCGCCGTGCGGGCGCAACACGGGATCGCCGAAGCCCAGCTGATCGCGGCCGGCGTCCTTCCCAATCCCCGTCTGGGGGGCGCCATCCTGCCGCTGCTGGCCGGCCCGGGCAACACGACCGCCTGGAACGCCGCGCTCAGCGTAGACGTCAAGGCGCTGGTCACGTTGCAGGCCCGTAAGCAAGTCGCGCGGGAGGCCGTCCGCCAAGTGGACGCCCAGGTCCTCTGGCAGGAGTGGCAGGTGGCGGGGCAGGCGCGCCTGCTCGCGGTCGACCTGATCGAAGGCGGGCGCTACCTAGCCCTGTTGAGCGAAGAGCGGGACCTGCTCGCCGGGCGTCTCCAGCGGGTGCAGGCCGCGGTGGCGGCGGGCAACCTGACCCTTGCCTCAGCCTCCCCCTACGTCCTGGCCCAACAGACGGCCCAGACCCAGGTCGACGACGAGGCGCGCCGGCTGCTCGGCCAGCGCCATCAGTTGAACGCCCTCCTCGGGCTCGCCCCGGAGATCGCGGTCCCGCTGGCCGACTCCGTCGACCTCCCGCCGCTCGACATCGCCGATATCCAGGCCGAACTCCCAGGCCTCGCCCAGCGCCGCCCGGATCTGGTCGCGCTGCAGTTGGGCTACCACGCCCAGGACGCCAGGCTCCGGGTGGCGATCCTCTCTCAATTCCCCAACCTCCTCTTCGGGGTCTTCGGCGGCAGCGACAACGCCAACGTCCGCAACGCCGGCCCGCAGGTCAACATGGACCTGCCGGTCTTCGACCGGAACCAGGGCGGCGTCGCCGTCGAGCAGGCCACGCGCGCCATGCTGCACGAGGAGTACGCCGCGCGCCTGACCGCGGCGCACGGCCAGGTCCGGGCCATACTGGTCGAACGGGCACAGACCACCCGGCAACTCGAACGGAGCCGCGCCGAACTTCCCGCCGCCCAAACCGCCGCCGGCAAGGCGGCGGCGGCCGCCGCGGCCGGGAACCTCGACCAGAGGGCCGAAGTCGACCTCCTGAGCGCCGCCGCCGGCAAGGCTCAGCAGATCGTCACGCTCGAACAGGCCCTCGAAGACGAGCAGGTCGCGCTGGCCACCCTCGTGGGCGCCGGCTTGCCCGCCGTTCAACTGCCGCCCGAGGAGGCCCGGAAGTGAAACCACTCGCCCTGGCCCCGGCCACCTTCGCTGTCCTGTCGCTCGCCGCTTGCGGCAAGCCCGCCGCCCCGCCCGCCCAGCCGAGCGTGCTGGTGACCACCCAGCCGGCGCGTCAGGGGAACGCGCCCTATGAGGTGACCGTCTATGGCTCGGCCATGCCCGCCACGGACGCCTTGCGCACGCTCACCCTGCAGCAGCCGGCCCAGGTCCGCACGATCGCGGTCACCCCCGGCGCTCCGGTGCGCGCCGGCCAGCGGCTGATCGATTTCGTCCTGTCCGCCAGCGCGGTCGCCGCCTATCGGCAGGCCGAGGCCGCGCTGCGGCTCGCCAAGGCCCAGCAGCTCCACGCCAACCAGCTGCTCGCCCAGCAGCTGGCCACCAAGGACCAGGTGGCCCAGGCGGACGCCGCGGTGAACACCGCCCAGGCCGCCCTCACGGCGCTCGCGCAGCAGGGCGCCGGTTCGAGCGCGGGAGGGCTCACCGCGCCGTTCGATGGCTTCGTGGTCGCCATACCGGTCGCGGCCGGCGACCTGGTTCAGCCCGGCGCGCCGTTGATCACGGTGGCCCGCCGTTCCGGCCTCGTGGTCACCGCCGGCTTCGAACCCGTCGACGCCCAGCGCCTGCGCACGGGCCAGCCGGCCTCGGTCCTCGACCTCTCCGGAGGCCAGTCCCTGCCGGGCACGGTCCTGCGAGTCGCCACCGCCTTGAACCCGAAGACCCGGCTGATCGACGGCGACATCAAGGTGCCCGCCGCGGTGATCCCGGGCGACGCCTTTCGCGTGACCGTGACGGTGGGCCAGGTTCAGGGTTGGCTGGCGCCGCATCGCGCGGTGCTCAACGACACCCAGGGCGACTATGTGTTCCAGGTGTCCGGCGCGCGGGCCGTCCGCGTCCCGGTGACGGTCGTCTCGACGTCGGGCGACACCGACGTGCTGCAGGGCGGACTGGATGCGAGCCGCCCGCTGGTGGTCGACGGGGCGTTCCAGCTCCAGCCCGGCGCCCTCGTCCGCACGGCGGTCCATTCGTGACGTTCGTCCGGTTCGTCCACGACCAGGCGAAGGCCATCGTTCTCATCGCCGCGGCCTTGGCCATGGCCGGCGCCATCTCCGCCGTGTCCCTGCCGGTCGGACTGTTTCCGCAGGTCTCCTTCCCACGCGTGGTGGTGGATCTCAACGCCGGCAGCCGCCCGGCGGACCAGACCGCCCTGCTCGTCACGCGCCCTGTCGAGGAGGCGATCCGCACTGTGCCGGGCGTTCTCGACGTCCGCTCCGACACCAGCCGGGGCTCCTCCCAGATCTCCATCGATTTCGGCTGGGGGCGGGACATGACCGCCGCCACCCTGATGGTCGACGCCGCCACCGCCAAGACCCTGCCCAGCCTGCCCGCCGGGACGGCCTACGACGTCCGCCGGATGGACCCCACGGTCTTTCCGATCATCTCCTACGCGCTGCAGTCGAACACCGTTTCGCCGGTGGCCCTGCAGGACCTCGCGCAATACAAGATCATGCCGCTGCTCGCCTCGATCCCGGGCCTGGCGCGGGTGGCCGTGCAGGGCGGCCAGACGGCCGAGGTGGAGGTGCTGGCCGATCCCCATCGCCTGGCCGGTTACGGTCTGACCATGGACGACCTCGGCCGGGCCCTCGGCGCCGGCAATGTGCTGCAGGCGGTCGGCCAGCTGCAGGACCGCGGCAAGCTGTTCCTGGTCCTCGCCAACCACAGCGTCACCAGCGCGGCCGAGGTCGGGAAGATCGTGGTTCGCGCCGACGCCGCCGGCGTCGTGCGCGTCAACGACGTCGCCACCGTCCAGAACGGCGTCATGCCGCAGTGGACGCGGGTGGTCGAGGACGGCAAGCCGGCGGTGCTCTTCAACGTCTACGAGCAGCCGTCCGGCAATGCGGTGCAGATCGCCCAGGCGGTGCGCGCCAAGCTCGCCGCCTACAAGCTCCCCGCGGGTGTGCGCCTGGTGAACTGGTACGACCAGAGCCAGCTCGTCACCCAGTCGGCCGCCAGCGTGCGCGACGCCGTGCTGATCGGCCTGGTGCTGGCCGCCGGTGTTCTGATCTTCTTCCTGCGCAGCTGGCGGGTGACCCTGATCGCCGTGCTGGTGGTGCCGGCCACCCTGGCGACCACCATCCTGGTGCTCGGCGCCACCGGGATGAGCTTCAACATCATGACCCTGGGCGGCATCGCGGCGGCCGTAGGCCTGCTGATCGACGACGTGATCGTCATGATCGAGCACATCGCCCGGCGGGCCGGCGCGCCGGGCGAAGACGGCGAAGCGGCGGGCAGGGACGCCGTCCTGCCCGCCGGCCGGGAGTTCATGACCCCCCTGACCGGCTCGAGCCTGGCGACCCTGATCGTGTTCCTCCCCCTGAGCTTCCTCAGCGGCGTCACCGGGGCGTTCTCCAAGGCGCTCGCCATCACCATGGCGGCGGCGCTCGCCATCTCATACATGCTCACCGCCTTCGTCGTGCCGCTGCTGGCGCGGTGGGTGATCGACTTCAGGCGCTGGCGCGATCCGGCGTCGGGCCGGTCCAACTGGCTCGGCCGGTGGCACGCGCGGCTTCTGGACATCCTCTTCCGCCGCCCCCTGCTACTGGTCGCGGCGCTGGTTCCGGTGCTGATCATCGGGGCCCTCACCTCGCAGGCCGTACCCACCGGCTTCATGCCCAAGGTCGACGAGGGTGGCTTCATCATCGACTATACGACCCGGCCGGGGGCCTCGCTGATCGAGACCGGGCGGGAGATGGCCCAGGTGGACGCGATCCTGCTGGCCAATCCGGAGGTCGCCACCTTCTCCCGCCGCCTCGGCTCCGGGCTCGGCGGCAACCTAGGTCAGAGCTATCACGGCGACTACTTCGTCCGCCTGAAGACCAACCACAGGCGTGCAACCCCCGATGTGATGGCGTCCGTCCTCGCCGAGGTCACCCAGAAGGTTCCGGGCGTGGAGTTCGAGCTCGCGCAATTGATGGAGGACCTGATAGGCGACCTCACCGCGGTGCCCCAGCCGATCGAGATCAAGATCTACGGCGCGGACACCCCGATCCTGATCCCTCAGGCGCAGCGCGTCGCCGCCGCGATCGCCAAGATCCCCGGTGTCGTCTCGGTCAAGGACGGTGTGAAGCTCGCCGGCGACGCCCTGGACGTGCGCATCGATCCCGTACGCGCCGGAATCGAGGGCGTCACGCCCGATTACGTCACCCAGGCCATATCCGCCGCCCTGACCGGTCCCGTCGCCACCTACCTGCCGCAGCCGGCCAAGGTGGTGGGCGTCCGCGTGCGCCTGCCCGACGCCCTCACCCTGCGCGAGACCGGCTTGGCCGACCTGCCCATCCGCGCGCCCGACGGCCACGTCTTCCGCCTGAGCCGCGTAGCCGTGCTCGCCCCCGTCACCGGACAGCCGCAGATCTCCCGCGAGAACCTGCAGCCGATGATCGCCGTCACCGCCCGCATCCAGGGCCGCGGCATGGGTTCGGCCGTGGGCGACGTCAAGAAGGTGCTGGCGCAGCCGGGGATGCTGGGCGCGGGGATCAGCTATGAACTTGGCGGCCTCTATGCGCAGCAGCAGATCGCCTTCGCCGGCCTCGCGCAGGTCTTCGTCTTCGCCCTGATCGCGGAGTTCGTCCTGCTGCTGATCCTCTATCGCCGCCTCTGGCTGCCGGTGATCATCATCGGCTGCTCCCTGCTGTCGACCACGGCGGTGTTCACCGCCCTGTGGCTGACGAAGGTCGACCTCAACATCACGGCGCTGATGGGCATGACCATGATCATCGGCATCGGCGCGGAGATGGCGATCTTCTTCGTCTCCGAATACACCGAGCTCTCCGGCCATCTGCGGCCCCGCGAAGCGCTCCGCCAGGCCAGCCGCGACCGCCTGCGGCCCATCACCATGACGACCCTGGCCGCCATCCTCACCCTGACGCCCCTGGCCCTGGCCATCGGCGCCGGGTCCGCGATCCAGCAGCCGCTGGCCATAGCCATCATCGCCGGGCTGCTCCTGCAGTATCCGCTGGTCCTTCTGGCCATGCCGGTGATGATCGGCCTGACCCTGCCCAAGGAGGCTGCGCCGCGGGGACCTGGGCCTGAGACCGTCGCTCCGGCGACGCAGCCCCTCCGGGGCTGACCCCCGTCGCAACGCCCGCCGGAACGACAGGGCGCTGGCGGGTTCATGACAGTGGCGCGAAGCGCATCAGACCATAGGCGGTTCCCGCCCCGACCAGCCACAGCGGCCCAACCTTGAAGCGCCAGGCCGCCAGGAACGCGACGGACCCGACCAGGATTGCGATCGGGTCGATCCGCCCGGAGGGAAGGAACGCGACCTGCGCGATGCTCAACGCCAGCGTGGCGATGATTCCGACCACGGCCGCCGTAACGCCGGAGAGCGCGGCATGGGCCCGGCGGTCCCGCGCCAGCCGCTCGACGAGCGGCGCGCCCACCAGCACGAAATAGAAGCACGGCAGGAAGGTCACCCAGGTCGTTAGCGCGGCGGCGAGGGCGCCGGCCGCCAGCGGCGACAATCCGCCGGCGTGGCCCGCCATCGCCGCGTTCCAGCCGGCGAAGAAGCCGACATATTGGGTGACCATGATGAGGGGGCCGGGCGTTGTCTCGGCGAGCGCCAGGCCGTGGACCATCTCGGCCCGAGACAGCCAGCCGTAGTGGACGACCGCGCCCTGGGCCACGAACGGCAGCACCGCGTAGGCGCCGCCGAAAGTTACGAAGGCCGCCTGGGTGAAGAAGAGAGCCACGTCGGCGAAGGGCCGCGGCCCCGCCGCCGCAAGGATCAGGCCGACGGGCGCGGCCCAGAGCGCGGCGAAGGCCGCGGTGTAGAGTGCGATCCGCCTCGCGAGGAGGGGGCCGCCTGTGGGCGGCGGTTCGTCGTCCGCCGGCAGGGCATGGCCGGTCGGAGCGATCGGATGACCGAGGCGATCGGCGACAACTCCGATCAGCAGCGCCGCGCCGACGATCCAGGGGAAGCCTATCCCGACCAAGCCGAGGCCCACGAACGCCCCGATCGCCAGCGCCCAGGCTGCCGGTGTCTTCAGGGTCCTCGCGCCGATCCGCCAGACGGCGTGGGCGACCAGGGCGACGACAATCGGCAGCATGCCCTTGAACGCGGCCTGCAACGGCGGCCAGTTTCCGTGGGCGGCGGCAAGCCAGGCCAGGGCGAAGAGCACGAGCGCGCCGGGCGCCACGAAGAGCATCCCGGCGGCCAGCGCGCCCTTCAGGCCGTGCAGCTTCAGGCCCAGATAGGTCGCCAGTTGCTGAGCCTCGGGGCCCGGCAACAGCATGCAGAAGTTCAGCGCGGTGAGGAAGTCGCGCTCGCCGACCCAGCGGCGGCGGTCCACCAACTCCTCGTGCAGGATGGCGATCTGGGCGGCCGGACCGCCGAAGGAGATCAGGCCGACCTTGAGCCAGAGGCCGACCGCCTCGAGAAAGCGTGGCGGCGCGGCCGTCGCACCCGGCGTCGGAGAACCCGGGGCGTCGGCCTCCGCGCTCATGCGGTCGCCTTGGCCAACCGAGCGTCGGCCGAGGCCCAGTTGATCCCAGCCATGAAGGCGTCGACGTAAGCCGCAGCCTTTGCTCCATAGTCGATGGCGTAGGCGTGTTCGTACATGTCGAGCACCAGAATTGGCGTTGATCCGGCAAGCGTCATGGTGTGGTCGGCCGCCCATTGGTTCACCAGGCGCTGGTCGCGATGGCTCCAGGTCAGGATCACCCAGCCCGAGCCGCCGCCCAGCGCCCTGCCCATGCCGGCGAACTCGGCGCGCCAGCGCTCGTCGCTGCCGAAGTCCCGTTCGATGATCGCGGCCAGGGCGCGACCCGGACGGGTCGGCGCGCCGAGGCCGGCGAAGTAGAGCTCGTGAAGGATCATCGAGTTCCACGCGACCAGTTCCTCCCGCTTGAGCCCATTGACCAGGAAGCCGGGCGCCGTCGCCGCATCGAGGCCGGCGAACTGGGCGGAGATCGCGCCGAGCCGCTTCACCGCGCCCGTGTAGTTGTTGTCGTAGTGGCTGCGGAGCAGCTTCTCCGACAGCCCCGGCACGGCCTTGGGATCGAACGGCATGGGCGCGGGCTTCGGGGCGAAGGCGACGCCCGGCGCTGGATGCGCGGCGGTCTGAGCAGCGGCCGCGCCGGCGAAGGCGGCTCCAAGGACGGCGCCGCCGCCCAGCACGAGGCGCCGATCGAGTGTGGGTTCGGTCATCGTTGTTGTCTCCATTGCAGGCGGAAAGGGTCGAAGATCTGGGGCTAACGGAAGGGCCGAGGCCAAGCGCGCGGCAGGCCGGGCGCGATGCAGCGGGAAATCCCGGCGGGCGCCGAGGCGGCGATCGGCGTGCGCTCGATCCGGCTGCCGGGTGCAGCGCGCGGTTCGGTGTTTGATGTCATGTTCGGGAGGCTCCATCCATAACGCGCGCTCCATCCCGCCCGCGAGGCGGGGTTAGGAGCGGGTCTTGGACGGCGAGCCGTCTTTGGCCGGGCGCCCGCTGGAGGCCCGACGTCATGGACATTAGCGTCAGGCGGCCGGCTTGAACAGGCCGGCCACAACAAGGGGAAGGGGGTGCGGTGCGGCTACCTGGGCTCCATCACGCGAAGCAAGGACCTGCCACCGACGTTCCGCAGCGGGAAAAACGCACGATGGCTGTCGGCGTCGACGGCGACCACATGCGCATTGTCGGCCAGGAAATCCTGGCCGATCTTGTTGGCCCCGTCCTTCCCGATCTTAAATATCGAGACCACGCCGCTCTCGCTTGACACATAGAGCCAACCCTTCGAGGGATCGTAGGCCAGCACGTCGGGTCCGCGGCCGATCGGGGCTTCGCCCACCTCGGCGTGCCGGGCGAGAGAGAACGTGATGAGTTTGGCGTTGTCCTCACAGGCGATGAAGGCGAGCCGGTGCGGCGCATCGATCAGCAGGCCATGAGCACCCTCGCATCCGGGAAGACTGTCCCGCGAGACGACGCGATCGGTCTTTGGATCGATCCCGATCAACCGATTGTTCGTCTGCTCGTTGGAGTAGATCAGCCCCGCGCCCCCGTCGTACTGGGTATTGCCGACTTCACCGCCAGCAGGGATCGTTTGGACGAGCCGATTGGACGCCGCGTCGATGACCGCGACCGTGCGACCGGTTTCATCCGAAACGTAGAGCGTCTTCAGTTTCGGCTCCCAGGCGATGCCGTCCGGATAGTGGCCGGCCGGCGTACGCGCGACGATCTTCAGGGACGCTTCATCGATGGCGACGAGTTGGTCGACGCCGGTCGCAGACGCGTAGACGCGGCCCAGCTCAGGCACGGCCAGCACTCCGTGAACGGACTGGACGCCGCCGATGGCCTTCACGAGCCGCAGCTGCCGTACATCGAACACCAGAACACGGCTCCCGGCCAGATCCGCGACGAACAACAAACCGGCCTTCGGATCGACGCTCGCGTAGTCGAAGCGCCGAGTGCTGGCGCCGATCGGGACGTCCTTGACCGCCTTCAGCGGCAAGGGAGGCGTCTGAGCGGAGGCGCGACCGCACCCGGCGAGGCCGGCGCCGAGAAGCGCCATGACGACCAGGGGTAGCGCGACGGATCTGGGAGCCGACACCTGCGTTCTCCTTCGGGCGATCAAGACACCGGACCCAGGGGCCGCGCGCCTAACTTCCCCTTGAACGCCGCCGCCTGGTCCCTCGCCGCCGCGGCGATCCACGGGGCCGCCGTCGGCGGAAAAGGAACGACGCAACTGATGTTGATCTCACAGAGAACGTAGCTGTCTTCGCCGTCGGGCGCCTTCGGCCCATAGAAGAAATCAGCGTCCCACAGCACCGGGAGCGAGGCCGTCTCGATGTCGAGCAAACGCTGCAGCCCGGGCGTCCAGTCCGTCTCCATGCTGCGCCGCAATCCCTGGAAACGCGGCGCCGTCTCTTCATGCATGGTCTTATCGCTCGCCATGCCGAAGGCCGGGAGGGCAGGGTCGCCCAAGGCCCTGCCCCTGGGAAACTGTTCCGAAAAACCGGCGACCCGGTCCTGGCACATGTAGCAGCGAACGAGACCTTCGCCGACGCACGGCTGGAAGTCCTGGTCGATCAGGCGCCCCCCGCCAGCAAGATAACCGTCGTACCGGTCCATGAAGTCGCCGAGTCGGACGCCGGTCTCGGTCACGTCACCGCGCGCCTCGACCACGCTCAACAGGCTATCGCCGTCAAGCTTGGTGCCTTGAGAGGCCACCTCCACCTTCCACACGCCCTGGCTGCCGTTCCCGCGATTGAGCTTGAGCACCCGGACGCCTTCAGCAGCCAGCCGGGCCGGGAACTGGCTCCGGAATGTCTCGGCCAAGTCGTAGCAGTGCGCGTCCGAACCCCATCCCAGCGTCTTCGTCCGGGTCAGCACTTCCTTGACCCCCATCTTCAGGATGATGTCCGGGTGGGCGCTGACCCAGACACCCTGCGCCGCCACCTCACGGAGAAGGGCGTCGAACTCGGTCCGGTCAACGCCGTCGGTCACCGGGTTGACCCATACCAGGGCGCCGTCGCACCCGAGCAACTGCGCGCGCGCCTGCTCGGCGGCGGCTTCGGAGTAGGCGATCTGCACCGGGATGACGCCGAGCTCTTCCAGCGCCGTGAACATCGGCTCCAGCATCGGGTGGCGATGTGGATTGGCCGTCGGATTTCCACGCCCGACGAGGGCGATCCTTTCGCCGCGATTTTCGGTGGGACTTGGCGCGTCCATTCCAGCACTCCAGGCTCGCGCGGGGCGCGAGGTGTTGGAGCAGGGCTTGGACGGCGATCGCCGTCTGACCGGGCGCCCGCTTGAGGCCCGATGGCGTGGAAACTAACGCCCGCCGCCGGCCTTGAACAGGCCCGATGTGACGGCGCGCTACGGCGTCGGGGCGACCACCACCTGGGTCGTCTTCGGCCCGGACCCCTTGGGCAGCGGGATCGTCTTGACCAGCTTGTGGGACGCCACGTCGATGACCGCGATCGCATCACCCTCGCTCAGGGAGATGTACCCCATGCGATCGTCGGGCGAGAACGAGATCCAGTAGGGCGCCGCTCCGACGGGAATTCGCGCCACGAGCCGGACTGGCTCGACTGTGCGGTCATAGGCGTAGACGACGCCGTGGTTGACCGAGGCGGTCCACACCTCCTTCTGGTCGGGCGTCACCCAGATGCCGTGCGCGCGGCTGAAGGTCGTCTTCTCGTCGTCGGTGACCAGCGGGAACTTCACCCGCTCGATCACCTTGCGGGCCTGGAGATCGATCACCAGGAAGCCGAGCCAGCCGTCGATGTCGGCATAGAGCCGGCGCCCGTCGTCGCTGGCGGCGATGGGCCTGGGTGAGCCGCCGACCGGGATCGTCCCGACCACAGTGTTGGTGCGGGTGTCGGCGATGTAGACCTTGTCGTTGGGGAGGTAAGCCGTCTTGGGCTTGCCGGCGCAGTCGCGCAGCGTGCCGCGCTTGATCGCCGACTTGGCCACGGTGTCAGGATCGATGCTCATCGGCGAGAGGTACATGTAGCGGTCGTCGTTCGCCGCCTTGACCACGTTGTGCGGGTTGCCGTCGACCGGGATGCGCGCGACCACGCTCTCCTTCGCCGTGTCGAAGACGTCGTAGCAGCCGTCCATGAACCGGCCGGTGTAGAGCAGGCGACCGTCGTTGGTGATCTCGATCTCCTGCTGGTAGGGGCCGAGATCGAAGCTGGCGGTCTCGACGTCGCGCACGGCGTCGATCTTGTGAAGCTTGCCGTCGCCCTCGGTGGCGATCCACAGCCAGCGGCCGTCGGTGGTGGCGGCGATGCCGTGCGGGCTCTTGCCCACCTCGAGCGTCTTGACGAGGCTGTTGGTCGCCACGTCGACGACATAGACCTGCGTGCCGCCGGTGGCCGCTATGTAGAGCTTCGTCGTGGCGGCCCGGGCGGCGCCTGCCGCCCCCAGGGCAAGCAGCCAGCAGGCGGCTATGGCTGGCGCGAGTCTCACAGCAGTCTCCTTTCCAGATCGGCCTCTATGCCGGTGATCACCAGATCGGGCCCTTTGACGCGATGGTCGAAGCGGTAGGTGCGGCGCATCGCCGGACCGGCGATCCAGGCGCCGTCGCGCAGCGGATCGAACAGGCTGAAGTGGCAGGGGCAGCGTAGCTGGTGGTCATCGGTGAGCTTGATCACGCACAGCTCGTGAGGGCAGTAGGTGCAGAAGGCTTCGATCCTTCGGGGCGTGCGCACGGCGATCCCGGGAACCACGCTATCCTCGCCGTTCGACTTGGTGAACCGGGCCCGGAACGGCGCCGGCGCCCAGACCGCCTCCAGCTGCGGAAACGCGATCACGACGGGGGTTTGGAAGGGCAGGAAGCGGGGAGAGGGAGACGCGTCGGCGCCGGTTGCCGCGGCCGCGAGGCTGGCGGCCGCGCCACCGATCAACGCGCGTCTTTCCATCGATCCCTTCCCTCCCAGGAGCCCCACCATAGGAGCGCCGCCGAGCGATGTCAGCCGTTTTTCGGTACAACTTGCCGCAAAACGGGATGTCGTTCCGTAAAACGGAACATTACTGCGACGGCTGACGTCTCGCACGCAGGCCAAGGGCGATCCGTCGCGCGGCGTCGGCGACGAGTGGGCCCAATTCCAGGCAGCGTTCGAGCGGCAGCCGTTCAGGCGGCGCGGAAATGGTGATCGCCGCGATCGCCCTCTCTCCGGCCCCGATGATCGCCCCGGCCACGGCGTGCACGTCGGGCTGGTTGTTGCCGAGGTTGATGGCGAACCCCCGCTCCCTGACGGTCCTGAGCTCAGCCCGGAACTGCTCGAGATCGAAGGACGGCGAGCCCGGCCTGGGGGATTCTAGGGCGACAGAGTAGGCCTCGATCTCGTCGTCGGCCAGCCGGGCCATGATGGCCTTGCCGGCGCTGGTCCGGTGCATGGCGCTTCGGCCGCCGACCGGATTGAACACCCGCACCGGCTTGATGCCGTCGAGGCGCTCGATCAGCACCACGCTGCGGCGTTCGCGGACCAGCAGGTGAATGGTCTCCTCGGTGGCCCGGCGAAGATCCTCCATCACCGGGACCGCGATGCTCCTCAGTCCGCTGTGTGAATCCACCGCCCGGCCGCCGACGACCAGGGCCCGCGCGGACAGGCTCCAGACCGCGCGGCCGTCGTCCGCCGGCTCGATCCAACCCGCCTCCTTGAGCGTCATCAGCGAGCGATGGACCGTGGTTTTCGAGAGCTTCATCAGGCGGGCCAGTTCGCTGACGCCCACCGGCTGGTGCGCCGCGATCTCCTCCAGCACGCGCAGGGCGATGATGACCGACCTCATCGACACTGGACAGACACCTCCTGCGCTTCGGAACCCGGCGCAGATGGGGGAAACGAGCCTCGCGGGCAAGCGAGCATCTGAGCGGCGCTAGAAGCCGCGGGCGATCGTCACCCCGATTGTCCGTTCCGGGTAGTATTTCGCCAGGAAGATGTAGCCGGTCTGCGCCGGGGTGAAGAGGGGTCCGGCGAAGTCGGTCCCATCGATGAGGAGCGTCGTCACGTCGGCGCCGTGCAACAGCGAGCGCTCATTGGTGACGTTCTTCGCCCACACCGACAGCCTCCACCGCTCATCGGCGGTTTCGAAGGTGGCGTGGAGATTGACGATCCCCTTCCAGGGCGTGTGGTTCCTGATGAATGGCGGCGTGTCGTTGGCGTTCGTGAAGAAGATCTGGCTGTGATAGGTGAAATCGCCGCCGATCGTGACGCGGCTGCCGCCAAGCGCGCTCACGGGCCAGTGGAAGTCGACGCTGGCGTGAACCTGATTGCGCGGCGAGTAGGGGATGGTGTTGCCGGTGTTGGGCTTGGCCCCGTTCACACCCGGGAAATTGGTGAACTTGGCGTCCATGTAGGCATAGGTCAGGCCGAGCGTCAGCCAGTCCACGGGCAGGGCCGTGGCCTCCACCTCCACGCCCTGGGTCCTGGCGCCGGCCGCGTTGGTGGTGAACGAGACGAAGGTGTTGTTGACGTTGACGATCTGGTTGGTCTGCAGGTTCTTGTAGTCCGCCCTGAACAGGTCGACGTCGAAGGCCAGCCGGTTGCCGAAGCCGGTGAACTTCTCGCCGACCTCATAGCTCCACACGGTCTCGGGGGCGAACGGCGTCGCCAGGAGCCGGTTGACATCCGCCGGCGTCGCGGCTGACTGGCCGGAAAGGTCGTAGCCACCGCTCTTGAAGCCCTTGGCGATCGATCCGTACAGCAGCCACTCGTGGGACGGCTGCCAGGACAGCACCCCCTTGGGCGTGAAGCTGCTCCAGCCGTGGGAATAGGTCGCATTGCCCGCCGGTAGACCGATGTCGGGAACGTAGGCGATGACCGAGAAACCCGCCTTCCGCTCATAGGTTTCGCGGGCGCCCACGGTGAGCTTCAGCGTATTCAGGATCTTGTAGTTGCCCTCACCGAACACGGCGTAGTCGTCGCTCGTGACGTGCTGATCCATGTTCTCGATGTAGGAGAGGCCGCCCAGCAGCCCGTTGGGGCTGAAGTTGAAGTTGAGCGGATTGGCCTCCCGCTTCGTTGAATGCAGGAAGAAGCCGCCGACGACGTAGGTGAACCGCTGATCGGACGGCGAGGTCAGACGGATCTCCTCTGTATACTGATGGTCCTGGACGATGCCGAGGGAATAGATCTGGTCCGGAGGGTCGCCCAGAAGATCGTTAGGGAAGAAGTCGTTCACATAGCGAAAGCCGCTGATCGAGGTCACGGTGCCCAGGCGCGTCCGCCAGTCCACGCGGAGCAGCACGCCGGCGATGTCGCGGTTCTGGAAGCCGTTGTAGCCCTGATTGGTAGTGTTCGGATCGTAGGACAGCTTGGGAAAAAGATCGGGGACGAAGTTGCCGATCAGCTTGGTCGCGTAACCACCGGAACGGTCATAGAGGTAGTCGGCGCCGAACAGCACATCGACATCGGGACTGGCATGCCACAGCCACTGGGTCCGAAAGTCCACCTGGTTGGTTCCGCCGGTGTGGCCGCCCAGGGTGATGTTGTTGACGAAGTCATCGCGGTGGTTGAAGTCGACGGAGAACTTGGCGGCGAGCTTGTCCCGGACGATCGGGCCGGTGACCAGCCCCCGGAGCTCCACCAGATTGTCGGAGCCATAGGTGACTTCGGCCTTGCCGCCGAAGTGGAAGCTCGGCGGCTGGGTGTGGATGACGACCGCGCCGCCGGTCACGTTTCGCCCGAACAGCGTCCCCTGCGGCCCCCGGAGAACCTCGATGCTGGAAAGATCGAAGAGGTCGGGATTGTTGTCGCCCAGGCCCGTCACCGGGACGTCGTCGATGAACGTCGATACCGCCTCGTCGTAGCCGGCGGCATTGTTGTTGATCAGCGTGCCGCGGATGGAGAAGTAGGATTCCTGGGTGCTGAACTGGGTGTAGGTCAGGTTCGGCACGTGCAGAGCGACATCGCTGAAGCTGACGATGTGCTGGGATTCCAGCGCCTCCGA
>JAQGIW010000126.1 GCA_028290905.1 Caulobacteraceae bacterium | reverse complement strand
GCGTCGCCCTTGGTGCGCGGGTGATAGGTGAGCGTCGGCTTGGCTTGTTCCGGCCCGATATAGGGGCCGGGCATGAACTGCACGTCCTTGGGGATGTCGATGACCACGGGGCCGGGGCGGCCGGTGGTGGCGATCTTGAACGCCTCGTGCAGCACGTGCGGCAGGTCGGCGGCGTTCTTCACCAGGTAGTTGTGCTTGGTGCACGAGCGGGTGATGCCGACGGTGTCGCACTCCTGGAAGGCGTCGGTGCCGATCAGGTGGGTGGGGACCTGGCCGGTGATCACCACCAGGGGAATCGAGTCCATCAGGGCGTCGACGATCGCCGTCACCGTATTGGTGGCCCCGGGCCCGGAGGTCACCAGCACCACGCCGGGCTTGCCGGTGGACCGCGCATAGCCTTCCGCGGCATGGCCCGCGCCCTGTTCGTGGCGGACCAGGACGTGGCGCAGGCGCGGCTCATGGAACAGCGCGTCGTAGATCGGCAGCACCGCCCCGCCGGGATAGCCGAAGATGTCGGTCACCCCCTGGTCGATGAGCGCCCGGACCACGATCTCGGCCCCGGTCATCGCGTCCGTGGTGGGCGTCGCGCCCTCGGTCGTTCTGGGAAGTGTGTGCGCGGTCATGGTGGGGACTTCGGTTTTGGAGGGGCCAAGGCTGTGAAGAGGACAAGAAAAAAGGCCCGCGAGGGGCCTTGATACACGCGACCGAGGGCGGGCGGGGGCCGCTAGGCCCCCACCGTCATCGGTCGCCGACGAAGTACGATCAGCGCGGGCCGCATGGGAGCCGTCTCTCCAGGATGGATCGGCAGGTCGTAGGCCGCCCGGCCGGGCGGGTCAAGGTGAAACCGGACCGGCGGGCTTCTTGGCGACCTGTTCAGCCGTCCGGTACCGCACGACGCGTACAATGTAGAACAGAACGCAAAGGGCGAGGAACGCGTCGGCGGCGGGATTGAGCCACTGCCCGATCTGCGCGTAGTGCGCCTTCAGGCGATAGCCGGTCCACGCCAGGAGAGCGGTCCAACCGAGGGCGCCGAGCGAGGACCACAGCAGGAAGCTCCCGAACTTCATACGAGCCACGCCCGCGGGAAGGCAGATCACGCCCCTGACCCCGGGCAGCATCCGGCCGATGAATACGGCGGCGGCGCCCCATCGTTGGAACCACTCGCGACCGCGGTCGACGTCTTCCGGTGACAGGGGCAACCAGCGGCCGGTGTTGGCCGCCCACCGGCTCACCCTCTCCGCGCCGAGGCGCCGGCCGATCCAGTACCAGAAGACTCCCCCCAGAACCGACCCCAAGGTCCCGAGGGCGATCGTGGCCATGGGATCGAGCGCACCCCGCGCCGCCTCGAACCCCGCCATCGGCATGATGAGCTCGGAGGGTATGATCGGGACAATATTCTCGAGCAGCATCAGCAATCCCACACCCCAGACGCCCGTCTTTTGGATGATGCCGGCGATGAAGGAGAACATTGCCTATCCGGGGCAGGTTGGTGCGCACCCCAATAACGCCGAGAGTTCGCCGGCGTTTCAAGGAAATGTCTGAAGTGAGCTCTTGGCCTCGAGTTTAGAGCAGCATTCAACCATCAAGCAGGCGCACCCAATGATTGAATCCTGTTCCAGGCGCCAACCGGCTAAGGCCCCTACCGGTCGAGGACGAGCACCACGAAGGTGCCGGGCTTGGTCGTCGGCCGCTGCCCGGCCGGGGCAGGGAGCACGTATTCGGCGGTGGGCAGGTAGATCTTGCCGGTCTTGGTGTCGACAGCCCCGGTGCGGGCGCCGACCTGGGTGGGGACGGTGTCGATGATGGTGTTGTCGCCGGCGCCCGACAGGGCGATCACCGACAGCGTGCCGGCCCGCGCGGACGGCACATAGGCCAGGTGGCGCTGGTCATCGTAGATCACCGCATCCGGGAATCCGCCTACGGTGAAGCTCGCTATCGTTTTGCCGGAACCGGCGTCGAGGATGTCGACCCCGCCGTTGCCGCAGACGGAGATCAGCCGGGCCCCTTCCACATAGGCCAGGCCCGTGGGACCCTTGCAGCCTGGCAGGTCATAGCGCCTGAGCACCTTGCGCGAGGCCAGGTCGATCACCGCCACCTGGTTCTTTTCCTCCACATTGACGTAAAAGAGGCCGCCGCCGTCCGCGGCGCCAAATTCCAGGGCGTCGCCCACGACGATGGTTCCGACGGCCTTCATGGCCTTCGGATCGATCAGGGTGAGGGCGCCGCCCTCGCCGCAGATCACCACCATCAGCCCGCTTTTGGGATCGTAGGCGGCGCCGTCGGCGTCCTTGGCGGTCGGGATGGTGGCCAGCACATGACCGTCGGCGGCGCTGATCAGCTTGGCGGTGTCGTCGCCGCTGTCGGTGGTGAGGATCATGTCCGTTCCCGGAACAGGCGTCACGGCGTGCAGGTGTTTGCCCTGGGCGAAGGCGGGGTTCAGCTTGCCGGTGTCAGGGTCGACGGCGAGCACCACCGTCTGGTGGGCGACGTAGAGTCGGTGATGAGCGGCATCGAAGCTGGCGTAGTCCCAGCCGCCGTCCGGCCCGGGGATGCGGGCGGCCACATGCAGCCCGGAGGGGTGGGCCGGGTCGGCGGCGTGGCCGGCGAAGGGGAGGGCGCTCGCGAAGAGCGCGGCGATGAAGCTCAGGCGTCTGTGGCGGGTCATGGACGTCTCCTTATGGATTAGGGTTGGTCGGGCGTCGAAACGGGGTCGGTAGCCGGGCGCGCGCCGGATCTGACGCCGCCGATCAGCTTGAACAGCGCCGGCATCAGCAGCAGGACGAGCGGGCCCTGGGCGATCAGGCCGGCGATGATCGCCACCGCAAGCGGCTTCTGCATCGAATGGCCGAACGCCAGTGGGGCGAGGGCCAGGATGGCGGCGATGGTGGTCATGGCGATGGGCCGCAGACGGTTGACGCCGGCGTCGATCAAGGCTCTCTCGGGCGGCTCGCCTATCGCCGTCAGGTGGTCGTATTCGGTGAAGTAGAAGATCGCCACCTCGGTGACGATGCCGATGATCATGGTCAGGCCCATCAGCGCCATGATGTTGAGTTCCGTGCCCGTGAGCAGGAGACCCAGTCCCACGGCCCCCGCCGCCAGCATGGGCATGACCATGATCGCCGCCACGATGCGGAAGTTCTCATAGATCACCAGCAGCAGGACCATGACGATGGCGAGGGCGGCGACGAAGACGATCGCCAGACCTTGGAACGCGGCCTGTTGCTCGGCATAGAGTCCCCCCATCTCGAAGGTGACCCCGGCCGGCAACGCCCCGGGGGCCGAGAGCGTCCTCTTGGCTTCCTGCGCGGCCGAGCCCAGGTCGCGCCCTTCCACCCGGGCCGTCAGGCCCACCACGCGCCGGAAGTTCTCGCGACTGACCTCGGTCTGGCCGCTGAGCACGTTGACGTCGGCGATCTGCGACAGGGTGAGGATGTGTCCGTCGGCGGCCTTGATGGGGAGGGCGCCCAGGCTGGAGACGCGATTGCGCTCGGCGGCGGGGATCCACACCCGCACGCCCGTGAGAAGGATGCCCGATTGTACCTGCGTCGCGTTGGCGCCATTGACCATGGCAGTGACCTGACCGGCCGCGTCCGCCGGGGTCGCCCCCGCCAGCGCTGTCCGCGCCAGGTCGAAATGGATATCCAGGGCGTCGCCGGCGACGACCACCCCGCTGCGGAGCTCGGTCAGCCCGCGCACCTTGCCCAGGCGGTCCACCAGGCCGTTTGCCGTGGTGTTCAGCAGCTGCGAGTCCTCGGAATACAGCTTGACCTCGATCGGCTGCGGCGTGGCGGTGAGGTCGCCGATCAGGTCCTCCATCAGCTGGGCGGTTTCCACGTCCAGGCCGGGCACATCGGCCTGAACCTTGTTACGGACCTCGGTCATGATTTCTTCGATGCCCCGCCGGGGCGGCGGCTTGAGCCGCACGAAGAAGTCCCCGATATTGGGCTCGGTCAGGCCGCCGCCGAGCTGCAGGCCGGTCCTTCGCGAATAGGTGACAACCTCGGGCGTCTTGGCGAGAACCGATTCTATCTGCCGCACGAGCCGGTCGGTCTCGACCAGCGAAGTGCCCGGCGGAGCGATATAGTCGAGGATGAAGCCGCCCTCGTCCAATTTTGGCATGAAGCCGCTGGGCAGGGTCATGAAGGCGAACACGCCGCCCACCGCCAGCGGAACCAGGGCCAGGAGGATGAGGAGCGGGCGGCCCGTCACGCGCTCGAGGGCCCGGCGATAGCCGCTGACGATCCGTCCCGGACCCTCGTGGCTCCGGGGCGCGGCGTCGCGGTAGAGACGCTCCACCATGATCGGCACCACCAGCCAGGCGATGAAGAACGACGCGATCAGCGACACCGTCATGGTGAGCGCCAGGGCGCGGAAGAAGGCGCCGGTGACGCCGGAGAGGAAGGCGAGCGGCGCGAAGATCAGGATGGTCGCCGCCGATGAACCCGCGAGCGGCCGCAGAAACTCCTGAGCGGCCGCTCGAAGCGTGGTCGCGCCGCCGCCCGGCGATTCGGTCAACCGCCGCTCCATGTGCTCGATCATCACGATCGCGTCGTCGATGATCAGGCCGATCGCCGCCGCCATGCCGCCCAGGGTCATGATGTTGAAGCTCTGGCCCAGCACCTTGAGCATCAGGGTGGTGATCGCCAGCACCACCGGCACGACCACCACCGCGATGAGGGTGACGCGGAAGTTGCGCAGGAAAACCAGCAGCACCAGGCCCGCCAGGGCGGCGCCGATGGCGATGGCGATGGCTAATTCCTGGGCCGACGAGACGATGAGCGTACTCTGGTCATACCAGGTCTTGATGGTCAGGCCGGGCGGCGCGGCGGCGCGCGCCTTGGCGAACACATCGGCCACGGCCTTGACGATGCGGACGGTGTCGCCGCTCGGTTGCTGATAGACATTGATGCTCACCGCCGGTCGGCCATCGGCGGTGACCCGGGCGAACACCGGGGCGCTGGTGAATTGCACCTTGGCCACGTCGCCCAGGCGCACCACGCCGCCGCCGGCGCTCTTGATCACCACCGCCTCGATTTGCGCCGCGCTGGTGAGGGCGCTGTCGTTGAGGGTCAGATAGAGCTTGCCCCGGTCCTCGATCTTGCCGGCGGCGGCCAGCACGTTGGCGGCGGCCAACGCCGAGACCACGTCGCTTTGAGTCAGGCCATAGGCGCGCAGGCTCACCGGGTCCGCCACCACCTGATATTCGCCGACGCCACCGCCGATCGAATCCACCCGCGCGACCCCGGGAATCGCCGTCAGCAGGGGCGACAGGGTGAGATCGGCGTAGCGGCGCAGGGCCACCGGTCCGATGGTCGAGGAGGTCAGGCTGTAGGCCGCGACCGGAAACACCGTCGGGTCCATCCGGCGGATCGTGAAGGTGACGCCCGGCGGCATGGCTGCCGTGGCCTGGGCGATGGCGCCCTGGGTGCGCTGCAGGGCCAGGTTCATGTCGCTCCCCCACGGGAAGTCGATCTTCAGCTCTGCTGAACCGCGGCTGGTGGTGGAGCGAAGACTGATCACCCCGGGCACCGCGCGGACCGCCTGGGCGAGGGGACGGGTGATCACCGAGTCCATCTGCTCGATGGGCCGGTCGCCGGCCTCGATGGCCACCGCGATGCGGGGGAAGGCTATATTGGGGAACAGGCCCACCGGCAGGGTGAATCCGAACAGCACGCCGCCGACGATGGCGATCGACAGCAGCGCCAGCAGCGAGCGGCGGTGGCCGGCGAGTCGCTCGGAAAGCGTCATTTGCCAGCGCTTCCGGCGCCGGCCGCGGCGGCCGCGGCGATCCGGACCGCCATGCCGTCCTCGAGTTGATAGGCCCCCGAAACCGCCACATGGTCCTTGGCGCTGAGCTGGCCGCTGACCATGATCTGGTCGCCCTGCTCGGATCCGACGGTGACGGCGACCTGATGGGCCTTTCCGCCGCGGACGACGAACACGTGCGCCCCGTTCTCGTCATAGACCACCGAGGCGGCCGGCACGGTGAGGCCCTGCACCGTCGCGGTGGTGATCTCGCCGCGCACCGCCGCGCCCAACGCCAGGCCTGCCCCCGGGGCCGGGGCGGCGGCCGGGATCAGGCGCGTCGCCGGATCCACCGCCCGGCCCACCGCCGACATCCGGCTTTGAATGACGATCTTTGGATCGAGGGCCGAGACGATGCGAACCGGCTGTCCCACGGCGAGCTGGGCCGCCTGGGTCGGTTCGACTCCGAACTGGGCGAGGAAACCTCCGGCGGCCACCACCGTGAGAAGAGGCGCGCCGATCGCCACCTGCTGGCCCTTCTGGACGACCACCTGCGACACCACCCCGGCGATGGGCGATGGGATGATCTGGCCCTTCCGGCCGCCGCCGGCGGCGGCCTGGGCCGCGACCGCCGCCTGGGCGTCGGCGAGAGCCTTGCGCGCCGCCCCGAGCTGGTCATTGGCGGCCAGGTGCTGGTCGTAGAGCCGCTGGACCCGGGCAAGGTCCCGCTCGGCGAACGCCAGCGCGTCGATGGCCTGGCGATAGGCGAGACCGCTGGCCGGGGTGTCCCCGACCTGGATGAGCGGTGTTCCGACGGCGACGATCAGGCCCGGCGCCGTCAGCAGGTCCTGGACGATCACCTCCCGGGGGGCCGAAACCGTGCGCGTCGCGCTCGCGGAGCCGGCGATCACCCCATAGGCTTGCACGGTGCGGCTGACCGGCCCCGCCTCGACCGGCGCCAGGGTCACCAGTGCGCTGGGGGGCGGCGCCTCCTCCGGGGCGGCCGGCCTGCTCAGCAGGCGCCAGGCTACGAAGCCGACGATGAGCAGGGCGACCACGCCGCCCGCGATCAGGGGCCATCTCCGCGAACGCTTCATGGACGACCGGCCTCTGCCGGCGGCAGGAACAACATCGTCTCGAGGCCGATATCGGCCAGCCGCCGCGCCAGTCGCGTATCCCACATCGCCACCACCTCCTTGATCACCGCTTGCTCGATCGCCAGGTACGCGGCGCTGTCGAGGTCGCGCCGAGCGAAGGCCGGCCGGCCGAGATCGGCCTCCGCCTCCAGTCTGGGCACCTCCGTCTCGAACTGGCCGAGAGCCGCCTGCTGGTTGGCGAGGTCCACCTGCGCCTGGGCGACGTCGGCCACCGTCTGGTCCAGGCGGGCCCGGTATTCCTGCGCCAGCCGCTCGCGCGTCGCCCTCTGGATGGCGATGTCGCCCCGGTTGCGATTGAAGATCGGCAGGGTGACCGTGGCGGCCGCGCCATTGGTGTAGATGTTGCCGGTGTCCCGCTGACGGCTGTAGCCGACGTTGAGCAGGGGGAACTGCGCCAGGATCGACTTCCGCAGAACGCCGTTCTGCGACTCATAGCCCGCCTGGAGCGCCAGCAGGTCGGGACGCCGTTTGGGCAGGGCGGCGAGCGCCGATTGGACTGCCGCCGGCTCGGGATCGTGCGGTCCCTGGCTGTCCACGAGGGGCAGGCGCGCGTCTGGCGCGAGGCCGATCAGGGCGTTCAGCTGGTGGCGCGCCTTGTCCGCGGCGACCCGCGCGGCGGCGAGCTGCACGTCGGCGTCGAGCTTGGCGGCCAGATCGGCGCTGGCCACCGGTCCGGTCACGTCGTGGCGAGTAAGGGCGATACCGGACTGGCGGGCGCGCTCGGAAAGTTCCGCATCCAGCCGGGCCAGGACCTCGGCCTTCTCGTCGTTCGTCAGCACCGTGACCGCGTATTGGCGGGCCTGCTGGGCGGTGCTCCACTCGCTCCACAGCACGTCGAGGTTGGCCTGGCTCTCGGAGGCCCGCGCCGCGCGGAGGGTGGCCGAGCGGGTGATCAGGGCGCTGATGTCGATCGTCGGCGTAACCGCGAAGGCGGTATAGAAGCCGGCCATCTTGTCCGGAATGTCGGTGCTCAGGGGCACCGTGGGATCGGGCAGCAGACCCGCGGAAAATGTCTGGGCGGCGGCGACGTGGGCGGCGGCGCGCTTGGCGGCCAGGTCCGGGCTGTTGAGCACGGCGAGGATCGCCACGTCGATGGGATCTACGCCTTTCGCCGGATCGATCCGGCGGGGCGGCAGAGGCGCGAGCCGGACACGCGACACGTCCACCGACAGCTGACTGGCGCTCGTGGCCAGGTCCGGGCCCTGAGGCAGGGGCGCGGCGGTGAAGTGGGCGCAGGCGCCCAGCGCGCCCGCCATCGCCCCCGCGACCGCCAGGCCCACGGCGCGGCCACCCTTGCGGGCTGCGAAGCCCCGACGTCTGTCCCGCGGATCCATGGCGCGGGTTGTCACGCTTGTGCGCTCACGAGGACGTGGCCGCTACGTTGGGAAGTTGCAATGTTCGCGCGCTGGCGGGGAAGGTGACCTGGACGTCGAGGCCGGGATCGGCGTCGTGCAGGCTGACGTCGGCCCCATGCAGCTTGGCGACCGCCGACACCATCGACAGGCCCAGGCCGCTGCCAGGGGTGGAACGGCTGGCTTCGAGGCGGTGGAATCGGTCGAACAGCCGCTCGCGCTCGGAGTCGGGAACGCCCGGCCCGTCATCGACCACCGAGAGGACCGCCCGTCCCCGCTGGACCGTGCATCTCACACGCACCCACGCCCGCGGTCCGGCGTGCCGCAGGCCGTTCTCCACCAGATTGACCAGCATCTGCGTGATCAATTCGCGGTCTCCCTCTATGACCACGCTCTCCTGGCCCTGCAGCTCCAGGCGCTGGCCCGCATCCTCGGCCGACGGGGCGAAGGCGTCCACCACCGTGCGTGCAATCGCCGCGAGGTCGATGGCCTGGAAGGCCGAGCGCCGCGCCCCGCCCTCGATCTGCGCGATCCGCAGCAGGGCGGCGAAGGTGGCGAGGATGGCGTCCAGGTCCGTCAGGGCGCCCTCGATGGCCGCCGTCCGCTCCGCCTGCTCCGCCGACGCGCCGAGGTTCGCCTCCAGGCGGCCGCGCAGGCGCGTGAGAGGCGTACGGAGGTCATGGGCAATATCGCTGGAGACCTGGCGAAGGCTCTCCATCAGGGCGGCGATGCGGTCGAGCATGCGGTTGAAGGTAGCCGCGAGGCGATCGAGGTCGTCATCGGAGCGGGCGCCCGGCACCCGGCGCGACAGGTCGCCATCGATGATCGCCTCGGCCGCGTCGGTGATGGCGGCGATCCGCCGGCCCATGCCCCGGGCAAGGCCGTACCCGCCCACCAGTCCGATTACCACCACCCCGATGGTCGCCATGGCGAACCGCCTGGCCAGCAGGTTGTCGACCGCCTCGATGCTCTCGTCGTCGCCACCGACCAGCAGGCGGTAGCCGTGCGCCAGGGTGGTGGCGTGGACACGGATTTTCTCGAAGTCGCCGACGGCCTGTCTCATGGGCAGGGTCGACCAGCCAGTGGATGCCGATCGGCCCGCCAGGCGACCGGCGATGGGGCGGCCGTCCGGCGCTTCGAGACCGTAGTCCAGGGCGCCGGGGGTGCGATCCCTCTCGTCAACCGCCTGGGCGACGCCGTTGAGGCCCTCGACCCGGAATTCCTGCGCCAGCGCCGCAGTCTCGGAGAGGATGCGGTCGTCGAACTGCCGCGACAGGGCCGCTCGCGTCGTCATCAGGGTCACCAGCCCCAGCACCACGACCGCCCCCGTGAAGGCGAGCGTATAGAGCGCCGCCAGGCGCAGACTTGCTGAGCGCCACACGTCAGTCCGGTTCCCGAAGGCTGTAGCCGGCGCCGCGCAGCGTGTGGATCAGCTCGTTGGCCTGGTTGCGGTCGACCTTCGCCCGCAGCCGGCTGACGTGGGTTTCGACGATGTTGGTCTTGGGGTCAAAGTGGAAGTCCCACACCGCCTCGAGCAGCATGGTCCGGGTGACCACCTTGCCGGCGTGGCGCATCAGATATTCCAGCAATTGGAACTCGCGCGGCTGCAGCTCGATGCGCTTCCCGCCTCGCGTGACGGTGCGGCGCAGCAGGTTCATCTCGAGGTCGGCGACCCGCAGGGTGGTCTGCACCTCCTGGGGCGGCGGGCGGCGGGCGAGGGCGTTCACCCGCGCCAGCAACTCGGCGAAGGCGAACGGCTTGACCAGATAGTCGTCGGCGCCCGCCTCCAGCCCCTCCACCCGGTCGTCGATGCCGCCCAGCGCGGTGAG
>JAQGIW010000012.1 GCA_028290905.1 Caulobacteraceae bacterium | reverse complement strand
CATGGTCGTTCCTCGATGATGCTTGGCGCAGGTCCACCCTGACGCCGTTCAAACACCATCATTCTGAGGGACGACCACCCAACCTCAAGAGGTCAGGCCCCTAGCGCCGGCCCGTTACCCTATCTAGACTCATACACTGGGGCGTTCCCTGATCGCCGAACCAGTTCCCACTTCGGCGGCGAACGCCCTAGAATTCAATAGTTTCTAGTATGGCTGGAGATTCATAAATCCGCTCCGGAGAGGCCACAAACAGCGGCGAATTTCTGAATCGCCACACTAGGGCCTGTTCCGATCTGATGGAATCAGATCGGTGCTCCAGTTCTTTAGTCTTGTCGCGCGCCTTCATCCGAAAACCGGTTCCCGCTTTTCGGAACGCGCTCGAAGCAAGGCTCACCTCGACAGGTTGTCGGTCCTGTGGATGAAGGCGGCGGTGTCGTCGTGGATCGCCTTCAATGAAGCCTCGTTGGCGTAGACCATGTGGCCGGAGGGATAGTAGCTGTAGGTGATGTTCGCCTGGAGACTGTCGGGAATGGGCAGGTGGTGCATCTCATACCAACCCTCGTAGAACGGCGTGGCCAGATCATAGTAGCCGCCGGTCACCAGCACATGCAGCTGCGGATTGTACTTCAGGGCGACCGCAAGGTCGGGCATGACGTTCAAAGGTCCGGGAAACCCTTCGGGGGCGTTCGGCTGCCGGTGGTCGAAGCTCCAGAACTTGCCCACGTCGGCGTGCGGCTTGAAGATCTTGCCCGCCCCGTAGCCGAGTTGCGTCCGGGCGTAATCGTTGAAGGCCGAGACATAGGCTGAACTCAGCGCGGCCGCCTGCGGATCGTAGTCCGCCTCCTTGCTCAGGGGATCCATGTCCGGACCGGCGAAGCGCGTGTCGAGCCGGCCCGTGGTCAGGCCCTCGTCCTGGCGCAGGGTCTTTTCGAACATGCCGCCGGTGACGCGAAGGTCGGCCTTCAACAGGTAGGGGACCGGGAGGCCGATGAAGTGGCTGAGCCGCTCGGCCACGGCCTGCCGTCGGGCGGGGTCCAGTTCGGCGCCGGCCTGCAGGGCGCTGGCGTAGTCGCCGATGGCGAAGGCCTCGGCCTCCTTCAGGAAGGCCTGCAGGTCGGACGGACGTTCGCCGGGGATCTTGTTGTGGTACCAGGCGCTGGCGGCCATGGTGGGCAGGGCGGTGATATAGGCCTCGTCGGATCCAGGATTGGCCTCGGGCCCATCCACGCTGAGGTCGAAGTTGAGAATCTGCGAGAGCAGGATCACGCCGTTGAAGTCGATGCTGTGTTCGGTCTCCAGGGCTCCGACCACCACCGCCGAGCGCGGCGTGCCATAGCTTTCGCCGAACAGGTATTTGGGGGAATTCCAGCGTCCGTACTGGGTCAGGAAGCCCATGATGAACTGTTCGAAGGCGTGGGCGTCGGGGTCGACGCCCCAGAACGCCTTTTCCTTGTCCTTGCCGGCCACGCGGCTGAAGCCGGTCCCCGGAGCGTCGATGAAAACCAGGTCGCTGGCGTCGAGCAGGCTGTAGGCGTTGTCGACGAGCGAATAGGGGGCCGCCGCCGCGTGCACGCCGTCCTTGGTGACGACGCGGCGGGGGCCGAAGGCGCCCATGTGCAGCCACATCGTCGGGGAGCCGGGGCCGCCGTTGTAAAGGAAGGTTATGGGGCGCCCGGCGGCGGGGGCGCCTTTCTTGAAATAGGCCACATAGAACATCGAGGCCTCGGCCCCGCCCCCCACCTCGGGGCCGCGCTCGCCTTTGTCGTCGCCCTTCTCCTCGCCCGTGTCCCGGTCGGGATGGGCCGCGTCGTCCCAGCCCTTGGGATGCACGATCAGCGTGCCGGCGACGGCCCGGTAGTCGATCCGCGCGCCTTCCACGTTGACCGAGCCCTCGCTGGTCACGCTCTCGGGTGTGAACAGCGGCGCCTTGGACGGCTTGTGGCTCTCTTCCTCCGACGGCTGCCGGGCGGGGGTATCGGCGGCGCAGGCGGCGCCGACGACCAGGCAGAGCGCGGCGGCGAGGCAAAGCACGGACTTCATAGACAAGGGACCCCCATGGCGTCGACGCAAGGGGCTTCCTCTAGGGCCTCACGGCTTGCGAACAAAGGCTCAATTGCCGGTGAACGCCGCCGAGCCGATCTTAATATCGCCGCCGATCATGCCTATGTGGTCAGGCCGAGTCCGCACGACCGCGGGCGCGCGGACAGAGGACCCGATGACGGATCGACTTGGGTCCTCCAACTCTGTGGGATCGCTCCCGCGCCTTCGAACGCCAGACGCCGCGTTTCTTCCACAAGGCGCGATCGCGTCGGCGCGGGCGTGGCGCCGTTCGCCTTCGCGGCACGCCTACGCCATCATGGTGGTCCTGAGCTTCCTGACCCTTCTCGCGCCACTCCTCATGGCCGAGATCCCCCCCTTGACCGACTATCCCAATCATCTGGCGCGCTACTGGCTGATCGCCGGGGGCGTGCGGGAGCCGGCGCTGGCGCCCTTCTATCGGATCGACTGGTTCAACGCGGTCACCAACGTCGGCGTGGATCGAATGGTGGCAGTCCTCGCTCCCGTGGTGTCGGGGCTCTTCCTTGGCCACGTCGCCGTCGTCGCCGCCGCCATCCTGCCGCCGCTCGGCGTACTGGCGCTCAATCACGCCCTTACCGGGCGCATCACCGCCTGGCAGGCGCTGTTTCCGCTCGCCGCCTGGTCGACGACCTTTCTCATGGGGTTCGTGAATTTCCAGATCGGCCTCGGCCTGGCCCTGCTGTTCGCGGCGGTGGATCCGCTGGCCCAACCCCGCCTCTGGCGCGTTCTCCTGGGGAGTGGTCTGGCGCGCAGCGGCGTCGCCGTCCGGGTTCCCTTCGGTATTATCCTGGCCGCCGACCACCTCTTCGCCCTGCTGTTCTACGGCGTGCTGCTGGCGGGCCTGGGGATGGGACCCGAGCGCCTGGTCCTCCGGGACTGGCGGGTCGTCCTGGTGCGCCTGCGCCGGGCCGCCCTGGCCGGCGCCTTGTGCCTCGTCCCCCTGGCGATCACCGCGACGCACAAGGCCCTGCCAGGGACCGAAGGCGCTCCGCGATCGTTCAATCATTCCATCCAATACAACGTGATGCCGGGCAAACTCGCCACCCTGTTCTCGGTCCTGGCCAGCTACAATGTGTTCCAGGAGATGGTGCTGGCCGGGGCTCTCGTGGCCCTGATCGTATGGCTGAACCGCAGTCGGGCCCTGACCGCCCACACGGGCCTGATGGTGGCCTGCGCGGGCCTGGTCGCCCTGGCCATTCTGACCCCCAGCCGGGCCGCCGGGGCCAGCTGGATCGATCGGCGCTTCCCCATCATGGCCCTGTTCTGCGCCCTCGCCGCGCTGCAGCTCCGCAAGGGGGTTTCACCGCGGTTCGCCCTTGCGGTCGGCGGCGCCTCGCTGGGCCTGGCCTGTCTGCAATCGGCCTGGGTGGGGTGGAACTGGCGCGCCATGGAGCGCGACATGCGGGCGGTGCGGCAGGTCCTGGCCGCCGTCCCGGCCGGGGCCACGATCCTGCCGGTGCAGCACGATCCCTCCCTCGCCCTCAAGTGGCATGCCCCGGCCGGCCGCTACATGTTCGGCGTTGGGGACGCCACGTACCGCCATTTCCCCGCCCTGGCCGTCCCGCTTCGGCACGCCTTCGTGCCCGATCTGTTCGCGGCGCGCGGCCTGCAGCCTCTCAGGGTGCTGGGAGAGTGGGATCGCATCGTCGAGCACAACGGCGGCGACCTGGCCTCGGTCAGCGCCCTCACCCGCACGCCCCTCCCCGAGGAGGCCTCCTACATCCCCGGCTGGCGCGCGCGATTCGACTATGTGCTGGTGCTCAACGCCGACATGCCGGACCAGTCGGGTCCTTTCAGGCCGCCGCCGGAGCTCACCCTGGTCTCGGCGACCCGCTTCGCCCAGCTGTGGCGGGTGGCGCGGCCGAGAGGGCGCTGACCCGTATCGAACTCTAAAGGCGTGGCGAATCGCTCAGCGAATGAACTTGGCGATGATGGGGCCGGCGGCGATGGCGAGGCCAATCACGCCGAGCATGACGGTCACGAACTGGATCTGAGACCTCAAGGCGTCCAGCGTCGCTTGCAGGCCGGCAAGCTTAGCTTCGACGGCCTTGATGTTGTTGTTCACGACGCTCTCCACATGCGTCTCGAGGCGATCGACGACGGCCTCGGCCTCGTCATCGCCAACCTTAATCCCCTGTAGCGCCCGGAACAACGTGATCTGCATGGTCGATCGTCCCTCCCGCAATATCGGCGATTTGCAAACATAGCGCACTGATTGCGGGATGCAAATTGCCTTCGTGAACGGGCCTAGACCGCGACCTGAACGCCCATCTCCACCACCCGCCCCGGGGGAATGGCGAACACCTCGCTGGGGTCGGCGGAATTCCGATTGAGGGAGATGAACAGCAGGTCCTGCAGGCGGCGCAGGCCGTGGTCGTGGGTGGGCAGGATGGTCCGTCGGCCGAGGAAATAGGAAGTGTCGGCCGGTTCGAACGAGACGCCGGGAATCTGCAGCCGCGCCATGGCGGCCGGCACATCGGGCGTCTCCATGAAGCCGAACGCCAGGGTGATGACCAGGAACGAATCGTTCAGCCGTTGGACCGTGGCCCGATGGTCTGGTGGGACGCGCGGCTCATCGGCGGTCTGCACCGCGACGATGGCGTTAACCTTGTGCAGCACGCCGTTGTGCTTGAGATTGTGCAGCAGTGCGCTGGGCGTCAGGTCGGGGTTGGCGGTGAGATAGACCGCCGTGCCCGGCACCTGGTGCCGAGGCCGCCGGGCGAGGGAAGCCAGGAAGTCGGTCATCGGCAGGCGGTCGCGCTGGGACTTGGCGCTGACGATGGCGCTGCCGCGCAGCCAGGTCATGATGACCAGGGCGACCGTCGCGCCGATCACCAGCGGCACCCAGCCGCCGGTAAGCAGCTTGAGCATGTTGGCGCTGTAGAAGGCGAGATCGACGGTGAGCAGCGGCGCCACCACCAGGGCGGTCCGCAGCAGGCTCCATTTCCACAGCTTCCGGACGACGACCGCCGTCAGGGCGGTGGTCACCGACATGGTGCCGGTCACCGCCAGGCCGTAGGCGTCCTGCAGGGCGGCCTCGTTCTTGAAGATGCCCACCAGCAGGATGACGCCCAGCATCAGCATAAGGTTGACGGTGGGCATGTAGATCTGCCCGGCCTCCGTCTCCGAGGTGCGACGCACGGCGAGGCGGGGCAGCAGGCCCATCTGCATGGCCGAATTCGACATGGAATAGGCACCGCTGATCACCGCCTGGCTGGCGATGATGGTGGCGGCGGTGGCCAGGAAGACCATGGGGATGCGCAGCACTTCCGGCACCATCAGGAAGAACCAGTTCTGGGTGGAGAGGTCGACGCCGTGGCTGGCGGGCGAGGCCAGGAAGTGCAGGGCGAAGGCGCCTTGTCCGAGATAGTTGATGAGGAGCGCCGGGAACACCGCGAAAAGCCACGCCGCCCTGATCGGCCGGGGGCCGAAGTGGCCCATGTCGGCGTAGAGCGCCTCGGCCCCGGTGATCGTCAGGGACACCGCCCCCAGCACGAGCATGCCGATCACGCCGTGTTGGGCCAGGAACAGCAGGCCGTAGGTGGGCAGGAACGCCAGCAGGATCCTCGGCTGGATGGGAATCTGCATCAGGCCGAGCGTGGCGATGGACAGGAACCAGACCAGGCAGATCGGGCCGAACCACGCCGCCACCTTCGCCGTGCCCCGGGACTGGGCCATGAAGAGGCCGATCAGCAGCACCAGGGCGCTGGCGATCTCCACCGAGGGCGTGATGGCGTGCGCCAGACTGGGCACGGTCTCCATCCCTTCGACGGCGGAGAGGACCGAGATCGCCGGCGTGATGATGGCGTCGCCATAGAACAGCGCGGCGCCGATCACGCCCAGCATCAGGACGATGCGCGTGCGGCCGCCCAGGGCGTTCTGGGCCAGCGCCATCAGCGAGAGAATGCCGCCCTCGCCATGGTTGTCGGCGCGCATGATGAACATGACGTATTTGATGGTCACGACGATCAGCAGGGCCCAGATGATCAGCGAGGTGATGCCGAGGATCTCGCCTTCCCCGACCGCGCCGTGGGCGGCCGCGGTCACCGCCCCCTGAAAGCCGTAGAGCGGGCTGGTGCCGATATCCCCGAATACCACCCCCATGGAGCCGATCACCAGGGCCCCGAACCGCCGACGCGCGGCGTGGGCGCCGAGCGGCGCGCTGGAACAGGCGGTCGATGACGGGGCGTTCATCGGCGGCGGCTTAGCGCTCCGCGCCGGGGAAGGAAATGGCGTTGTTCAGGCCGGGCAGACCGGGATGACATCGGGCGGAATCGCCTAATGTCTGAATCCCGCTCCAAAATTCAAAGTGCAGAGCCTGATTCAGACTTCGGAACGAAGTCATCAGGCTCCAGGCGGTCGGTCACCCAGGCGCCGAGGATGGCGTTCACCGTCTCCGGCGCTTCCTGCTGCACCCAGTGGGAGACCCCGGGCAGGCGACGCAGGGTGAAGTCGCTGACCAGGCCCTCGTAGCCTTCGGTGTTCTCGATGCAGAGGGCGGTGTCCTCCTCGCCCCAGATCATCAAGGTCGGGACCTCTATGGTCGGCGACGCCTCCCGCCAGCGGCCGAGGAGGGCGGTGTTGGCGCGGTAGTAGTTGATCATGGCGGTCATGGCGCCGGGGATCAGGGCGTTGTCGCGGTAGACCTTGGTGATCTCCGGGGGAAAGCGGGACTTGTCGACCGCCATGCCGGTGAAGGCCCGCCCGATCGCCCGGGCCCCGTTGGCGGTCATCATCGCCTCGGGCAGGCCGGGCAGTTGGAAGAAGGCCATGTACCAGGAGCGCAGGGGTTGGCGCCACGAGGCGCGCATCACCCGGGCGAGGACGGCGGGGTGGGGGACGTTCATGATCACCAGGCCGTCCAGGGGCAGGCGCCGCTCGAGGGCGAAGGCCCAGGCGACACCCGCCCCCCAGTCGTGGCCGACCAGCAGCCGCCGGCGCGCCCCGGCCGCTTCGAACAGGCCCGCGACGTCCTCCACCAGATGGTCGATGGCGTAGTCGGCGGTGCGGAGCGGCCGGCTGGACTGGCCATAGCCGCGCAGGTCCGGCGCGATCGCACGCCAGCCGAGCCCGGCCAGCAGCGGGAGTTGATGGCGCCAGGAAAACCGGCTCTCGGGGAATCCGTGCAGAAACAGGGCGACGTCGTCGCCCTCGCCGGCCTCGTCGACCATGAAGCTCAGGCCGTTGGCCTCCAGACGCCGTGATGCAACTTCAGCCATGCCACGCTCCTTGCCTTCCCCAGGGAAGGGGTGTGATGACTCGAACTTAGCTGAACGGGCCGGAGCGCGCGATGCCAGACACCAGGCCGGAGAGCGTCGTCGTGCTGGGCGCGGGGATCGCTGGGCTGTGCGTCGCCCTCGCACTCGCGCCGACCGGGCGGACCATCACCCTCCTGGAGCGTGACCCTCCGCCGCCGGACGGCGGCGCGGAGGCCGTGTTCGACCATTGGCGCCGCCGCGGCGCCAGCCAGCTGCGCCACAGCCACGCCTTCCTGGCCCGCCTTCGCAAGCTGATCGCGACCGAGCATCCGGCCCTGCTGGAGGCCCTGCGCGCGGCCGGGGCGAGGGAGCTGCGCTTCGCCGACGGCCTGCCCGATACCCTCAAGCCGCGCTACGTCCCCCACCCCGGGGACGAGGAGATGGCGATCATCGTCAGCCGGCGCACCACCATGGAGCTTGTTATTCGCAGGCACGTCGAGGCCGCGTCCAATGTCACGATCCGCTCCGACGCCTTCGTCACGGGCCTGATCAGCGATCGCGACGACGCCGGTCGCCTGACGGCCAGGGGCTTCACCCTGCAGGACGGAGAGGCGGTTCCCGGCGACCTCGTAATCGACGCCGGCGGGAGGGCCTCGCCGATGATGGACTGGCTGGGCGACGCCGGCGCCATCATCCCGGAAACGGCGGAAGACTGCGCCATCCTCTACTACACGCGTTTCTATGAACTCGCCGCCGGCCAGGGCGATCCGCCTCGGGGCCGGCATGCGCCCAACGGGGACCTGGGTTACCTCAAGTTCGGCGTGTTTCCCGCCGACAACGGCACCTTCTCGGTCACACTGGCCGTGCCGGAGGTGGAGGAGACGATGCGCACGGCGGTGGTGCGGCCCGAGATCTTCGACGCGATCTGCGCGCGGTTGCCGGGCCTGGCGGCCTGGACCGATCCGGCGCGGTCCGCGCCAGTCAGCAAGGTCTACGCCATGGGCGACCTGCAGAGCCGCTGGCGGGAGATGGCGCCGGACGGCGCGCCGGTGGTGCTGAATGCCTTCTCCGTCGGCGACAGCCTGGTGCGCACCAACCCCCTGTACGGCAGGGGCTGCTCATTCGCCGCCATCGAGGCCCACGCCCTGCGCGACATCCTGGCGGATACCGCCGACCCGGCTGGCCGCGCGGTGGCCTACAGCGCCCGGGTGCGGACCGTGCTGCAGCCGTTCTACGACGACATGCGCGACCAGGACCGGGCCGCGGCCCGGCGGGCCGCCCACGGCCTCGACCCCGACTATCGGCCCCCCTGGCGGGCGCGATTGATGCGGCGGTTCATCGAGGACGGGGTGGGCGTCGCCATCCGGCAGGATCCGGAACTCTTCCGCGCCGCCATGCGGGCCTTCCACATGCTGGAGCCGCCGCGGGTCTGGCTCAACCGCCCCTCCACCCTGGCCAAGGTCGGCGCCGCCCTGGTGCGCGGGCGCAAGGCCAACGCGCGCTTCTATCCGGCCAAGGCCGGGCCGGGCCGGCTCGAGATGTTCGCGGGGCTTGGCCTGCCGGCGGAGGCGGACCTGCGGCGCCTGAAGGCGGCCGCGTGATGTCCAGGTCTTTTTCTTTGGCGCGCGTTTGATCCGAAAACCAGTTCCCACTTTTCGGAACGCGCTTCAGGCGTAGACCACCCGCTCGACCTCGTCGAAGGTCGCCACGATGCCCGGATCGGCGAACGGCAGGACCTGGGCGAACACGGCCCCGGCGACGCCCGCGGCCGGATCGGCCCAGTAGTAGCAGTTGGCGAGGCCGGCCCAGGCGAGGGCGCCGGCGGAGCGTCGGCCGGGAACGGGGTCCGGATTGACCAGGCCCGCCAGGCCGTGGCGGCGGACGTGGCCGGCCAGCGGTTCGAAGTCGAGGCTCATCATCGGCTGGGTGCTCTTCAGGGCCCCGGCGTCCAACGCGCCCACCTGGTTCTGCATCATCACGGCGAAGGTCTCCGGCTTCAGCAGCGGCGCGCCGCCGGCCAGCAGGGCGCCCAGGAAGGTCAGATAGTCGCTCGCCGTGGCGTAGAGGCCAGCGCCGCCCATCATGAAGTGGGGCGTGGACGGCATGCCGAACGGGATGGCGGTCAGGGTTCCGTCGGGGGCCTTCTGATGAACGCTGGCCTTGCGCGCCGCCTGCGCGGCGTCCGGAAAGAAGGTGGTGTCGGCCATGCCGAGGGGGGCGAAGATGTGTTCGGCGCACCAGGCGTCGAGACCCTGGCCGGTCACCGCCTCGATCAGGCGGCCCGCCCAGTCGATGCCGATGCCGTATTGCCACGCCTCGCCCGGCTCGAACATCAGGGGTATGTCCGGCTCACCGGCGCCCATCATCGCGCCGCCGGTGGCGGCGAGCCAAGCCGCCAGATCCGCGCAGCAGAAGTCGTAGCCCAGGCCGGAGGTGTGGGTCAGGAGGCCGCGCAGGGTGATCGGCCGCGTCGCCGGCCGGGTAACGGGAGCGCCGGCGGCGTCGAAGCCGGTCAGCACCCGGGGCGCGGCCAGGGCCGGCAGGCGCCCGCCCACCGGCGCGTCGAGGTCGATCAGCCCGCGTTCCACCACCTGCAACGCCGCCACGCTGGTGATCGCCTTGGTGCAGGAGGCGATCCAGAACAGGGTGTCCGGCGTCATCGGCCGGGGATTGTCGAGGCCGCGAGCGCCGGCGCAAGCGGTCACGCGCCCGCCGTCCCGGGTGGTCACGGCGGCGGAGAACCCGGGCGCGCGCCCGGCCTCCACGCCAGCCTGGAGGATCGGCTGCAGGTCGATCATGGACGGCGGCGCTCCAGGGTCATCTTCAACCCGGTCTTGAATTGCAGGGTGACTTTGGCCTGGGGGACGACCTGCGCGCCCGGCGCGAGCCGCGGGCTGTAGCGCTGGGCCAGGGCCGCCAGGATGAGGATCGACTCGTTCATCGCCAGCACCTGGCCGATGCAGACGCGGGGGCCCGCGCCGAACGGCAGATAGGCGAAGCGCGGGCGCCCCGCGGCGCGCTCCGGGCCGAAGCGATCGGGATCGAACCGTTCGGGGTCGTCCCACAAGCGGCGGTGGCGATGGATCACCCAGGGCATGATGGTGACCGCGGCGCCCTTGCGCACGGGATGGCCGCAGACCTCGTCGGCCTCCCTGGCCCGCCGTGTCGACAGCCCCGGCGCGGCGGGAAACAGGCGCATCGCTTCCTCCACCACGCGCCGCGTGTAGGGCAGGTTCGGCAGATCCTCCGCGGTCGGCGGACGGCCGGCCAGAACGGCGTCGAGCTCGGCGCGCAGGCGGGCGGCCTCGCGAGGGCGCTGGGAGAGCACGTACCAAGTCCAGGACAACGTTCCGGCGGTGGTCTCGTGGCCGGCCATGAAGATGGTGACGATCTCGTCGCGGATCTCCTTGGGGGTCAGGCCGCCGCCGCTCCCCCCGGGCTTGGCCTCCTCGTCCTTGGCCGCCACCAGCCGGGTCAGCAGATCGGCGGGCGCGGCGGCGAGATTGGCCTCGCGAGCCCTGACCATCGCCGCGATCGCATGATCCAGCCCCGCCGAACTGGCCGCCAGGCGTCGTTCGCGGGCCCTCATCCGCCACTCGCCGACCACCGGCAGCAGGTCCAGGATGTTGGCCTGGGCGGCCGCATCGAGACCCCGGCTGAGCGTTCCGCCGATCAGGTCGATGATCTCGGCGCTGTCGGTGGAAAACACCGTCCGCGCGATCACCTGCAAGGTAAGGACCTTCATCTCCTCGGCCATGTCGATGGCGGCGCCGTCGGGCAGGGCGTCCCAGCGGGAGAGGAATTCCCGCGCGCTGGCGGCGATGGCGGGGCCGTAGGCGGCGACGCTGCGCGGATCGAAGGCTGGCGCCATCACCCGCCGATGGCGGCGCCACACCTCGCCGTCCGTGCCGAGCAGGCCGCCGCCGAACAGGGCGGTGAAGAACCGCAGGTCCATGGCGGTCTTGGGATAGTTGGCGGCGTTCTCCACCAGAACCCGCCTGACGCCGGCGGGATCGCTGACGAGCATGTAGGACCCGAACAGCGTGCGGCCCGAGACGATCGGCTCCTCGAACATGCGATCGGTGAGGCCCGGAAACGGCTGGCTTCGCTGGCTGCGCTTTCGCCGCTGGCGTTCGCCGCCCTTGCTCGCGCCCGGGGCGAGGGCGCCCGCCAAGGTCGGAGAGGCGTCGGTGATGTCGAGGGCGGTCATGGCGATCCTCTCGTGGCGTCTTCCTTCACGGTAGTCCCTTGGCCTTCACGGCAGACCCCTGGCGGCTTGCAGTTCGGCGTCGCGCGCGTCCAGGGCCCCGCGGATCTCTCCCTGCCGCCGCGCGTCGAGGCGCCAGCCTATCACGCAGGCCCCGCCCAGCATCACGAAGACGATCGGACCGGCGATGAAGGCGATCGTCAGGTTGTGCACGGCGGCGGGCGTGTTCACCGCACCCTCGGCGGGGTTGAAGCCCAGCCACTCGAGCAGCGGGAAGGTCAGGAGTATGGAAAAGGCGGCGGCGATCTTGGACGCCAGGGCGTTGACCGCATAAAGCATGCTGATGCGTTCGCGGCCTTGGATGAGGCGCACTTCGTCGCCAACGTCGGCCAGCATGGCGTTCACGGTCAGGCCGAAGCCGGCGGCCATGGCCCCCAACCATACCATGATGGGCAAGGCCGCCGGGACATTGGCCTTAGGCGTGATGAAGATCGACAGGATGCCGAGGGAAAAGCAGGTGGTCGTCACCATCAGCGTCCGGTGCTTGCCGATGCGGCGCGCCAGGGCCGCGGTCCCCACCGCCCCGGGGAGTCCGGCCAGTATGTAGACCGCCAGCAGTATCGAGGCCTGCTGCACGGTGAAGCCCCAGGCGTCGGTGAAGAAGAAAAGATACATGGCGCTCATCCAACCGGGTCCCAGGGTCAGGGCCATCTGCGCCAGGAACAGCCGCACCAGCTCGGGCTTGATCAGCACCTGCCAGTAGTCCTTCAGGGGGAAGGTCTCGGGCTTGTGATCGCGGGTGACGCGTTCGCGCGTGCGCAGGCTTGCGACGCCCACGCAAAGCGGGATCACGCCGATGATGAACCAGCCCATGGCCTGCACGCTCTGGGCGTTGGTGCGCCCAAAGCCATGGCCCAGGATCGGAATCATCAGCACCGAAAGGGCCCCGACCACGCCCACCGCGGTGAGGCCGCCGAACAGGCGCGAACGCTCATGGTAGAGTGTTGCGAGGGTGGCGCCCCAGGCGTTGGTCGAGAGGTAGAGGGTCGAGTAGCCCAGATACATGACCAGCAGCCAGCCGACGAGGTAAGGCCCTCCGAAGCCGTGCGGCGCCATGAACAGCCTGTAGACCCCCAGCATCAGGATCGGCGCGCCGGCGATCATCCACACGCGGTAGCGGCCGAGCGACGTTCGGGTGCGATCCATCAGCACGGCCAGGATCACATCGATCGGAATATCGATCATCCGGACGAAACCCCAGGCGGCGCCCACCAGCGCCATGCCGACCCCCAGGTGGCCGGCGAAGTAGGGGGGCAGGTAGACGAAGACCGCGATATTGATGGCGCCGATGGGGAGGTTGGCCAGGGAGAAGGTCAGGACACGCGGAAGCGACAGGGCGCCGGCGGACTTGTCCTTATCGTCCTCGGTCAAGATCCTCGAACTCCCCTAAGCGCGGTGCGCTATCGCCCGAACGTGACTGTCGCCAAGTGGCCGCGTCGTGGCAAGTGAAGGAAAAGACAGGGCGGTCATGCGATGCTGTATGGGCCCTAGCGGCGGCGCAGGTTTTCTGTGACTAACGGTGGTCCGCGTCTTCGGTCGCGGCGTGCTTCGCCCGGGGGGGTCCCACATGGTTGACGGCTCGCATGGCTGATTTCTCGATCCAGGACGTGGCGTTCACCGGCTTTCGCGTCGTGCGCCAACACCCCAGGGCCCTGCTGGCGTGGTGGCTCTTCAGCCTGGCGTTCTCGCTGCTGGTGGGCGTGGTCTTCGTGGGACTGGCCGGCCCCGATCTCGCCAGGCTCATGGCCGTCAGCGGCCAGCCGAACCGGGATCCGGCGCAGGTCTTCGCCCTGGTGACCCGCCTCGCGCCCGCCTACCTCGTCTTCATGGTCCTCGCCCTGGCGTCCAACGCGATCCTCGGGGCGGCGATGATCCGTGCGGTGCTGCGACCACAGGATGATCGGTTCGGCTACCTGCGGCTTGGCGCAGATGAACTGCGCCAGCTGGGTCTCGTCGTCCTGAGCTTCCTCGTTTTCCTCGGCGTCTACTTCGGCGCCGCCATCGTCGCCGGCGTGATCGCGGCGATCTTCCTGGCGGTCGCCAAGGCCGCGACGAATGTGCTGCTGGTCGCCCTGATCATTTGTGTGGGGGCCGTCATGCTGGCTCTCGCGGTTCGGCTCTCCCTCGCCCCGGCGCTGACCTTCGACACCCGCCGGATCAACCTGTTCGGCTCGTGGAGCCTCACGCGGGGGCGGTTCTGGCCGCTGTTCGGAACCTACCTCCTGGCGTTCGCGCTCGTCGCCGTCGTCTATCTGCTGAGCCTGCTTCTGATCTTCGCCGTGGGGGCGATCCTCAATGGCGGCGACCCGGCCACCGCCTGGAAGACGGGGCGCGCAACCTCCTTGAAGGACTATTTCGCGCCCGCCCGGTTGGCCCAGACGGTGTTGAGCGCCGGCGTCTCCGCCCTGATCACGCCGCTCATCTTCACGCCGGCCGCGGCGATCTACCGGACCCTGTCGCCGTCCGCCGGCGACGCGTTCGCCTGACGCGCCATCCCCTCCCGCAATCCGAACGAGCTCATGAGCGATATCGCCCTGCCCCTGGGGACCACCGAGGCGGAAGAGTTTCCGCCGATCACGTCGCGCCAGGTGGCGGCGGCGGTGGCCGGCAACGCGCTGGAGTTCTACGACTTCACGGTCTACGCCACCTTCGCCTCGCAGATCGCCCACACCTTCTTCCCCGGCCGCACACCGTTCCTGAGCCTGATCCTGACCCTCGCCACCTTCGGCGTGGGCTTTCTGCTGCGGCCCATCGGGGCAGTGGTGATCGGGCGCTGGGCGGACCGCCATGGCCGCCGCCCGGCGATGATGTTCAGCTTCGCCCTGATGGGGGTGTCGATCCTGGGCCTGGCCCTCACCCCGTCATTTCGCGCCATTGGAGTGGCGGCGCCCCTGCTGGTCCTCTTCTGGCGGCTTTGCCAGGGCTTCGCCCTGGGCGGCGAGGTCGGACCCGCGACGGCGTTCCTGGTCGAGGCCGCGCCGCCCGCCCGGCGCGGATTGTACGGGGCCTGGCAGGGGGGCAGCCAGAACCTGGCCAACCTGGTCGGCGGCTTGGTGGGCGTCGTCCTGGCGCACACCGTCGGCGAGGCGAGCCTCGACCTCTGGGGCTGGCGCCTGGCGTTCCTGCTGGGGACGCTCGTCCTGCCGTTCGGCCTGATCCTCCGGCGCAGCCTGCCGGAAACGCTTCACCGGCCCGAGGCGCGCAGCCACGTCCACCCCGACGCCGCGACCCTGAAGGCCAGCGCCCCGGTGCTCCTGCGCGGCCTGGCGCTCATCGCCGCCTCCACGGTGTCGACCTATGTGTTCGGCTACATGACCACCTACGCCCTGCGGACGCTGCACATGGCCGCCGAGGTCTCCCTCGCGGCCTCGGCGGTGAGCGGGACCTGCGGCCTGGTCGCTGGCCTGATCGGCGGCGTCCTTTCCGACCGCTTCGGGCGCCGGCCGCTGATGATCTGGCCGCGGATCGTCTTCCTGCTCGCCACTTGGCCGGCGTTCTACCTGCTGGTGCGCAACCACGACGCGGCCACGCTGCTGGGGGCGACGGCGGTGATCACCTTCACCAGCGCGCTGAGCACCGCGGCGGTGTTCGTCTCGATCACCGAATCCCTGCGCAAGGAGGTCCGCGTGCTGGGCCTGGGGGCGGTCTACGCCACCGCGGTGGCGGTGTTCGGCGGCAGCACCCAGCCGATCATCGCCTCCCTGATCGAGTTCACCGGCGATCCGCTGTCGCCGGCCTGGTACATGATGGCCTTCACCGCCATCGGCCTCGTCGCGTCGATCATGACGCGCGAGACCGCCCACCGGCGGATCAACCGCGCCTGACGACCTGAAAGGACCCCCGCTCGATGCATATCGAGGTCAACGGCGCGCCGATCTTCTTCGACACGGTGGGCGCGAAGCTCGCCCCGGTGGGCGACACCATGGTGGAGCGGCCGAGCTTGGTGGTCATGCACGGTGGCCCCGGCTTCGACCATGCCCTGATGCGATTGTTCTTCGACCGCTTCGCAGACACCCATCAGGTGATCTACATCGACCATCGCGGCAACGGCCGCTCCGGCGGCGAGCCGGACACCTGGACCCTGGCTCAGTGGGGCGACGACGTGCACGCCCTCTGCCAGGCGCTGGGGGTGCGCGAGCCGGCGGTCTACGGCCTGTCGTTCGGCGGCATGGTGGCCATGTCCTACGCCACCCGTCACCCGGAACATCCCTCGAAGCTGATCCTGGCGTCGACGGCGGCGAAGATGGATCTGGAGGCGACCTACCAGGCCATGGAACGCCTCGGCGGTCCCGAGGCGCGGCGGATCGCCACCCGCTTCTGGACCGAGCCCGGCCCGCAGGCCGTGGCCGAGTACATGGCCGTCTGCATGCCGCTCTACAATCCGAGCGGCGCCCTCTCCGAGGCCATGCGCAGGCGCGCCATCATGCGCACCGAGGTGCTCTTCCACTTCGTCGCCGGCGAACAGCGGACCATGGACCTGCTCCCCGAACTGGCCAAGGTGGCCTGCCCGACCCTGGTAACGGCCGGAGGGCTCGATCCCATCACGCCGGTGAGCTGTTCGGAGGCGATCGTCGCGGCCTTGCCGGCGGGCCTCGCCGAGCTGGTGGTGTTCGACGACGCGGGCCACGGGGTGCACCGCGACCAGCCGGAGCGAGCCGATGCCCTCCTGCGACGGTTCCTGACAGGAGAAGAGCAAGCATGAACAGCGCCGACAGCTTCAGCGCCACCTACGCCGAGGCGCGGGCCCGGTTCCGCGAGGCCGCCGCCGCGGCCGGCGCCCGTCTCGAGGCGGTCTCTCACCCCGAACGCGGCCGCCAGGGCGAGGACCTCGCCACCGACGTCGCCTGGATCGGACCGGCGGGCGCGGAGCAGGTGCTGGTGACAATCTCGGGCACCCACGGGGCGGAAGGGTTCTGCGGCTCGGGGGCGCAGGTGGACTGGCTGGCCCGGGGCGAGGCGGCCCGCCTGCCGGCCGGCGTCGCCGCGCTGATGATCCACGCCGTCAATCCCTACGGCTTTTCATGGCTGCGGCGGGTGACCCATGAGAACGTCGACCTCAACCGCAACTGGGTGGACTTCGACGCGCCCCTTCCCGCCAATCCCGGCTACGACGCCATCGCCGAGGCCGCTGTTCCCGCCGAGTGGACCCCCGAGGCCCAGGCGCGAAGCGCGAGCACCTTGGGCGCCTACATGGCCGATCACGGACCGGCGGCGTTCCAGCAGGCGATCAGCGGCGGCCAGTATCGCCATCCCGGCGGCCTGTTCTTCGGCGGCGCTGCGCCCTCATGGTCGCGACGGACGCAGAGCGCCATCTTCGGCGAATATCTCGGCCAGGCGGCGCGGGTGGGCGTCATCGACTACCACACCGGCCTGGGGCCGTGGGGCTACGGCGAGCGTATCGTCACGGGTACTCCGGACAGCGCCGGCTATGCCCGGGCCCGCGCCTGGTATGGGGCGGCGATCACCTCGCCCTCGGGCGGCACCTCGACCTCCGCGCCGATCACCGGCGACGGCCTCGACGCCGCCCCGCGGCTGATCCCGCACGCCGAGGTCACCGGCATGGCGATCGAGGTCGGCACCCTTTCCCTCATGGACGTCCTGCTCGCCCTGCGCGCCGACGCCTGGCTGCACGCCCACGGCGACCCCCTCTCGCCCCAGGCCGGCCCCATCAAGGCCCGGGTCCGGGCGGCTTTCTACGGAGACGCCGACGACTGGAAGGGCATGGTGGCGGGCCAGTCTCTGCTGGCGATCCGCCAGGCGATCGGCGGCCTTACGGCCTGAAGCGGCCGCAAACCTCCCGCTTGCGGGGGAGGGAGGATCCCGTTTACGCCAGCGCCGCCGCCATCTCGGCGATCTGCAGCGCCCGCCAGGGGTCGCCGCCGTCGGGCATGCCGGATTCCAGGGTCCAGGCCGCGGACAGGCCGCCGTAGGCGACGATCCATTGCAGAAGACGTGCGGGTTCAAGACCGGCCGCCTCCACGACGAGGGCGAGGCGGCGCTGCAGCCGGCCGGGATCGGCGGCGGTCGGCCACGGGTTGTAGAACAGGTTGGCGTAGTCGAACCCGCGCTCGCCCATCAGGCCCTTGGGATCGATGGCCAGCCAGCCCCCGGGGCCGAAGTCCAGCACGTTGTCATGGTGCAGGTCGCCATGCAGGACGGCGACGTCCTTGGGCGAAGCCAGGAGGTCGCGAGCGGCGGCGGCGGACTTGGCGAACAGGCCGCCCTCGCGCGCCGCCGCCGGCTCCAGCGCACGGAACCACATCGGCAAGGGCTTGAGCGTGGGCGGCGGCGGTTGGCGGCGGGGCGCGTGAAGCCGGGCGGCCGCGCGGCACAGGATCAGGGTGGCGGCGAAGTCGCGGCCGTCCCTGGCCATGGCGGACAGCGACCCCTCGCCCGTGGCCCTTTCCATCAGCAGGGCGTCGCCCTCGTGCGCCAGGACCTTGGCGGCCCCGTCGCCATCCCACCAGGCCATCACGGCGGCGCCGTCGCGCTCCTCGGGATGGGCGGCGATCTTGAGCATGGCGGGGCGACCTTCCTGGCGCACCGGCGCCAGGCGGCTGCCGAACGCGGTCACGAACGCCTCGCCGTCCGGCTCGAGGCGCCAGTGGGCGGGCCAGGACGCGCTCGGCTCGGCGACGGTCACCCCTAGTCCTTGCCGGTGGGAAGCGGAGGGCGCGGCGCCAACTTCGGCGTGGCGACTTTCTGGAGGTCGAGGGTCGGCAACACCGCGTTCTGCTGGGCGATGTACTGCGCCGAGCGGTAGTGGGTCTTCAGGGTGGGGTTCAGGTCGAACTGCATCAAGGTGTCGTAGCTTCCGGTATAGGGCGGCCAGGCCGGAGCGCCAGGGCAAACCGGCAGGCCGGACTTGGCGAAGGCGACCCAACACCCGTGGACCACCGCCGTCACCCTCAGGTCATCAGCCGAGGGTTTGAGCCCTTGGCCCTCCGGTCCCATGGTCTCCCAGCTCGCGAATACGAACGGAATCTCCGAGGCATGGCCGGCCCCCGGAACCCTGGCCCGCAGGGCCTGCGCGACATAGGCGAAGTTATAGAGGAAGGCCGGTTTTTCGTTGGCGCCGGTGTCGGGATCGTAGGTTTCGGCCTCGGCGGCGGCGATCCACCGCGCGGGCGCGCCCATGAACGCATCGGTGAACATCGCTCGCGCCTTGCCCACATCGTCGGGCGGATCGGCGTAGGCCGCCTTCAGGGGGGCGGGCGCGATGGCCAGGATCGCGGCGGGAGGGATCCTCAAGGTCTCCAGGAGCGAGGCTTCATAGGTGTTCGAGCCGATGATCAGGGGCACATGGGTGTTGTGGCCCACGGCGAAAGCCTGGGAAACCGATTCCTTCAGCAGCCGGCCGTCAACCGCCGCTCCGGCGTCGTGGACGGGCAGGGCCGCGAACGCGTCGGCGGGGAGGGCGCGGAGCTGTTCAAGCGTGGCGTGGGCCGGCGCGCCGGCCTTGATGGCCAGGGCCTGGCCCTCGGCTTCCCGCTTGGCCAGGGTCACCGGTGGGCCCCAGCCGCCGCCGGATTCGACGATGGCCCTGGCGAACAGGCCGGCCGCGGAAGGCGCGGTCATCAACGCCAGGGTGTCCTCGCCGCCGGCGGATTCGCCGAACAGGGTGACGTTGGCGGGATCGCCCCCGAACGCGGCGATGTTGCGCTTCACCCACTCCAGGGCCGCGATCTGGTCCATGAGGCCGTAGTTGTGGAGCGGCTCGTCCGGCTTGGCCGCCTTGGTGATCGCCGGATGGGCGAAGAAGCCCAGCGGCCCGAGGCGGTAGTTGAGCGTGACCAGGATGACGCCGTCGCGCGCGAAGGCCGTGCCGTCATAGGCGCCCAGGGACCCCGCGCCGGTGGTGTCGCCGCCGCCGTGCACCCAGACCATCACCGGCGCCTTGTCCGTTCCCCCGCGCGCTCGCGGGTTAGCCGCGGAGCTGACGCCCGGGCGGGGCGCCCACAGGTTGAGGAACAGGCAGTCTTCGCTTGACGGCCCCACGGCGCCGCCTTCGTTGGGCGCGCCGTTCGGCTTCAGCGGCTGGGGGCAGATGGGTCCAAAGGCGTCCGCCGGCCTCGGCCGCGACCAGGACGCCGGCTGTTGCGGCGGAGACCAGCGCAGCTTGCCGACAGGCGCGGCCGCGTAGGGCACACCCTTGAACACCGCCACCTCGCCCTTGGCCTGTCCCACGAGGACGCCGCTGTCGATGGTGACGCGCACCGGTTCGGCCAAGGCCGAAGACGCTAGCGCAAAGCTCGCTGCGGCCAGGCTCGACGCCGTCAGGGCGCGGAGGGCCGTAGGCCTGAGACAAAGGCTCTTCTTCAGGATCACGTTTCCCCTCCGGCCGCCTCGCGCCGACGGCGCGCGCCCAGGGATATCGGGCGGTCCAGCCCTCGTGGTCAAGATGCCACGCGCGGCGTGTTCGGGCTCTACCGGGGGCGATAGGTGCGCAACACATCCTCGATGATGCGCTCGAGATCGTTCAAGGTGTTGCAGGTCTTGGCCACGGTGCAGAAGCGGCGATAGGCGTCCATCTTGGAGTCGCCCTGTCCCCAATAGGTCTCCGGCTCCGGATTGAGCCAGATGACGGCGCGGGCGCGGTCATTGACGGCCCGCATCAGGTCGAGCCGCGGGTCCGCGTAGTTGGAGCGGCCGTCGCCGAGGATGATCACCGTCGTGCGCCGGTCCAGCCGGGAACCCTGGGCGCCCATGAAATCCGCGAGGGAGCGGCCATAGTCCGTCGGCCGGAAGCCCACACGCGCGAGGACCAGGGTGATGGCGTCATCGACCTTCTCGTCGTCCAGCAGGTCGTTGACGCTCACCAGCCGGTCGGAGAAGGCGAAGGCGTCCAGCCGCTCGACCACTTCGTTGAGACTGTAGAGGAACAGCAGCAGGAACTGCGCCGCCGCCGCCACCGAACGGGAGACGTCGCAGAGCACGGCGATCTTGGGCTTGTGCAGGGTCTCGTTCTTCCAGACCACGTCGAAGGGAACGCCGCCGTGACCCATGCTGCGGCGGATGGTCTTGCGCACGTCCAGCTTGCCCTTCCGCGCCCGATGGCGCTTGCGCGCATAGCGGGTGGCCAGGCGACGGGCCATGCGGCGGACCAGGGCCTCCATTGCCCGAAAGTCCTC
>JAQGIW010000270.1 GCA_028290905.1 Caulobacteraceae bacterium | reverse complement strand
CACCGGCAGCACCCGCGAGGAGACCCCGCCGACGTACTTGTAGAGCGGCAGGGCGGCCGAACCCGCCGCCGCCTTGGCCGCCGCCAGGCTGACGCCCAGGATGGCGTTGGCGCCCAGCCGGCTCTTGGCGGGCGTGCCGTCCAGCGCGATGAGCAGGGAATCGATCCGGCGCTGATCCTCCGCGTCGGACCCCGACAGGGCGTCGAAGATCTCGCCGTTGACCGCGGCGACGGCGCGCAGGACGCCCTTGCCCCCGTAGCGGCCAGGGTCCCCGTCCCGCCACTCCACCGCCTCGTGGGCGCCCGTGGAGGCGCCCGAGGGTACGGCCGCGCGACCGAAAGCGCCGTCCTCCAGGGTCACATCCACCTCCACGGTCGGATTGCCGCGGCTGTCGAGGATTTCCCGGGCGAGGATGTCGACGATTTCGGTCATGAGGGTTCCCGTTCTGACGTTTCTGAAGGCCGCGGACGCTTAGCTCAGCCCCCCCGGCAAGGGAACCGCCCCTTGCCCACCCCGTGAAGTTCCGCCAATGCGTCAGAGCAAGGGAGACCCACGATGCTGATCGTCGACAAGACCGACCGGGTGGCCGTGATCACCCTCAATCGACCGGAGGCCATGAACGCCCTCTCCAGGGCCCTGCGCGCGGCGTTGCACGACGCGGTGGTCGCCCTGGCCGACGATCCGGAGGTGAGCGTCCTGGTGCTGACCGGCGCGGGGCGGGCGTTCACGGCCGGGCTCGACCTGAAGGAGCTAGGCAGCGATCCGAAGGGCCTTGGCGCGGCCAACGCAACCGGCGCGGCGGAGAACCCCGTGATGGCGATCCGCGAGTGCCCCAAACCGGTGATCGGCGCGATCAACGGGGTGGCGATCACCGGCGGCTTCGAGGTGGCTCTGGCCTGCGACGTGCTGATCGCCTCGACCAACGCCCGCTTCGCCGACACCCACGCGCGCGTCGGCATCATGCCCGGCTGGGGTCTTTCTCAGCGCCTGCCGCGGACCATCGGGGTCTATCGCGCCAAGGAGCTGTCTCTCAGCGGCAATTTCCTCGACGCCCGGACGGCCTATGAGTGGGGCTTGGTCAATCGGGTGGTCGAACCGGAGGCGCTGATGCCGACAGCCATGCAGCTGGCGAAGGACATGGCGTCCATCCCGGTCGAGACGCTGAGCCTCTACAAGCGGATCATCGACGAGGGATACGACCTGTCGCTCGGCGAGGGCATGGCGCTGGAACAGCGGCTCTCCACCGCCAACAACCGCACGGTGACGCCGGAGATGGTCGAGGCGAGGCGCGCAGCCATCCAGGCCCGCGGCCGCTTGCAGTAGGGCGCACCCGGAGCGCGAGCGGGCTGGAAGCCCGCGCTCCGGGATAGGCCGGCTATTCTTCCTTGGGAGTCAGGATCTGGCGGCCCTTGTACATGCCGGTCTTCAGATCGACGTGGTGCGGGCGGCGCAGTTCGCCGGTGTCCTTGTCCTCGATGTAGCTGTTGGGCGCCAGCGCATGGTGGGCGCGACGCATGCCCCGCCGCGACGGGGAGACTTTTCTCTTGGGGACGGCCATGGCGGTTCTTTTGAAGGCTCGAAATGCAATCGGCGGCCCCTAGGCCGCCGTCGTGAGCGGGTGCGTATGCCGCAAAATCGGCAAGACCGCAAGAGCGCGGCACATGCCAACGACGGGCCGGGGGTCCGTCGCCCCGGCCCGTCTCTCGCCGCCCCGTTTAGCTCGGCAGGGAAGTCATGGTGAACAGACTTGGATGGTCGGACGGCTTCCCATTATGGCGAAGCTGATCAGACGTCGAAATGTATGTACCCGCAAGTCTCCGCGAGAGTGTCGTCACTATACGTGGGCTGGCCTCTGGCAATAGACGATCGCCTGCAATTCGCGGCGAACTTGAACTATCCCACCGGCGGTCGCCGCGACCTGGGCGTCACCGTCGCCCAGGCAGGCGCAGCAGCGTAGAGGCCAGTGTCGCGTCGATCCGGTCATAGCGGACATAGGTGGAGCCCTTGCGCCCCCAGTAACCGGGCACGGGCTCGATCGAGCCGGGATGGGCCTCGCAGAAGTTGTGCTGATCTTCAGCGTCGAGCTTGACCATCATGCGGTGAGGTTCACGGCGCAAGGTACAGAAGATCTTGCCCTTCACGCGCAAGGACGGAAATCCGTGATGATCGGCCTCGACGGCCCCGGGCAACGCGGCGGCCATGGCGAGCACCTCGTCGAAGGTCAGCATCCGCGCAAGTGTCCCCGACCCATCGCCGGCTTCGGCCAGGGCTAGACCAGCCGGCTCTGCTCCACCGCCGCGGCGATGAAGCTGGCGAACAACGGGTGGGGGGCGAAGGGCCGGCTCTTCAGCTCAGGGTGGAACTGCACTCCAATGAACCAGGGGTGGTCGTCCCGCTCGACGATCTCGGGCAGCAGGCCGTCCGGCGAGACGCCGGTCATTTTCAGGCCCGCGGCCTCGAAAGCGGCGCGATAGCCGATGTTGACCTCGAAGCGGTGCCGATGGCGTTCGCTGATCACCTGCTGCCCGTAGATCTCCGCGACGCGCGAGCCCGGCGACAGCAAAGCCTCGAAAGCTCCCAGCCGCATGGTGCCGCCCTTGTCGTCGGTGAGGCCGCGGATCTCGCGCTCGTTGCCGCGCAGCCATTCGGTCATCAGGCCGACCACCGGCTCGGGCGTCTCGCCAAATTCGGTCGACGAGGCGCAGGGATAGCCGCCCACATTCCGCAGGGCTTCGATGACCGCCATCTGCATGCCGAAGCAGACACCGAAGTAGGGCACGGCGCGTTCGCGGGCGAACTTGGCGGCGCGGATCTTGCCCTCGGCGCCGCGTTCGCCAAAGCCGCCCGGCACCAGGATGCCGTGCACGCCGTCTAGCCTGGCCGAGGCCGCGCCCTCGTCGCCCTCGAAGGCTTCGCTCTCCACCCAGTCCAGATTGACCTTCACCCGGTTGGCCATGCCGCCGTGGCTCAGCGCCTCGATCAGGGACTTATAGGCGTCCTTGAGGATGGTGTACTTGCCGACCACCGCGATGGTCACCTCACCGTCGGGTTGGGTGATGCGATCGGAGACCCGGCGCCAGCGGCTGAGGTCGGGCGGCGGCGCGTCGCGAATGCCGAACACGTCCAGCACCTCGGCGTCCAGTCCCTGGCGGTGATAGTCGAGGGGAACGGCGTAGATGTTGGGCGCGTCGAGGGCCTGGATCACCGCCGAGGGACGGACGTTGCAGAACAGGCCGATCTTGCGCGTTTCCTCGGGCGGGATCGGCTGTTCGCAGCGGCACAGCAGGATATCGGGCTGGATGCCGATGGAGCGAAGTTCCTTGACCGAGTGCTGCGTCGGCTTGGTCTTCATCTCGCCGGCGGTCTTGATGAAGGGCAGCAGGGTCAGGTGGACGAAGCAGGTGTCGCCGCGCGGCAGCTCCTGACCCAGCTGACGAATGGCCTCGAAGAACGGCAGGCCTTCGATGTCGCCCACCGTGCCGCCGATCTCCACCAGCACGAAGTCGACCCCTTCCCCCGCGTCGGCCAGGACGAAGCGTTTGATCTCGTCGGTGACATGGGGAATGACCTGGACCGTGGCGCCCAGGAAGTCGCCGCGTCGCTCCTTCTCCAGGATGGTCTTGTAGATCTGACCGGTGGTGATGTTGTCGGCCCGCGTGGCCGAAACCCCCGTGAACCGCTCATAGTGGCCGAGGTCGAGGTCGGTCTCGGCGCCGTCATCGGTGACGAACACCTCACCGTGCTGATAGGGGCTCATCGTCCCCGGATCGACATTGAGGTAGGGGTCGAGCTTGCGCAGCCGCACGCGATAGCCGCGGGCCTGCAGCAGCGCGCCGAGCGCCGCCGAGGCCAATCCCTTGCCGAGCGAGGAAACCACGCCTCCGGTGATAAAAATGTACCGAGCCATGGGGCTCCAGACTAGCACCGATTCGCGGCGCGAATCGCCTTCGATCGTTCGCGTCCAGGGTTTTTTGGGCCCAGCGTTTCGGCGCGCGGCGGGTCGGCCGCGCCCCAGTCAGGGCTTGGCGGGCTTGGGGGCCGTCGGAAGCGGCGGCAGGCTGACGACCGGCGCCGGCGTCGAGAAATCGAGCGGCGCGGTTGTCGGCGCGGACGGGGCGGGCCCGGAGGTCGGAACGCGCACGCTCGGCTTGGGCGCCCCGGCCGGCGCCTGCACCGGCGGCGGTG
>JAQGIW010000252.1 GCA_028290905.1 Caulobacteraceae bacterium | reverse complement strand
TGGCGAGGTCGCCCAGGCCGTGCGCCGCCGTTTCGGCGAAGCGCGACACCGGATCGCGGTAGGTCACCTGATAGATTTCGCCGTCGAGGTGCAGGTGGACGTGGTCGCCGTCCGCCACCAGCACGATATCGTGCACGGCCGCTCCGACCCGCAGCCGTGCTCGCAACCCCCCCAGCGGTTCGATCGCCACCGGCGTGAGGACACCCTCGACGTCGAGCACGAAGCCGTCACCCCGCCGCGCCAGCCACGCCCGATGCTCCGCCTCGCCGATAAGGAAGAGGTGCCGCATCAGTTGCGCCATTCCCCCAGCGCGGCGTGCAGTGGGGGCACGGCGAGGGCGGCGTCGCGGACGGTGCGGATCGAGAGCGCCGCCGCGCCCAGCACTGCGGTCAGTGTCTCGGGGGAGAGGGCCGGGTCGGCGGCGAGCGCCGGCTTTTCGGCGATGAGGTCGGTGTGCAGGGCGCCGGCCAGTACGTCCGGATCACGCAGCAGACGCTTCAGGAAACCGATATTGGTGCGGCATCCGAGAACCACGAAGTCGGACAAGGCCCGCGCCGCCCGCTCGAGCGCCTCGCGCCGATCGGCGCCGCGGACGACCAGCTTGGCCATCAGAGGGTCGAAGGCGGCGGTGATGTCCTGGCCCTCGCTGACGCCCGAATCCACCCGGACGCCGTCTCCCGCCGGTGGCGAGTAGGCCAGCAGTCTTCCGGTGGCGGGCGTGAACCCGCGGGCCGGATCCTCCGCATAGATGCGCGCCTCCACCGCGTGGCCGGTTCGCGTAACCTCGGCCTGCGTGAAGCCGAGGGGCCGGCCGGCCGCGATCTTCAGCTGTTCGGCGACCAGGTCGAGACCCGTGATCGCCTCGGTGACCGGATGTTCCACTTGCAGCCGCGTGTTCATTTCCAGGAAGTAGAAGGCGCCGCCGCCGTGGATGAACTCCACAGTCCCGGCGTTGCGATAGCGGGCGGCGCGGGCGATGCCGGCCGCCGCTTCGCATATGCGCTCGCGTTCCGCATCCGAGAGGGTGGAGGAGGGGGCCTCCTCGACAACCTTCTGGAACCGGCGTTGCAGCGAGCATTCCCGCTCGAACAGGTGCACCACCTCGCCGAATCCGTCGCCCAGCACCTGCACCTCGATGTGGCGTGGCCGTTCCACGTACCGTTCGGCATAGAGCCGCGGGTCGCCGAAATAGCGGCCTGCCTCGCTGCGGGCGCGTTCCAACTCCTCATCGAGGCGGGTGAGGTCGCGGACGATGCGCATGCCCTTTCCGCCCCCGCCGCCCGCGGGCTTGATCAGCATCGGGCCGCCGATCGCGCGGATCCGGTCGGCGAAGGTCGGAGGATCATGCGCCTCGACGGCGGAGGGTGCGATGGGGAAGCCATGTCCGGCGGCGAAGTCGCGCGCGCTGACCTTGTCGCCCAGCAGTTCTATCGTTTCGGGCGCCGGGCCGACGAACACCATGCCGGCGGTTTCGACCTGCCGGGCGAAATCGGCATTCTCCGACAGGAAGCCATAACCCGGATGGATCGCCTGGGCGCCGGCGTCCAGCGCCTTGGCGATGATCTGTGGGCCGTCCAGGTAGGCGGCCGTTGGCGTCGGGCCGGTGATCTCCACCAGGCCGTCGGCCATGCGGACGGCGGGCGAGCCGGCGTCGGCGGCGTGATGGACGACCAGGCCGCGCAATCCCAGGGCGCGCACGGTCCGCAGCACGCGCGCCGCGATCTCGCCGCGGTTGGCGACCAGGACCGTGTCGAACGGGAAATCGGCGCCCTCAGGCCGCATGGCGTTTCCATCGAACTTGGTGATGACGCCTTGGCGCCGCTGTCTCCCGGACTATAGTGAGTGCGGTTCAATTTGGCGTCAACGTCGCGGTCGGCGATGCGCCCAGGGATGGTCGCTGATGAATGGGGTCGCGATGTTGCCTAATGCCCCGCCCATGTCGCTGTTCGAACTCTCACCGGATCACAGGGCGGTGCTGGATCAGGCCGACCGGTTCGCGGCCCGGGAACTGCACGGCCTGCAGCAGAAGATGGACGACGAGGAGTGGTGGCCCGAGCATGTCATGCCCGCGCTGGGCGAGATGGGTTTCCTCGGGGTCACGGCGCCCGAGCAGTACGGCGGCTCGGACAGCGACTTCTTCACGTCAGCGCTGATCACCCAGGGGTTGGCGCGATGGAACCCCGCGGTCGCCCTAAGCTATGTGGCCCATGAAAATCTCTGCCTGAACAACATCGCCCGCAACGGGGGCGACGCCCTGTGCGCTCGCTATCTGCCCGGCCTGTGCTCGGGCCGTTCTATCGGCGCCCTCGCCCTGACTGAGCCAGGCGCCGGGTCCGATGCGCTGGGTTCGATGGCGACCACCGCCCGACGCGACGGCGATCGCTACATCCTCAACGGACGCAAGCTCTACATCACCAACGGGCCGGTCGCCGACGTGGTGCTGGTCTATGCCAAGACGGACAGGGCCCGCGGCGCCAAGGGCATTTCCGCGTTCGTGGTCGAGGCGGGCTCCAAGGGATTCCAGGTCGCCCAGAAGCTGGACAAGATGGGCTTTCGGGGTTCGACCACGGCCGAACTCCTGTTCGACGACTGCGAGGTGCCGGCGGAGAACCTCGTGGGCGAGGAGAATCGCGGCGTCGCGGTGGTGATGAGCGGGCTCGACCTGGAGCGCGCCATCGTGGCCATGATCAACGTGGGCATGGCGGAACGCGCACTCGACCTGGCCCTCGACTACGCGCGCACCCGTCAGCAGTTCGGCAAGCGCATCGGCGACTTCCAGTTGGTGCAGGGGAAGCTCGCCGAGATGTACGTCGGCGTGGAGACGGCGAAGACCTTCTGCTATCGGACGCTCGGCTTCGCCAACGCTCTGGACCAGGGCGAGGGCGGGCGCGGCGAAGTCCACAAGCTGACCGCGGCCGCCATCCTGTACGCCGCGGAGACCTGCACGCGCGTGTGCGCCGACGCGGTGCAAATCTTCGGCGGGGCCGGCTACATGCGCCAGACCGAGGTCAATCGCCTCTACAGAGCTTCCAAGCTGCTGGAGATCGGCGCGGGCACGACCGAGGTGCGCAAGGTCATCATCGCCGAGGAACTGCTGGGGCGCTGAACGTGACCGACAAGATCATCATTACCTGTGCGGTCACCGGCTCCATCCACACCCCGTCGATGTCGCCGCACCTGCCGGTCACCGCCGAGGAGATCGCCGAGGCCGCCATCGGCGCGGCTGAGGCGGGCGCAGCCATCGTGCATCTGCATGCGCGCGATCCTCGCGACGGTCGGCCGGACCAGTCGCCGGAGGCGTTCGAACCCTTCCTGAAGGTAATCAAGCAGCGGTGCGACGCGGTGCTCAACCTGACCACCGGCGGCTCGCCGTTCATGACCGTGGAGGAGCGCGTGCGTCCGGCCGCGGTGTGGGAGCCCGAAATTGCCTCGCTGAACATGGGCTCGATGAACTTCGGGCTGTTTCCGATGCTGAAGCGCTACAAGGACTTCCGCTACGATTGGGAACCGCAGATGCTCGAAGCGTCGCGCGACCTGGTGTTCCGGAACTCCTACAAGGACATCGAGTACGCCTTGAGCACGCTCAATGCGACCGACGTGCGCTATGAGTTCGAATGCTACGACACCAGCCATCTCTACAACCTGCAACACTTCTGGCGTGAGGGGTTGGTCAGGCCGCCTCTGTTCATTCAGACCGTATTCGGGCTGATGGGCGGGATCGGGTCTCATCCCGAGGACGTGATGCACATGAAGCGGGCCGCCGACCGGTTGTTCGGCGACGCCTATGTGTGGTCGGTGCTCGGGGCTGGTCGCGGGCAGATGCCGATCGTGGCCATGGGCGCGGCGATGGGCGCGAACGTGCGCGTCGGGCTGGAAGATTCGCTGTGGATGGGCCCCGGGCGGCTGGCGCGGTCCAATGCCGAACAGGTGACGCGGGCGCGCCAGATCATCGAAGGTCTGGGGCTGGAGATCGCCTCTCCGGCGGAGGCCCGCGAGCGGCTCGGCCTCAAGGGCAGCGACCGGGTCGCCTTTTGAGGAGCGGGTCATGGGCGGGAAGCGTTTTCGCGAGAACCACTCGCGCCCGGGCCGGTCCGAGGCCGCGCCATGAGCCCTGAATCGATCGAGGCCTATGGCCGCACCGATGAGGAGCTCGCCACGCTTCCCATCGCCCTTCGAGCCGACATCCTGCGCGACACCACCCTGCTCGTCTCGGGCGCCGGGGGCGGCATCGGCAAGGCCGTCGCCTACTGGGCAGCGCGTCTGGGCGCCCGGGTGGTCATCTGCGGCCGCGACGCCGGCCGGTTGCAGGCGACGGCCGAGGGGTTGCGGCGGCTGGGCGCCGAGGTCCTGGCTCAACCGGCTTCGATCCGTGACCCCGAGCAGGTGGCTGTGTTGTTCGACGCCGCGTCGGATCGGTTCGGCGGCATCGACATCCTGGTCAACAATGCCGGCGGGCAGTTCCCCCAAGCGGCCATCGACTTTTCAGTCAAGGGTTGGAACGCGGTGATCGACACCAACCTCAACGGCTCCTGGCACATGATGCAGGCCGCCGCCCGCCGCTGGCGCGACGCAGGGAGACCGGGTTCGATCGTCAATGTCGTGACGGTGATCTGGCGGGGAATGCCGGGCATCGCCCATACCTGCGCCGCGCGCGCCGGCGTGATCTACCTGTCCAAGACGCTGGCCGTGGAATGGGCGCCGCTGAACATACGCGTCAATTGCGTGGCGCCGGGCGTCATCTCCACAGACGGCATGAAGGTCTACCCGGACGAGGCCCGTCGAGACATGCCGAACACCAACCCCATGAAGCACTTCGGCCAGGTCGACGACGTCGCCGACATGGTTTGCTACCTCGGTGGGCCGGCGGGGCGCTTCGTGACAGGCGAAGTGGTGACCATCGATGGCGGCGCCCAGCTCTGGGGCGATCAGTGGGCCATCTCCAAACCAGATTACTTCCGCGTCTAGAGGACAGATCCGATGCACGGCTTTCGCCTGGAGGCGCGCGACGAATATCCGCATAAGCTCACGCCGGAACCGACATTCAACGAGAGCGTCTACACCAACGCCTTCGATCCGAGGCTCGGCATGGGCGGCTGGATGCGCATCGGCAATCGGGCCAACGAGGGCTATGCCGAACTGTCGGTGTGCCTCTATCTCCCGGACGGGCGGCTCGCCTGCCAGTTTGCGCGCCCCGCCATCGCCGGCAACGGCCAATTCTCCGCAGGCGGGCTGTCGGCCACCGTCGTCGAGCCACTCAAGGCCCTCGACATGGCCTACGACGGCGAGGTCATGGTGCTCGACGACCCCCAGGCGCTGCGCCGCCCTGAGGCCCTGTCGAACGTAGCCAAGCGGGTCCTGGCCAGCGTGCGATGGTCACACGTCGGCGTCTCGCCCATGCATGGCGGCGAGCCGATGTCGCCGGATCAGCCGACTATGTATGGCCGCGACTTCTCGCTCGGCCACTTCAACCAGCACACCCGCACCACCGGGGAAATCCGAATCGGCGAAGAGGTCTGGCCTTTCGACGGTTTCGGCTGGCGAGACCATTCCTGGGGGCCGCGACAATGGCAGGCGATCCGGACCTACCGGCTGTTCCTCGCCAACTTCGGCGACGGCCGCGGCTTCATGCTGCTGAAGATCGGGACGCCGGATGGCGGTTCGCGGCGCGTGGGCGTCCTGATGGTCGACGGCGCTTATGAGGAGATCATCGATCTGGACGTCCTGACCCGGGAATGGACGCCCGGCAAGACGCCGGCGCACATGCTGATCGGGGCCCGCACCGCCCGGCGGGCGGTGCTGATCGAGGGCGAGGCGCTGAACGTGGCGCCGCTTCGCAATCGCCGTCGGATCGGCGACGATCTGGTGATTTCGAACATTTCCGAGGCTTTCACGCGCTTCCGGTGGGGCGGGGCAGAGGGGCTGGGCATGTCCGAATACATCGATCGTATCGAGGGCGGCCACCTGGCCGGCCATCCCCTGTGACGGCGGACGCCGATGCCGAGGAGTTGTGCGGCGAGGCGGTGAGGCGACGCTTCGGCGCTGGGGCGCGGATCGAGGCCCTGACCCGTCCCACTCTCGGCGGAGCGAACACCACCGTCGTCTTCGATATCGTGCAAGGAACCACGCGCCGGCGCGTGGTGTCTCGCCAGACTCCGACGCTGATCGGCTCGCCCTTCCTGACGGGACACCAGCAATTCGAGGTGATGCGGGCTGTTCACGCCCATGGACTCCCCGTGCCGGAGCCGCTGTTCGAATATGATGCCGTCGACGGGTTGGGGGAGGGCTTCGTGATCGCCTTTACGTCCGGCGAAACCCTGCCCCAAAGGATACTGCGGTCGCAGGAACTGGCCCGTCCGGAGCTGGCAGGCGAGATTGGCGGTCTTCTGGCGCGGCTTCATGCCTGTCCCACCGAACCGCTCGCGTTTCTGGACGATGTCGCAGACAGTCGCGATCCGATCGCCGCTCAGCGCGACCGCCTCGACATCTATGCAGAGCAACATCCGGCGATCGAACTCGGCCTGCGCTGGCTGGAACGTCATCGCCCGCCCGCGAAGGCGAGACAGTTCCTGCATGGCGACTTCAGGGTGGGCAACCTGCTCGTGGACGCCAGCGGCGTGCGGGGTGTCCTCGATTGGGAGTGCAGCCATTTCGGCGACGTCCACGAAGATCTCGGCTGGTTCTGCGCCCGGCCCTGGCGATTCGGCCGGCCGGAATTGGCGGCTGGAGGGCTGGGGACGCGGGAGGCCTTGCGTGACGGCTACGAGGCCGCCGGAGGGGGCGCGGTGGATCTGGCGCGCGTCCGCTACTGGGAGGTGTTCGCCCTGACCCGCTGGGCGGTGCTGAATGTGATGCAGGCCCATGGCCATGTGCGAGGCGTTCGCCGAGGTCTGGTCTTCGCCGCCTGTGGCCGCAACGCCAGCCTGGTGGAGTACGACCTGCTGATGACCCTTGCAGGGGAACTCGATTGAAGCATGGCGCAGTACCGACCCGAGCTGAACGACCTGCTGCGAACCGTCCGCGCTTTCCTCGAGGAGGTGGGCCCGCGACTTGGCGATGGCGATCGCTACCAGGCGCGCGTCGCCGCCTTCCTTCTCGGCGTCGCCGAACGGGAACTGGCCAGCGCCGAGGTCGCCGACAGGTCATTCGAAGCGAGGCTGGCAGCGTTCCTCGCCGTCCCGGGCGATATCGCCGACCTCACCGGCAGCCTGTGTGCGGCCATCCGCGCGGGCGACCTGGATGGACGCTGGGACGAAACGGTGGCCCTCGTGCTCCGCGACGTGGTGGAGAAGGTGACGATCGTCCGTCCGGATCACCTGGCGACGGGGCCTCGATCCTAGAGCAGGTCCGGTCCAGCCTCGGTCAGGCGCTGGCGACGGGGCTCACGGGGCAGACCCGGCCGAGAAAGTCGAGGATTGCGTCGGTGAACTGGCTGTTGCTGTCCCCGGCCACCATGTGGCGGGCGTCGGCGACGTCCACCCACTCGGAACCGGGCACGAGCGCCTGGAACTGGCGCGCGTGTTCCGGTTTCACCAGCTCGCTCTTGCCGCCGCGCACCAGCAAGGTCGGCACGGTGATGCGGCGCGCCTGCTCCTCCAGGAAAATGCCGTGGGCCTCCCGATCCATCGGGCCGTCGCGGACCATTCCCGGATCCCAGTGCCAGTAGAGGCGGCCGTCGTCCCGGAGGCGCAGGTTCTTCATCAGGCCGCCGTTGTCGTTGGGACGCGGTCGGTGCGGCAGGTAGGCGGCGACGGCGTCGGCCGCCTCTTCCAGCGAGGCGAAACCGCCGCGGTTGGCGCGCATGAAGCCGATGATCTGCTCGGCCCCGGCGAGATCAACCCTCGGGGTGACATCGACCAGCACCAAGGCGCTGGCCGCATCCGCGTCGGCGGCGGCCGCACACAGGGCGACCCCGCCGCCCATGGAGGCGCCGATCAGCACCGGTCGTGGCGGCGACTGCTTCAGGATCATCCGAAGATCATCCATCATCGGCTCCACGCCGTAGCGGCTCGCTGCCGACCAGTCGCTGCCGCCGTGTCCGCGGGCGTCGAAGGCCATCGTCGCGTAGCCCTGGCGGGCGAGCGCATCGGTGGTCTGCCCCCACGCATGCCGCGTCTGTCCGCCGCCATGCATCAGGATCACGCCGGGGCCCGACGAGGGGCCCTTGAAGTCGGCCTCTACCGTCAGGCCGTCGGCCACGGGGATGCGCCTGGTCTGCATGCGATCCTTCCAGCAAGGCGGCGAGCCGCCCTGCTTCAAGACATCCAGCGGCAGGATGGGCGGCGGGGAACACCCGCCGCCCACGACGCACGCTCTAGTGGATCAGATTTGCGAGACCGTGTCGTCGAAGGGAGCGTCACGCTCCTTCAACGCGGCCTTCAATCCTTCGTCCATGACCTTCTTGAACCAGGCCATGTCCTCTGATCCGCCGTGGCCGCTCTCGAGGTTGCGCATATAGCTGGTCAGGTAGCCCTGGGCTTCGAACTGGCGATGCACATTCTGCTTGGACGCCTGCAGCTGAGCCAGGGGCACCTTGCAGATCTCCTGCGCCCACTTGTCGACTTCGGCGTCGAGCTGGTCTTGCGGCACGACGCGGGCGACGAAGCCATAGTCCTTGCACTGCTCGGCGGTCATCCAGCCGCCGATCATGATCAGTTGCTTCCACACCTTGGGGGGGAAGTGGTTCAGAAGCATGGTCCCGCCGGCCGAGCCGCCGCCCATACGGGCCTGTTCCAGACTGAACCGTGTCCCTTCGGCAGCGATGACGAAATCGATGTCGGACAGGAACGACCAGGCGATCGGACCGACATAGGTGTGCACGCCGGCGATGATCGGCTTGCTGCAGTACCATGTCTTGGCAGGCCCCGGCCGGCGATGGGGATCCCAACCGCCAGGTTTGCCCACTGTGGCATAGCCGCTGGCGACCTCCACAAGGTCATGGCCAGCGGAGAAGATCTTGCCCCGCCCGCGAACCACGATCACCTTGATGTCGGGATCGTCTTCCGCGTAGTCGAGCGCCACTTCCTCCAGTTCATGATGCAGCAAGGCGTTGAACGCGTTGCGAACCTCCGGCCGGTTCAGCCAGATATTCAGGACACCACCCTTCTTCTCCACCTGTATGGTTTCGAATTTCAGGTCTGCGAGCTTGACCGGCTCGCCCACATAACCATCGCGCTGACCCATATCGTTTCTCCCTTGGTCTTCATTGTCTCATGGTGAGGCGGCCAGTCTCGCCCCGCCCGTCAAAATGAGCAAGACTCAATTTAGCGGGAACGTGCGATTTTTTTCGGGTCGCGAGACGCAATTGTCTCGCCCATGCGTCCATCTGCGTGGATGCTCAGCAACGAACAGGAGCAGGAACCAATGCCGGTCATCAGCGCGGAGAGATTGAGGGAGCGCTACAATTCCATCCTCGACGCCGCGTCCGTCGTGTTCGCCGAAAGCGGCTTCGAGGGCGCCTCGACGGCGGAGATCGCACGGCGCGCTGGTGTCTCCGAAGGCCTGATCTACCGCTATTTCAAGAACAAGCGCGACCTGTTGCAACAGGTCCTTGAACTGTTTTCGGAGCGCTTTGCCGAAGATCGCGAAGCCGAGGTGCTGGCGGCCGAGACATTCACCGAGCGCCTGCACATCATGATCTCGCATGGGCTGCATGCCTTGGCGCACGATTCCGGCCTGACCAGGCTCTATATTGCGGAGGTGCGCGCGGCGACCGAACTGCAGACCGACCAGGCACGCGCCATGACCCGGCGTTCGCGGCGGCTATGGTCACAGATATTCGCCGACGGCAGAGCAGCGGGGGAGCTCGTGGCCGACGCCGACGAGGCCCTGACCCGCGAGGCCGTCTGGGGCGCCATCGAGCACTTGGCCTGGATGCATCTCTCCGGGCGGATGCGGGTGAACCTGGACCAGACCGCCCAATCGCTGACCCGCGTTTTCGCGACGGGGCTCTCGGCCGGTCGAACGGAAGCCGCGCCACCTTGACACCCCCCGCCGACGGGCTACTAGTGAGTTTCTTATCAATAACGCTTGAAGGCTGTCGTTCCAAAATGGCCAAGCACACGCTTCCCATGCCCAACGGCTGGTTCATGGTGGCTTTTTCCGGCGACGTCGCGAGGGGCCAGATCAAGGGCGTTCGCGCCATGGGCAAGGATCTCGCGGTCTTCCGCGGCGAAAGCGGTGCCGTGGGCGTCCTTGACGCCTATTGCGCGCACCTCGGTGCGAACCTGGCCGTCGGTGGCTGCGTGGAGGCCGACTCCGTCAAGTGTCCGTTCCACGCCTGGCGTTGGGACACTGCCGGCAAGTGCGTCGACATTCCCTACTCGGACCGCATCCCCCCCGGCGCGCGCACCAAGAGCTATCCGGTCGATGAGGTGAATGGCCAAATCTACATCTGGCATCATTCCGAGGACAAGGCGCCCTTCTATCAAGTGCCAAAGATCGAGCAGTACGGCGATGACGACTGGACCTCGGATTGGGTCCGCTATGACTGGACCTTGAACAGTCATCCGCAGGAGATCATGGAGAACGCCATCGATTGGCCGCACTTCATGCAGGTGCACAAGATGGACCAACCCTCCAACAGAAAAAGCATTTTTGACGGCTATATGTTCCACTGGATCATCGACGCCGGCTTCAGCCAGAATCAGTATGGCGAGAGCGAAGCGTTGAGATTGCATGGCGAGAACTATGGGCTGGGGTTCAACCTGACGAGGTACAACGGCGCCCAGCAGACCATCAGCGTGGGCGCCATCACGCCTATTGACAGCGACCGCCTTAGCTTCATCAACAGCGTGATCGGAAAGAAAAACGGTCGCAGCAATGAACAAGTCATGGGCGAACTTCGAGCACAGATGGAAGAACAGGCGAAGGTGGTCTTGCAGGATTTCCCGATCTGGGAGAACAAGATGTATCGGGAGAGGCCGATACTGTGTGCGAACGATGGGCCGATCCTGGAATATCGCCGTTGGGCCAAACAATTCTACTCAGAACCCGTAGCATAATAAGCCCGAAACGGGACGGGGCGGGAAATAGAGGGAGGACGACAAGTGGGCGATCAGCTTGCCGGCAGGGTCGCGCTCGTCACGGGCGCGGGCTCCGGCATCGGACAGGCGTCGGCGGTGCGCTTTGCGCGCGAAGGCGCCCGCGTGGCGGTCAACGACATCAACGCGGCCGGCGTGGAAGAAACCCTCGCCCATATCCGCCGCGCGGGTGGCGAAGGCATGGCGGTCATCGCCGATGTGTCCGATTCGG
>JAQGIW010000246.1 GCA_028290905.1 Caulobacteraceae bacterium | reverse complement strand
CTTCTCCACCCCCATCCTGGCCAGCGTCGACTCCAGCTGGCAGATCCAGGGCGGGGCGCCGGCGCTGCAGGTCGGAACCGGGCAGAGCGCCACCGCCTTCGCCCATGCGATGGCCTCGATGGGCGCCTACAGCGGCGCCGCGCAGCCCGGGCCAGCCACCATCGCCGCGCCAGCCATCGCGGAAACCTTGTTCGCCGCATCGAAAAACTGATCGGCGCCTGGGTGGCGAATCCCGTCATTGACTCTCGCCGCGCCGTGCGGTGAGCCTCGACACACCGGTGAATCGCCTGATGTCTGATCCGGCTCTTGGTTCCAAGCGTAGAGCTTGTTCGAACGTCCAATGAAACGTCATCAAGTTCTCGTCGCTTCGGAGGACAGTCCCCCTTGACCGATACGATGGTTCCGAACGGCGGCTACGCAGTTGCCGGCGCCACCACCGCCCGGTCCGGCGCGGCCGCCATGGCCTTGAGCGCCGGCGGCTCGATCGACGATGCGTACATTTCCTATGGCGCCGTCACCTCGGTGAACCTCAATCCGGTCAGCGACCTCCTGACCGTGTATAGCCGTGGCGGCGCCAGCAGCGCGGTTCAGCTGTCGGGCAACCTGCAGAGCGCGACGCTAGCCCTGTCGGACGACGGGATCGGTGGGACCGAGATCGTCGATCTCGGCGTCTCGCCGCAGGGGCAGGTGAACGATCCTCTCTTCCCGGTGCAATCCAGCCACCAGACTATAATCCTCGCCGGCAGCAATCTGCAGTTCGTCAACAACTACACGTCACGCGTCGGGCAGGGCTATCTGAATGCGGTCGTCACGGCCGAGACATTTTACGAGTCGCAGGTCGCCAACACGGCCACGCTGAACTTCACCTTCGATATGAATCCCAGCGTCGGCCCGGGCATCAATGACTTTTCGTTTGTCAGCGCGAGCTTTTCGCAGCTCCAGACGGCGCTTGCGGGCGCCGCGACGAGCGCGGACGACAAGGCCGCTGTCGGCGCCATCGGCGGCCTGGCGAGCCAGTTCGCCGGATCGACCTTCCAGATCGCCCAACCCCTGGCGCAGATTCTAGGCCTGCCGGGCGCGTCCGGCTACACCTTCGACTCCGTGCAGCTCGACAGCACGCTGAACTATTTCTTCAGCCAGGCCAATCCCGTCCCCGGCGCCTACGACGCCGTTGCCATCCTCGAACACGAGATCTCCGAAGGGGGCTTCGGGCGCGTGGGCGGCGACGGCAGCTCCAACGGGATCATGGACATCTTCCGTTACGCTGCGGCCGGCGTCCCCGACCCATCGCTGGGGAGGGATGGAAAATCGGCTTATTTCTCGATCAACGGGACACAGCTTCTCACCCAGTTCCACGATCCGGTGGCGACGAACGGGTCGAACGATGGGGCCGATTCGGCGGACTGGGACGCCTCGGGCGCGAACCAGCAGCCGACGTACATTCCGGGGCAGCCCAACCAGTATGACGCCTATGGCGTGACCCTCGGCGGCGCGGTGGGCGTGGTCACGGCCACCGATCTGCGCGTCCTGGACGTGCTCGGCTGGACCCTCTCGGCGATGGCGCCGATCACCACGGTCTCCTCGGGCCAGACGGTGACGGTGGCGGCCGGCCAGGTCGACAGCGGCGTCACGGTCCAGAGCGGCGGCGTGCTGGATGTGGCGTCCGGGGGTACTGCGCAGGCGACCGTCGTCTCCGGCGGTCTCGAGTTCGTTCTCACGGGGGGGCTGGACACCGGGGCTACCCTCGAGGCCGGCGGGGAGCAGGTGGTCTCCAGCGGCGCCGCCGCCTCCGCCGTGACCGTACAGTCGGGCGGCTTCCAGCTCGTCCGGTCGGGCGGCTTCAGCAGCGGGACCACGGTCCTCTCCGGCGGCCTCGAGCGATTCTACTCGGGCGGTTCGGCCAGCAACCTCGTCCTCAGCAGCGGCGCCACCCTGGGGACGGAGGCGATGATCGCCGGCGGGACGAGCGCCGCGGTGACCTCGACCACCGCGACCAGCACGACCGTGGTCAGCGGGGTGACGGTGATGAGCGGCGGGATCATCGAGATCCAGGCCGCGACGGTGGACAGCGGCGGCTTTCTGGCGCTGCCGGCGGGCGGAGACCTGCCGGGCCTCACGACCGTGTCGTCCGGCGGAACGCTCTCGGGACCGGGAAGCGCCGACGGCAATGTCTTCGACTATGGCGTGATGGACGGGGTGGTGATCAGCGGGTCCTCGACCGCCAGCAAGGGGTACGCCTATATCGAGGCGGGCGGCGTGGCGAGCGGGCTGGTCGTGGTCGGCGGCGGGGTCGTGGACGTCCTCTCCGGCGGCGTCGCCAGCGCTACCACCGTCCAGAGCGGGGGCGCGCTGATCGTGGAGTCCGGCGCCTCGGTGGGCGGTTCGAACCTGCTCCCCGGCGGCACGATCGACCTGGCGGGCATCGTCGCAACCTCGGCGTTCATCAACGCCTCGGGCCAGCTGGTCGCGACGAGCGGCGGGACGACGGTGGACACCATCGGGCTCGGCGCCGCCACCAATCCTGGCCTGACGTTCGCCGTCGCCAGCGACGGCGCCGGCGGGACGAATCTCACGGCGCGGACGGCGGTGGCCGACTTCAACGCCGACGGCCTGAGCGATCTGGTGTGGCGCAACGCCAATGGCGACGCCGGCATCTGGCTGACCGGCGCGGGCGGCGGCTACACGCCGGTCGACTTCGGGGTGATCGACAACAGCTGGCAAATACAGGCGGTCGGCGACTTCAACGGCGACGGCAAGGCCGACATCCTCTGGCGCAACAGCAATGGCGCGGTGGGAGAGTGGCTGTCGGCGCCCGGGGCAGGATACACCGGCTTCACCATGCCGATCCTGGCCAGCATCGATCCCAGCTGGACAATCCAGGGTGTCGGCGACTTCAACGGCGACGGCCTGAGCGATCTGGTCTGGCGCAACACCAACGGAGACGCCGGGATCTGGCTGACCACGGCCGGAGGCGGCTACACGCCGATCGACTTCGGGATCATCGACAACAACTGGACGATCCAGGGCGTCGGCGACTTCAACGGCGACGGCAAGGCCGACCTGCTGTGGCGCAATGCGGCCACCGGGCAGGTCGGCGAGTGGCTGTCGAACACGGGAGCGGGCTACGCCGGCTTCACCGCCCCGATCCTGGCGACCATCGATCCCAGCTGGAAGATCCAGGGTGTCGGCGACTTCAACGGCGATGGCCTGAGCGACATCCTGTGGCGCAACACCAACGGCGACACCGGCGTCTGGATGACCACCGCCGGCGGCGGCTACGCCCCGGTGGACCTGGGCGTGGTGGATTCCAGCTGGACCGTCCAGGGCGTCGGCGACTTCAACGGCGACGGCAAGGCCGACATCCTCTGGCGAAACAGCAACGGGGCGGTGGGCGAGTGGCTCTCGAAGTCGGGCTCCGGCTTCACCGCACCGATCCTGGCCGCCGTGGATCCCAGCTGGGTCATCCAGGGCAACCCGCCGGCGCTGCAGGGCGGCGGAATGAGCGCCGCTCCGCTGGCCCAGGCCATGGCCTCGATCGGGGAGGGCGGCGGCGGCGTCTCGACGGCGGCGGCAACCTCCGCGCCGCCGCCCCTGATCGCCAGCCTGGCCGTGACCAGAGCCCTGGGATTGACCGCTACGCCCTGAAGAAAGAGCCGCGGCTCAGCCGCCGCGACCGCGCCTCAGGCGCTGACCAGGTTCTGCTCCTGGGCGGCGGCCTTCATCGCCCGCTGCAGCTTCTCGAAGGCCCGCACCTCGATCTGCCGGACGCGCTCGCGGCTCACGCCGTATTCGGACGCCAGGGTCTCGAGGGTGGTCGGGTCGTCTTTCAGGCGCCGCTCGGTGAGGATGTGGCGTTCGCGGTCGGTGAGCTCGGTCATCGCCTCCTCGAGGAGGCTCATGCGGATGGATTTCTCCTCGTCCTCAGCCAGGCGTGTCTCCTGGCTGACCTGCTCCTTGTCCTCCAGCCAGTCCTGCCACTCGTTCTCCGAATCCGCGCGCAGCGGGGCGTTGAGCGACGCGTCCGGGCCGGAGAGGCGCCGGTTCATCGAGATCACCTCGCTGTCCAGCACGCCCAGCTTGGTGGCGATGGCGCTGACCTGTTCGGGGCGCAGGTCGCCTTCCTCGAGGGCGCTGATCTCGCTCTTGGCCTTGCGCAGGTTGAAGAACAGCTTCTTCTGGGCGGCGGTGGTGCCCATCTTCACCAGCGACCACGAACGCAGGATGTATTCCTGGATCGAGGCGCGGATCCACCACATGGCGTAGGTGGCCAGGCGGAAACCCTTGTCCGGCTCGAACTTCTTCACCGCCTGCATCAGGCCGACGTTGCCCTCGGAGATCACCTCGCCGATCGGCAGGCCGTAGCCGCGGTAGCCCATGGCGATCTTGGCCACCAGGCGAAGGTGGCTGGTCACCAGGCGATGGGCGGCGTCGGGGTCCTCATGCTCCTGCCAGCGCTTGGCGAGCATGAATTCCTCGTCCTTGGCCAGCATCGGAAACTTGCGGATTTCGGATAGGTATCGGCTGAGGCCGCCGTCCGGCGACATCACGGCTAGGGCGCTTGCGGCCATGGTTTTTATCCCCTTCTCTCCTGGACGTTCGGGCCGGCGCGCCTGACGCGCAAGGCCCATCCGCCCCCCTCAACCTCTCAGATAAGTACGAGGTTGCGGTGGCGAAAGGCCGTCGGAAACGCGGCTGGAATGTCCCACTGCTCTAGTGGGACTTTCTAGCGCCTGAAGTGGGCGGCTTCAAGGCGACGATATCTCACAAGGCCCGCAGCAAAGCTCCAGGCAGCCTCAGGAGAACAGCTTGCGGAAGCCGATCCGCCAGGTGCGGCCGAGCGGATCGATGTAGGCCGGCTGGAAGCTGAGCGGCGTCACGCCGGCCGCGTCACGCACCGCCACGCGCTGGTCGAAGACGTTCGTCACCGACAGCGTGATGCGCGAGCCCTTCAGCCAGGGCGCGCGCTCCATCAGCGCCTTGCGCTGGCTGAGGTCGGCGAAGACGCGGGCGTTCACCTTGACGATGCCGGAGAAGTCGAGGTCGCCGCCGGAGCCGCCGAGGCCGCCGCGCACGGACGTGCCGCTCTTCCAGTCGGCGTTGAGCTCCGCGCCGAAGCCGCGCTCGGCGACGTTCAGCTGCGCCTGGACCTCATGGCGGGGCTGGCCGCCGAGGCCGCCGAGCGACGCGCCGTCCAGGAAGTCGAGCAGCGGGCCGCCCGGCCGCACCAGGTAGCGGTTCTCGAAGTAGACCGTGTGGAAGACCGAGATCCGCAGCCGGCCGTCCTGGCCTCCGCCGCGCCCGCCGCGTGCGCCGCCACCGCCCGGT
>JAQGIW010000120.1 GCA_028290905.1 Caulobacteraceae bacterium | reverse complement strand
TCAGAACGAGTGGGAATCCGCGTCCTGTCGCCCGGGCGTTCAGGATTGGCGGCGAAGGACAGGTCACGCCGGTGGCGTTGCGGGTTGGGGCCGACTGACCTGTTGGGAAGGGCAACGTCCCCGGTGGGGCGTCCGGACTTCAAATCCGGGAGGGGCTGTTTCGCAGCTCCGGGTGGGTTCGACTCCCATTCCCTTCCGCCAACCGTCGTCGAGACGGTCGGCGAAGGGATGAGCGGGCGGGGACGGGGCCCACGCGGTCGCCGATCCCGCATGAGGAGGTGGAGGCGCACTTTGCTGCGCGGCGGGCGGCGATTGCCGGGAAAACCTGGCAAGGTGAAGTGAAGAGCGGACAGGATGCCCGCGCTCCGGGGGACAGTCTCGCCTGGCTAAGCGTTTGTTTCGTCGGATTGCGGAGCGTATGATTTGCAAAGAAACGACATGCCCCATCGCGTCTTCCCAGATCCGGCCGCCCTCGCCTCCATTTGCCGGAGCCGCCACATCCGGCGGCTGTCTCTGTTCGGCTCGACATTGAAGGGAACCAACCGCCCGGACAGCGACGTGGACCTGCTCGTCGAATTCGAGCCGGGCCAGGAACCCGGCCTTATCCGGCTCGGCCGCATCAGCGCGGAACTCTCGGACATGCTGGGCGGACGGCCGGTGGATCTGCGGACCGTCCAGGATCTCAGTCGCCACTTCCGCGACGAGGTCGTGCGGACCGCGGAGCCGCAATATGAGGCCGGATGACGCCATCCGCATCCGCCACATGATCGAGGCGGGGGAAACCGTGGCGCGCTTCGTCGCCGGACGCCAGCGAGGGGATATCGACAGCGACGAGATGCTGCGGTTCGCCCTGGTCCGCGCCGTCGAAATCATCGGCGAGGCGGCGTCAAGGGTGACTCAGGAGGGTCGCGAGGAGATTCCCTCGGCGCCCTGGCCCGACGTCATCTTCATGCGCAACCGACTCATCCACGCTTACTTCAACGTTGATCACACCATACTGTGGAAGACGGCAACCGAGGAAGTGCCCACTCTTCTGGCGCTGTTGCGCTCTCATCTTCTCAGGGCGTGATCATGGCCGTAAAGCTTGCGCCAGACGGTCTCCCGATCGCGGCCCCGGCCCCCTCCGCCCCTTCGGGGTCCCCCTCCCCCTGTGGGGGAGGAGAGGCGCCTCTCCTGCCCTCCTAAAACCCGATCGCCCTCTGGCGCTCGATCTCGGCCAGCAGGGGGGTGAACACGGCGCGGTTTCCGTCCAGGTCGGCGAAGCTGAACAGGCCGACGTCGGCGGGGCGTTCGTTGTCCCAGCCGTAGTAGGCGGTCACGGGATAGAGGCAGATGCCCTCGAAGACGGCGCCGCCGGCCTTGGCCAGGCGGACCTCGTCGCAGACGTAGTGCAGCCAGGCGGGCCGCCCCGAGTGCTCGGCGCCGGTCTCGGCGAGGTAGATCGGCAGGCCGTAGCGCTGGTGCGCCTCCATCAGCATCGCGCTGAGCGGTCGGTACTCGTGGTGGCCCATGGGGATGGTGGGCCCGTGGTAGTACCACTGGTTGTGAGGGTAGAAGTTGAGGCCGACGACGTCGATGATGTCGAGGCTGCCGCCCAGCTCCGGATCGATCCTGCCGGTCAGCATGTCGTAGGCCTCGTACTGCGAGAGGCGATAGGCCTCGGCGCGGCGCATCTCCGGCTTGCTGTGGTCGCGGGGGGCGACGTGGATCAGCGGCTCCGCCCAGGCGAGGCGCGCGCGGGGGTCGACGTCCTTCGCCGCCCGGGCGCCGGCCAGGCCGGTGGCGACCAGCTGGCGCTTGAAGCGGTGGCCCTTCTTCGCCCCGGGGATCGGCCAGTAGCCGGTGTCGACCGCCCAGGCGATGAAGGAGATCTCGTTGAGCGGGCACCAGAGGGGCGGCTCGTCCATCTCGTCCTTGTAGATCCGGGCGGCGGCGGCGCAGAACCGCGCGAAGGCCTCGGCGAATTCCGGCGTGCGGATGTCGTAGAAGTCGGGGCTGCCGTAGTGGAACAGGTCCCAGATGACCCCCACTCCCGCCTCCCGCGCCGCGTGCAGCATGGGGAGCCAGCTCGACCAGTCGTAGACGCCCGGGCTCTGCTCGATCAGGTGCCAGCGCAGGGCGTCGCGCACCGTGGTCAGGCCGACGGCGGCGCAGCGGCGGTAGTCCTGCAGGGCGAAGACGTCGTGCTTGGTGCTGGCGATCAGGTCCAGGCGCTTGCCGTCCTTGCGCCGGTGCGACGAGGATTCGAAGCCGGCCATGAACGGGTCGGTGAAGGTGGGCATCGGGGGGAGCCTCCGCGGCGCCGCTTCGCGGGCGCGAGATGGGTTGACGCGCGGGGTTGGGTTTTGGTTCCGCGCGGCGGCCCCCTCCACCCCATCGGGGTCCCCTCCCCCGGCGGGGGAGGAGAGGCGCCCGTCTGGACTCTCTCCCCCGCTGGGGGGAGTACGGCCGAAGGCCGGGAGGGGGGCGGGCCTGGCGAGGCCTCAATCGTACGCCAGCAGGATCTCGTCCAGGGCCTCTTCGAGGTCCAGGGCCGTCGCGCAGTGGCTGAGGTGGGTGCAGAAGGGGCGGTACTTGAGGATTTCGCTGTCGCCGCCGCCCCACCGCCCGGCGGGTTCGGGGCAGAGCCAGACCACGCGCTTGGCCCGGTCGGCCAGCTCGGCGAAGATGTCGAGGCGCGGGTCGGTGTGGTTGGAGCGGCCGTCGCCGAGCACCAGCACGGTGGTGTGGCGGTCGATCTGCTCCCAGTGCTTGTCCTTCAGGTCGATAAGGGCCTGGCCGTAGTCGGTGCCGCCGGAGCCGATCTCGAACAGGATGTGTTCCATGGCGGTCTCGAAATCCATCCGCTTCAAGGGGCCGCCGACGTCGTGCAGCTCGTGGGCGAAGGCGAAGGCGCCCAGGTCCGCCACCGTCTCCTGCAGAGCATAGAGGAACATCAGCAGGAAGCGGACGTAGGCGGCCACCGAGCCGGAGACGTCGCAGACCGCGACGATCCTGGGCCGGTCGCGGTGCTTGCGCTTCCACACCACCTCGAACGGCACCCCGTCGTAGCCGGCGTTGGCGCGCAGGGTGCGGCGCACATCCAGGCGCCCGCGGTTGCGGATCTTGCGCCGGCGCGAGTGGCGCACGGCCAGGCGCCGGGCCATGCGGGCCACCACCGCCTTCATCCGCTCCATGTCGCGCAGGGAGAGCTTGTCGATGGCGCGGTTGGCGACCGCGGAATTCATGAAGGTCTCGGTGGCGGCGCGGCCGAACACCTCGAAGCGGCGGTCGACATGGGCGCGGGCCTCCCGGGCCAGGGCGGCGCGGGCGTCCATCAGGGCCTGGGCGTCGGCTTTCGCGTCCCCCTGAGTGTTTGGGTCGCGGGCCTCCAGCCGCTGCATCAGCCGCGCCTCCAGGGCCTCGATGCCCATCGCCTCCAGCATGCGGCGGGAGAAGTAGGGCCCCTGGGAAGCGAAGCGGATCTCGTCCACCCCGACCTGGGCGGCGGCGCGCTCCATGGCCACGGCGATGCGGTCGGGGTCGCCGGAGTTGGCGAGGTCGACGAGGGCGTCGGCGGGGTCGCCCCCCTCCCCGGCTTCGCCGGTACTCCCCCCAGAGGAGGGAGAGAGGCGCATCTCTCCTCCCCCGCTGGGGGAGGGGGACCCCGAAGGGGTGGAGGGGGCCCGGCTGAAGTAGAGCTCGAACAGCCGCGCGTGGAGGTCCTTTTCCTCCGGCGTCTTGGCGAGCACGACGCCGAGCGAATCCTTCAAGGTCTCCCGCTCCGCATACCCCACGATCGCCACCGCCCGCGCCGCATCGATCGCCTCGGCCGGCGAAACCGCGGCCCCCGCCTGGCGCAGCGCGCGGATGTAGGCGGTAAGAGTGCGTTCCATCACGGGGCCCCGGTCGCGATGCAAAGATGCGCGTCTCTCCCCCCTCTGGGGGGAGTACGGCCGAAGTCCGGGAGGGGGGCTTTCC
>JAQGIW010000102.1 GCA_028290905.1 Caulobacteraceae bacterium | reverse complement strand
TCATTTGCGCCGTGGTCCAGGAGCAAATCGGTGAATGACGATGCGAAATGGAAGCCGCCACCCCGCCAATAGGTCTCGTAGACCTCGCGGCGCTCCTGCTCCTCGACGTCGAACGCCCTCTTGCCCGTCGATCGAAAGATCACGCCCTGGCGTGTCCGGCGGGTCTTGTTGCGATGGGCCCTGTAGTTCCGCTTCATGTCGGCGATGAACGGCTCGGCCAACGGCCCGTTGAAGGCCGGCAGGCTGAAGGCAGGGGTTCGCTGCAGGACATGGAGATGGGCGGCCTGCTCGGCGATGATGGGGATGCATTGGACGCCCGAGGACCCGGTGCCGATCACCCCGACGCGTTTGCCGGAAAGATCGCCCCCCGCCTCGGGCCAGGACGACGTCTGCAGTTTGAGCCCCTGGAAATCATCGATGCCGGCGATGTCGGGCGGCTTGGCCGCCGACAGTGGGCCGGTCGCCAGAATCAGGCGCCGGCACGACCAGACCGCGCCGTCTTCCGCGGTCGCGGTCCAGCGTCTGCCGATTTCGTTGTAGCGCGCCGATACGATCCGGGTGTTGAACGCAATGTCTCTGCGAAGATCCAGTCGATCGGCCACGAATCGCAGATAGGCCAGGATTTCCGGCTGGGCGGCGTAGCGCTCCGTCCAGGTCCAATCCTGCTCGATCTGAGGATCGAACGAGTAGGAATAGTCGAAGCTTTCCACGTCACAGCGGGCGCCGGGGTACCGGTTCCAGTACCAGGTGCCGCCGACATCGCTACCGGTCTCCGCCGCCCCGGCCGTAAATCCCGCCTGGCGCAGGCGGTGCAGCATATAGAGCCCTGCGAACCCCGCGCCGACCACCAGCACGTCCAGGTCGTTCGTTCGCGGGGTGTTCATTCCGACTCCTCGCCTATCCGCTATGCGCTCGTCGCCGCCCTCATACGTCCCCGCCGCGGTCTTGCGCAACACTCAAATCTGACCAACCGCCCGGTCAACGCCCAGTTTTTTTCAATTGTCGCGAAGCGCCAAAGAGACTTGAATAACCGTCAAGACTGGCCCGGGAGGGGCGACGATGCAGGATCTGCGTGACAAGGTCGCCGTGGTTACGGGCGGGACGAGCGGCATCGGCTTCGCCGTCGCACAGGCGCTGGGTCGCGAAGGCGCGAGGCTCATGCTGGCCGATATCGACGCAACTCAACTCGATGAGGCGGTGCGCCGCCTGCAGGCGGCGGGCATCGAGACCGAAGGCCTCGCCACCGACGTGAGCAAGAGAGACGAGGTCGAGAGACTGGCCGACCGCGCCTGGGAGCGGTTTGGCGCGGTCCACATCGTCATGAACAATGCCGGTGTCGCCGTGTTCGGCGCCACGCAGGACATGACCCACGAAGACTGGATGTGGTCGGTCAACGTCAACCTGTGGGGGCCCATCCACGGCGTCGAAAGCTTCGTGCCGCGGATGATCGCCCACGGGGCTGCCGGCCATGTACTGTTTACGTCGAGCTTCGCGGGTCTCGTGTCCAACCGGGACCTGGGGGCCTACAACGTAACCAAGGCCGCCGTCGTGGCCCTCGCCGAATCCCTGCGCAAGGACGTGGCGAAAGCTGGAATCGGCGTGTCCGTGCTTTGCCCCATGCGGGTGGCCACCAATATCGCCAACTGTCACCTCCATCGCCCCCAAGACCTTGGCGGCGCCGGCACGAGCACCCACGGAGGAGCGCGTCGACATCGAAGGCCGGGTATTATCGGCGGAGGCGGTCGCGGACCTCGTCGTCGACGCCATCCGCCGGAACCAACTCTATATCCACACGCACAAGGAAGCGGAGAAGTTTGTGCGGACGCGGGCGGATCGCATCGGGGCGGCTTTCGCCACTGCCCTTTGACCTTGCGGCTTCGCCTCGAATCCGGAGCGCGGACCAACCTTCGACATTGACTTTCCGATTTTCGACGCTCAGGATTTGAGAGCCGCTCAAAGAATGCGGGCCGACAAGCTGAGGAAACCGCGATGGACTATGACCTTATCATCCGCAATGGAACGGTCGTGGATGGCACCCGCCTGCCGCGCTACCGCGCCGACGTGGGAATCCGGAACGGCAGGGTGGTCAAGCTCGGCCGGATCGCCTCGACGGCCACGGCGGAGCGTGTTCTCGACGCCGACGGCTGCATCGTCGCGCCCGGCTTCGTCGACCTGCACACCCACTATGACGCGCAGATCCACTGGGACCCCTACTGCACGATCTCGGGCTGGCACGGCGTGACCTCAGTCGTGCTCGGCAACTGCGGCTTCGGCTTCGCGCCCGTGAAGCCGGCGGATCGCGAGCGCGCGCTGATGATGATGACGCGCACCGAGCAGATCCCCTATGCGTCGATGAAGGAGGGCATGCCCTGGAAGTGGGAGACGCTGCCGGAGTGGCTGGACACGCTGGATAGCCTGCCGAAGGGCGTCAACGTGGTCAGCTATGTGCCGGTCTCGCCGCTGATGGTCTATGTCATGGGTCTCGAGGCGGCCAAGTCGCGGCCCGCCACCCCGGCCGAGCGCCGGGAAATGCAGCGGCTGCTCGACGAAGCCATGGACGCCGGCGCCTGCGGCTTCTCGATCCAGAGACTGGGCGCCAACTCGCTGCAGGCGGACGTCGACGGCACGCCAATGCCCACCGACTGCATGGCGGACGAGGACGTTCTGGCCCTCGCCGAGGTCCTGAGGGATCGCGACGAAGGCTTCATCCAGATCACCCAGGCCCAGGGCGGCGATCCGATCCACGACCAGGGCGAGGTGAAGAGTCGCGACCGCCTCTTCCTGGAGCGTCTGGCCGCGACGGCGCAGCGACCGGTGCTGCACAATGCGGTGGCCGTCATCGACGATCAGCCGGAGTTCCACATCAAGGAAATGGAGTGGGTGCACGCGTGCAACGAGAAGGGCCTGCGCATCTACGCCCAGGGCGCCAACGTCCGCACCTGGTTCAACTTCTCCCTCGAGCACTGGAACCTCTACGATTCCAGCCCGGCCTGGAACGCCGCCACCCAAGGCACGATCGAGGAGAAGATGCGCAAGCTGGCCGACCCGGCGGTGCGCGAGCAAATGAAGGCCGAACACTCCAAGCTCCTCGCAATCGGCCAAAGCACGATGCCGGAGAGCCTGACCGTCGTGCGCGTGCCACCGGATGCCCCTGAACTCGACAAATATGTCGGCCGCCTGATCGGCGACATCGCCAAGGAGCATGGCAAGCATCCAACCGACGCGATGCTGGATATCGCGGTCGCGGGCAATCTGAAGGTCGACTTCCGTAGCGGCCTGCCGACGAGCGGAGATCCCGACAAGGTGGGAGCCCTGATGAACGATCCCTACGTCATGGCCGGCGTCTCGGATGGCGGCGCCCACACCAAGTTCTTCACCGGCGGGTCCTATACGACGGACCTCCTGACCTGGCTGGTTCGTGACACCGGCAAGATGTCCTTGGAAGAAGCGCATTACCACCTGAGCTACCTGCCCGCCCAGGCGGCCGGTTTCCTCGACCGTGGGTTCCTGCGCGAAGGCGCCCCGGCGGATATCGTCGTCTACGACCTGGCCAGGCTGAAGCGCACGCCGGAATGGGAGTTCGAGATCGCCCACGACCTGCCGGCCAACGAATGGCGGTGCGTCCAGCGATCGGAGGGCTACCGCTGGACGTTGGTGAATGGCGAGATCACCTTCGAAGACGGTGAATGCACGGGCGCAACCCCCGGTCGCCTGCTCAGAAACCGGAGCCTCGGCGCCCAGACGTTCGCGCACGCGGCCGAATAGGACACTACGCGTTCACACTGGCGCCACCTGGCGAGAGCGAGTGCGGCCCGGTGTGGATGTCCGCCGGACATTGCCGTTGCTAGATCGTTGAGACCCCAGGAGGTGGATCTCCCGACCAATTTGAGTTAAACTCAATCTACTGCAGTCAACCGATCATTGGCGGTGACCGCGGACCGGCGTCACCTGCCGATGACTATCGATTGAACCAGAGTACGGCGGCTCGGACGGCCGATTCGGTTTTGACGGAGGAAGCAGATGCCTGACGACGCGTTCAAGACGGCTAGTCCCCACGCAGAGGGGCCCCACGGAAGAGGCCACAACAGTCTCGGTTTCGATCCTGACGCCCTGCGGGAGAAGTACCGGCGTGAGCGGGACAAGCGGCTTCGGGCAGATGGCGAAAACCAGTACCTCGTCCTGGAGGGCAAGTTCGCCCATTACGCCGACGATGATCCCTATGCCCCGCCAGACTTCACCCGAGAGTCACTGACCGACGAGATCGACGTCGCCGTTATCGGCGGTGGCTTCAGCGGCATGTTGGCGGCCGCGCGGCTGCGCGAGGTGGGACTGACCAACATCCGCATCATCGAAGCGGGCGCCGACTTTGGTGGCACCTGGTACTGGAATCGCTATCCAGGCGCCCAGTGCGACATCGAATCCTACTGTTACTTGCCCCTCCTCGAAGAACTGAACTACATTCCCAAAGAAAAATACTCCTACGCGCCCGAGATTTTCGAGCACTCACGGCGAATCGGCAAGGAATACAGCCTCTACGATATCGCGCTGTTCCAGACGCGCGTGAAGGAGCTGCGCTGGGACGAAGACATCAAGCGCTGGCATATCAACACCAACCTCGGCGATGATATCAAAGCGCGGTTCGTAATAACGGCGACGGGACCCGCGAGCCGGCCCAAGCTGGCGGACATCCCCGGGATCGAGGACTTCGAGGGCCACACCTTCCATACGAGCCGGTGGGACTACGTATACACAGGCGGTGACCATAGCGGCAACCTTCACAAGCTCGCCGACAAGCGCGTGGCGGTCATCGGGACCGGAGCCACCGCCATCCAGTGCGTACCCCACCTCGGGGCGGCCGCGAAGCAGCTCTACGTCTTCCAGCGCACCCCTTCCTCCGTAGACTTGCGTGGCAACAAGCCGACCGATCCGGAGTGGGTGAAGACCCTGAAACCCGGCTGGCAGAGGGAACGCCGGGAAAACTTCAGTGACATCGTCATCGGCCGACCCTTCAAGGAGGACCTCGTCAATGACGCCTGGACGGACATTTTCCGCAATCTCCAAACCATGGTCCCTCTGGGCGATCGCAACAAGGATGCGCCCGAGAACGCCACCGAATTGGCCGAGATCGCCGACTTCCAGAAAATGAACCAGATCCGCGCGCGGGTCGACAACACCGTCAAGGACGAACAGACCGCCGAGGCGCTGAAACCCTGGTACCGGCAGTTCTGCAAGCGACCGACATTCAACGACGATTACCTGGAAGCCTTCAACCGGCACAATGTGAAACTGATCGACGCCAGCGAAACCCATGGGGTCCAGAGGATAACGAAGAACGGCGTGGTCGCCAACGGCGTTGAATACGAGGTTGACTGCATCATCTACGCCACCGGGTTCGAGATCGGCACCAGCTTCCGGCGAAGGGTCGACTTCGAGATCCGTGGCCACGATGGCCAATCGCTGTTCGATCACTGGGCCCAGGGCATGAGAACGTTTCACGGCCACAGCAGCCGCGGCTTTCCCAACTGGTTCTTCGTCGGCATCGGTCAGAACGGCCTCTCGGTGAACATGACTGCGATGTTCGACGACCAGGCTCGCCACATCGCCTATATCATCCGGGAGGCCAAGGATCGTGGCGCGAACAGTGTGCAACCTACGGCCGAGGCCGAGGCGGCCTGGGTAGCTGAGATCCGCAGTCTTTCGGCCACCAACACCGCTTTCCTCGAGGCCTGTACGCCGGGCTACTACAACAGCGAAGGCAAGTTCGGCGAAGTGGTCAGCACGATTATCAGCGACGCCTACGCCCCGGGGGTTAACGCCTTCAACGCGCTCCTGGCCGAGTGGCGCGCCAAGGGCGATCTAGAGGGTCTGGAACTCGCCCCCTAGCTCGATCGACCGCCCCCCGGGTTCAGGCGCCGTTTGCTAGCGAACGGCCGTGGGCCTAGGCTGCCGTCCGTCAACCAGAGGATCCCCGTATGAAGGCCGCCGTACTGCGTGAAGTCCGAACGCCACTGCAGATCGAGGACGTCCAGATCGCCAAGCCTGGTCCGCATGAAGTGCTGATCCGCACGGCGGCCGCCGGCGTCTGCCACTCCGACCTCCACTTCGTTGAAGGATCCTATCCCTACCGCCTGCCCGCGGTGCTCGGCCACGAGAGTGCGGGCGTCGTCGAGCAGGTCGGCTCCGAAGTGCGCTCGGTCAAGCCTGGCGATCATGTGATCACCTGCCTCTCGGCCTTCTGCGGCCACTGCGAATACTGCCTCACCGGCCACATGAGCCTTTGCACCTCGCCTGAGACCAGGCGTGGCGGCGAGGACGAACCGCGCTTGAGCCAGGGCGGCGCTCCCGTGGCGCAGTTCGTGAATCTTTCGTCCTTCGCCGAGCAGATGCTGGTCCATGAGCACGCCTGCGTGGCGATCCGCAAAGACATCCCGCTGGACCGCGCCGCCTTGATCGGCTGCGGCGTGATCACCGGCGTCGGGGCGGTCATCCATACCTCCCACGTGCGGCCCGGCGAGACGGTGGCTGTGATCGGCTGCGGCGGCGTGGGCCTGGCGGCGGTCAACGGCGCGGCGATCGCCGGCGCCGGGCGGATCATCGCGATCGATCGCGTGGGATCAAAGCTGAACCTGGCCAGGCATTTCGGAGCCACCGACGTGGTCGACGCCAGCGACGGCGACCCGGTCGCCCAGGTCAAGGAGATGACCAAGGGCGGCGTCCATCACAGCTTCGAGGCGATCGGCCTCAAGGTGACCGCCGAACAGGCCTTCGCCATGCTGGCCCGCGGCGGCGTCGCCAACATCATCGGCATGATCCCGGTCGGGGTCAAAATCGAACTGCATGGCGCCGACTTTCTGGGCGAGAAGCGGATCCAGGGCTCGGCGATGGGCTCCAACCGCTTTCCGGTCGACATGCCCCGCCTGGTGGACTTCTACATGACCGGCAAGCTGAAGCTGGATGAGCTGATCTCGCGTCGCATCAAGCTGGAGCAGGTCAACGAGGCTTTCGAGGAGATGAAGACGGGCGAACTGGCCAGATCGGTCATCGTCTTCGACGCCTGAGGCCTACGACGCGCTCGCCTCGAGAAACGGTCTCACGACGTGACGCCCCAGGATCAGCTTCTGGACTTGCGAGGCGCCCTCATAGATCCGAAACGCCCGAATGTCGCGGAACAGGTGTTCAACGATGCAGCCCCGGGTCACGCCCTGACCGCCGAACAGCTGAACGGCTGAATCGATAACGCGGTGCGCGGCCTCGGTGGCGTAGAGTTTCGCCAAGGAGGCTTCTGCCGCGACCCGCCTACCGGCGTCTTGGTCGCGCGCCCAGGCGGCGCGATAGACGGTGAGCATCGCGGTCTCCAGATCCACGTGCATGTCGGCGACCCTCATCTGGATCGTCTCCATCTCCGCCATCAGGCGCCCGAACAGCCGGCGCGTGGCAATCCGCGCGAGGGTCTCGTCGAAGGCCCTTCTCGCCAGGCCGATGGCGGCGGCCCCCACCGTGGCGCGGTAGATGTCCAGCGTGGACATCGCCAGTCGGAAGCCCTCGCCAGGCTCCCCCACCCGCGCCGATTCCGGGACGCGGCACCCGGTGAACCGCACGCTCGCCATGGGGTGAGGCGCGCTCACCACGATCCGGTCGAGCACCTCGAGCCCCCGATTGTCCGCCTCGACCAGAAAAGCCGAGAGGCCGTGGGCGCCCGGTCGCTCTCCCGTCCGCGCGAAGACGAGGTAGACGTCGGCGATCCCGGCGTTCGACGTCCACGTCTTGACGCCATCGATCACGAAATCCGCGCCGTCGCGGACCGCGGTCGTCTGAGTGGCGGAGACGTCCGATCCACCGCCGGGCTCGGACAATGCGAAGGCGGGGATCACGGTCCCGTCCCGTAACGCCGGGAGATACCGGCGCTGCAGAGCCTCGTCGCCATGCCGCCAGATCGCGGCCGCGCCGATCCCCTGCATGACATAGGCCGAGTCCGCCAGCGCGGAGCGATAGCACAACGCCTCTCGCACCAGGCAGATCGAACGCACGTCGACATTCGCCGCCTCATCTGCGGGTTCGGGAATCATGTGCCGGATAAGGCCGGCGCGACCGAGGCTGTGGACGAACGCGCGGCTTCGCCCCGCGTAGTCCTCGACGTCGAGCTCATCGATATGGGGCTCCTGCTCGAGCCAACGGCTCGCCTCGGCGAGAACGGCGGGGTGTCTCCCGTCGAAGAACGGAAGCATAAGCGCATCCGTCGACATGGTTCTCATGATCCCCTCGCTCGAGGCCTTGCGGCGATATTCGCGTAGCATGGGCCAAATTTTTCTGCGCTCAATTCGCACTATCCCCGATGGGACAGCTTGTTCGCGATATCGATACCTGTATACCGTGCGCAAGCATACGACGGTGATCGATAGCCTGATCGGCGCCGGGGAGGCAGGAGGTGAATTTGTCGCTCTATTCCGAAATCGATCTTCCGCATCGGCCGAGCGATCACCCGGAGTGGCAGGAGTCGTGGGTGCTGATATTCCGGGACCCGCTGTCCGGAGCCGTCGGCTTTCTCAGAACCGGATCGTACGTCAACCAGGGCACCACCCAGACGCACTGGGGGATGGCGCTTCCCGACGGCACGCGCTTCCGGCGGCATCTTCTCGACCGCAAGCTCGAGCCCGGCGATCGCACCGAGACCAGCGCCAGTTCCGGATCGATGAAATACTCCATCCCGAACATGGAATATGCGCGATTCGAGGGAAACGATGTCGACGCGGAAGCCGATCTGCGGATCTACGACTGGTTCCCGTCTCAGGACTGGTCGTTCATCGGCGGCCCGATGCATGGGAAGGAACTGGGCACGGTCAGCGGCGCGGACCAGGACACAATGGGTTCGTCAGGCCACCCCGAAAGCGCCGGCCGTGTCGAAGGAAGAGTGCGCATCGGCGACCGGGTGTTCGATATCGAGAACGGGCTCGGCTACCGCGACCACGGTTTCGGGCCGCGTCCGCATGCCGTCTTCCGGTCCGCGCGCTGGCATGCCGGCACCGTCGGGCCAAACCTCTCCTATTCGCTGGTAAGCATGCATGACAACGCCGGCGATTTTCACAAGTTCGGATGGGTGATGCTCGGGGGCAAGCGGGAAGCCATCCGGGATATGCACACGGTGAGCAGCACCCTGGGGGACGGTTATTCGGTCGTCGGCGGCTGGTCTGCGGTCCGGCTCGAAAACGGACAGACCCTGCGGATCAACGTCGACGCCGTGGACGGCGTGGTCACCTCCACTCACCTCGACAATGGCGGCCCTGGGTCTTCGCCGGCCGGGATCGAGGTGCTGTCCATCCCGAGGTGGAACGGACAGTCGGGCGTTTGCGACTTCAACATGATCGACAACCCCCACCGCGGCGAGCAGGAGGTTTCGAATCTGTTCCTGGCCAACCATGAGAGCGGGCTGAGCAAACGGGCCTTCGACGCCTCCTGGATTCGGTGAGGCGGCGGCGTGGAACGTCAGGATAGTCAAGAAATGGATGCTGAGGCCCTCGGCACGGGGATTGTTGCCTATCAACGTCAGGCCCGCTTCGCCGGAACCACGTCCGATGAATGGGCGCATCGCCTTCGCGACCTCATTCGATCACAACCGGGGGTGACCGGAACCGTCGAGGCGTGGAACGTTCGACCCGTCGAGGCGGCCGCCGGCGGTTCCAACGGCACCATGCTATTCGATGCGCGCTACACGCTGGACGGGGAGACGCAAGAGCGGCCGCTCGTGCTGCGGTTTCTTCCGGCCGCCGGCCTTTTTCACCGCTACGACGTGCGTGGTCAGTTCACCCTTCAGCGCTCGCTGGCCGGGACAGACGTTCCCGTGCCGCCGCAGTTCTGGCTCGACGAAAAGGGCGAGTTCCTGACTGTACCCGGCTACGTGATGGGTCAGGTGGCCGGCACGAGCACCCCGATGACCTGGAAGGCGTCGGGCCTGTTGATGGAGGCCACCCCCAAGGTTCGCCGGCGAATGATGATGGGGTACGTCGAGGCTCTCGCCCGTATCCACGCGTTGGACTGGCGTGCCTTGGGGCTGGAATGGCTCCAGGATCGCGCCGCGGGTTCCCGGCCCATCGAGCGGGAGGCAAATTGGTACTGGGATTCCCTGACCTGGGCCGCCGTGGGTTCGTACGCGACCGAACTGGCGCCGATCCGCGACTGGATAGTCGCCAACGAGCCGACGGATGCGGAGGTCGTGCTGTGCCACGGCGACGCAAACCTCGGAAACTATCTGTTCGACGACGGCGAGCTGACCGCCGTGGTGGATTGGGAAATGGCGTTTCTCGGCGCTCCGGAATGCGATCTCTCGTTTCTGAGAGTAGGCGACCAGATCCTCCAGGGCGACATCCCGTGCCCGGAGGGCGCCTTGTCCTATGACGAGATCTATGCGGAATACGAGCGTGCGAGCGGCAGAACGCTTCGCCACCTGCCGTACTTCGAACTCTTCACGGCCTTCCGAAGCGCCATCATCAGCATCCTGGCTATGAAGCACTTTCCGCCCGAGGTCCTCGAGCAATTTCTCCCGGCCCTGAAGCGTTCCGTCGCTCTGTGCATGGAGCGGGCGCGGCGGCTGGGCGTCGCGTGCTGAGCGTCGGAACCGCCCTACACATCGGCGTTCAAGGCCTTTGCTTGTTCATACATCCGGGCCGCCGTGCGTTCGATGTAGCCTGAAAAGGGGACCTGGAAGTCTGGTGGAAACGCCCGCTTTCCCATGGTCAGGATCAGCGCGACTCTGAACAAGGCGAAGAGACGATAGTAACCCAGGTCGTGGACGGTGCGTCCTGACAGCCCTTGATACTCTTCGACCATCTCCTCCGGACTGGGTATCCCCTCGAGGCGGCTGTCACCGAGGGATTCCATCGCGTGGAGGGCATAGGCCAGATCCGCCTCCGGGGCGCCGATGAAGGCCATCTCCCAGTCCAGCACGGCGCTGACGCTGTCGCCGTCGAACAGGTTGTTGGTGAAATTCGTGTCGCCGTGACAGAGCACCGGCGTCGGGATCCGGGGCTGGTTCGCAACCAGCCACCGGCGCACCGCGCCAAACCGTTCCATGGCCTCGGCCTCTTCAGCGTGCTTCAGGCCGTCCCAGTACCAATTGACTTCCCGTTCGATCAGCCCGTCCCCGTCCGCGCGGTCGAGAAGGAAGCTGAGCCCTGCGCGCCGCCAATCGACCGCGTGTATCTTCGCCAGCGTGGAGAGGTAGGCGGTGATCAATCGACGCCGTTTGGCGGGGGACGCCTCGGCGAACACACCCTCCGCGAACCAGGCGGCGGGGGCCGCCTCTCCGCGGGCGCGCGCCATGACATAGCCCGGGACGCCCAGCCGGAGACCCTTGGTATCCTCCCAGCACTGGGCGGGAACCGGGACGTCGGCTTCCGCCAGCGCTCTCTGGATCCGGACTTGTCCATCCAGGTCATAGGCGTGGAACAGGAGCTCGGCGGGCGTGAACCGCAGGACGTACTGCCCGTGCACGTCCTCTCCCGCGGACCGGTAACTGGCCTCGAAGAACAAGGTGCCGCTGGAACTGCCCGCTCCCCCCTGCAGCGGCCTGACGTTGCGCACGGAGATCGGCTCGGAAATCTCCGGCTGGGCCTGCATGAGCCGAGTGATTCGCTGAGCCCACTCCTCCGCCGTCGTCGAGCCGAGACGCACGGCTCGGTTGATCTCGATAATTCGCCGGCCCAGATCCTGCGGGGAGATCGTCATCGTCAGATCCTGAAGCTTGCCTCGGCGCCAAAGGTGCGGGGCATTTCGAACTCGTCGAGCGCGGCGGACGTGACCCTTGTGGCGCGCGGGGCTTTCAAAGAGCGTGGACCACGAGGCGGTCCTCGAACAGGCTTGATTGGAGAGCGTTTCGCGAGCGCCCCCACGCCTGGCGCTCGCTCTCGTCAGAACTTCACCGAGGCTTCCGCCCCGTACGTCCGCGGAGGTTGAAAGACGCCCAGGGCGCCGCCGAACCCGAGGACGCCCGCGAGCCGCGTGACGTTGGTCGCGTTCTTCACAAAGCCGCGCAGCTGCCAGTGGCCGCTCGGCGCATGATAGGTGACGTAGAAGTTGTACAACTCGTAACCAGGCTGGATCGCCCACGGTACGTTGAATTCCCGAAGGTGATAGGACTCCGTAAGCGATGCTTCGGCTCTCCACGTGAGGCTGCCGATGGAGCCCAGCGCCTGGTCGAACTCGGCGCCGAGATTGGCCGACACGTCGGGGGCATTGTCGAGCTGAACTCCGTGCAGGTTCGTACCTACGGGCACACCCATGTTGGGGTCCTGGCTGATGAACTGGTCGTATCGTGCGTTCAGGAACTCCAGGCTGGCGTCGAACCGCAAAACCTCGATGGGCCTGTAGACGGCGGAGAGCTCCAGGCCATAGACGTGGCTCTTTGGGGCGTTGATCACCGGGATGCCCGTAAGAGTGGCCTGTTCGAGCTGGAAGTTGCCGTAGTCGTAGTAGAACGCCGCCGCGTCCAGCGTCAGCTTCCCGTCGAACCACCGGCTCTTGTAGCCGGCTTCGACCGCATCGACGGTCTCCGCCTTGTAGGGATCGTTGCAGGTCGATTGTGAGAACCCGGGAGATTTGTATCCCCGCGAGTATTGAACATACCCCATCGAATGTTTGGTAAAGTCCTGCTGTGCGCCTACGCGCCCGGTGACCGCCGTCGAGGAAACGCTTTGCGGATTGCTGGCGGCCGTGCAACCGCCCGGCACGATGGTTCCGAACACGCTGGTCAAGGAGGACAGACCTTGGCTGAGCCGATCCAAGGTGACCCGGGCCCCGGCGAAGAGACGCGTGCCCCGCACGACTTCATAGGTGACGTCGCCGAAGACCGACTCGCTCTGCTCCCGAGAATGTTGATTGGTGAGCTGCAGGACGCTGGTGGCCGGCGAGCCGATCGCAATGTGGTAACCCGCGCCCGCCACCGACGTTTCATCGCTCGAGCTGTGGTTGTTCTGGACGTCGTCAAAGAAATAGAAGCCGGCGATCCACTTGAGCACCTTCGTCGATCCCTTCAGATCCAGTTCCTGGGTGAAGGTGTCCGCGTGGGTCATCGAGCCCAGCGGAAAGGGGATCAGCGTGTCGCCGAGGGTGTCGTACAGCTGGTGCGCGCCAAAATGGTTGAAGCCGGTGATGGACACCAGATCCACGTCGCCGCCCAGCCTGATGTCGTTCTTCAGCGAGGCAAGCGTATCGGTTTTCAGCCCGGCGTAGTGGACGGGAGAATTCACCCGATAGGGGTCGAAATCGTTGTACGGCGCCGGCACGATCGCGAAGCGCGGATCGAACCCGTCCAGGACGACGTTGGCCCCGTCCTCGTGACGGGTGCTCACGCGCAGTTCGGTGGTCCAGGCGCTGCTCCAATCCGCGTCCAGGGAAAGGCGGCCGCCGAATCCGGTCAGATCCATCAGGCGTTGGCCGGTGAAATCGTTGAGCACGTATCCGTCGTGATGCTCCCCCTCGAGATACAGCCGCCCGCGAAACCTGTCGCCGAGGGGGCCGCTGATATAGGCGCTGCCCTTCACTTCGCTGTAGGCGCCCCCCTCGACCGAGGCCCCGCCAGAGAGGGTCGATGTCGGCCTGGCGGTGGTGAAGGCCACCACGCCGCCCGTGGAGTTGCGCCCGTAGAGCGTTCCCTGGGGCCCCCGTAGAACCTCTATATCCGCGAGGTCCGACTGCACCATGCCGAACGACTTCGGTTGCGAGAGGTAGACGCCGTCGACGTACATCGCGACCGAACTCTGCCCCGCCCCCGAGACGAACGCCGTGCCGACGCCGCGAATGCTCAGGTTTCCGGCGCCGGCGAATTCCCCGAACTTGAACCCCGGTATCTCGTTTTGCAGGTCGTCGACGCTTCGCACCCCGCGCTGCTCGATGATGGCGCCACTCAGGGCGCTGATCGCAATGGGAACATCCTGGATGTTCTCGGCGCGCTTCTGGGCGGTCACCACGATCTCGCCTACGGAGGTTGCAGCGCTCGACCCGGCGTCTGACGCCGCCGCCCATGACGACGTCGCATGGCTGAGCGCCAACGCGGACGCCCCAACCACTAGAAATGCGCGAACCCGGACGAATTCTGTCATTTGCCTCCCTACCCGCTCTCATCGCACGCCCTTAGGGCGTCATGTCTATTCTGACGCACTCCTTGTCATTGGCAGGGAGAATTGTCAAATGATACGTAGGAGAATCATCATCCTGACACGCATTATGGGATGGCCCGCTCAGGGCAGAGTTAGTTGCGTGGGGTTCGCGTGAAAGGCATTGGCGAGCATCGCCGACAGGTCAGTCGCGGGATGGGTGACCGGTCGGAACTTGGGCACGACTACGCCCGTGTCACGGGCACGGTCAGTACGAATAGTCCACGCATTTTGACAGGCCCGGGCTTGCAAGCAGCGTCAGTTCGTCGGGTCTCGGCATGTGAGTTCCACGCCCCGGATTGTTGGCCAGCTCCAGGTCCACGAAGCCGGTTTTGCCGTCGACGGTAATTTCGCAGATGGTGTCTGAAAACATGCCTCCCCGACCCTGAATGCCCCTGCAGGCGACCCTGACGGCCTCTCCAGTATCAAGCGTGAGAATCGCGGCGCGCCCAGCGGGCTGAAGCCGTCGGCGTCGAACGTGGTAAGGCATCGCAGGTCCACGACATCGTTTTCCACGCCGTTGCGGATGACGTGACCGGCACAGCTTCGGCCCCCGTCCACGAGATCCAGCGAATAGCTCGCGACGCTGAACTCCGGGCCTACGGTCCCGGAGAACATCCGATAGCGATGGTTCGATGTCTCGTTGCCCCGGTAGCCCCAGGAACGATCACGGTGGGCGAGGGCGTCGATCTGGTAGGTCCTCGCTCCGATGCGGACCATTCCCCTCAGACGACCGCCGCATTCGAGATGGCCGTCCGAGTTGACGTGGGACATGAAGAAGCGCGCGTGGAGAGGCCAGTTACGCGGCTCGTGGAAACTCTCGTACCAGTGAAGATCTGCACTCGACTCCGGCTCATCCCACGTGAACCGCATTTCCTTGTCCTTCAGCGAGACAGCTGTGTGGCTACCCACTCTCTGACCGACGGCCCACCGCTCTCCTGGCTCATAGTCGAGTTCGCTGTTCGAGACGTATCGGTCCCCGTCCAACGCGAAAACGAACAATGACACCTGTCCCTTCATCCGGTTCGGCTGCTGGCCAATCCGGTGAAAACCACCGACACCGGCCGTCGCGTCATAGAACCAGTAGCAGTCGCTCTCCTGCCAGCGCTCGTTGCCATCCGCCCGGTGAGGGCGATCCCACGAAACATCATAAGCTTCCATCGCCGAGGAACCGCCGGCCATATGGCATCTCCGCTTTAGTTTGACCTAGGTTCCATCGAGAACCCTGTCGCGTCCGTCAAATCTCGTATGTATTGACCTTCGATAGGCCCGACGTAGTTGCGAGGAGTGATACGTCGTAGGGCTTTGGTACGTAGGTCCCGCGACCGGGGTTGCTGCAAAGCTCAAGGTCGACAAAACCTGTCTTGCCTGCGTATTCGAACGTGCAGATCGTATCCGACACACCCACCCCGGGACCGACGCCCAAACGTCCTTGAACCGGGCTGACCGAAAGCTTGAGCTTTTCGCCGCCGACCAGCGTAAGCACCGCCGTGGCCCCGATGGGGGAGATGCCATCGTAGTCAAACGTCGTGATGCAACGCAGGTCGACCACGTCCTCATCGACACCGTCTCTCACCACGAAGCCGGCGCTCTTGAAGCCAATTTGCAGGGAATCGAGGCCGAAGCTGGCAAAGCTGAGCTCCGGTCCCACGGCGCCCGAGAACATGCGATAACGATGGAGGGAAATGTCACCGCTCTTTCCGCGCACTCCCCAGGAACGATCCCTGTGAGCCAGGGCGTCGATGTCGTACATCAGGGCACCGATGCGAATCTTGCCCCTAATTCGGCCCGAACACTCCAGGTGACCATCCGGATTGATGTCACTCATGATCGCGTCGGAGTGGCCGTCCTTTGACCAATTGCGGGGCGCGTAAAAGCTCTCGTAGAATTCCAGATCGCCGGTGCAACCTGGTTCCTTCCAGGCAAACTTCAGGACCTTGTCCCCGAGCGACTCGGCGACGTGGCCGTCTACCCTGTGGCCAGTCGCCCACCGGTCGCCTTTGTCGATCGGGCGGGTTTTGGTAGCGGGGTCCAAAAGGTACCGCTCGCCGCCGCGGGCGAAGACAAATAGGTCGACCTGTCCCATTCCCGTGTTTGGTGTTTGCCCAATGCGGTGAAAGCCGCCCACACCCAGGGCATTGTCATAGAACCAGTAGCAATCACTTTCTTGCCACGCCGGCTCGGAACTGGGGTCGTGGGGGCAGTCCCAGCTACGGTCGTAGTTCATACAGCTCCCCTGGGATTGCCTAGGTGACGCGGCCTTGAAGGCGCGGCCCGTCCATAACGCGAATTATCCCCGCAATCTAAGTGCGCAATATCGCGCGATCAACCAGTTTTTTCGAAATTCTCGTGAAGGGAACGGCTCCATTGCGCCGCCGCCTGGCCATGCCGGTCGCCGCGTCGAGCGCGCGATCGCAGGCGCTGAGGCCAGCCTGGCGGCGGGATCGGCGAGCGTAGGCATTCCTCACCGTCACTACGCTACCCGGCCAAAATCCTGGGGATGATCGCGATAAGGCGACTTGATTGATCGACTACGATACGCATACCATGGCCGGGCGACCGCCACCTCGACGGCGTCCAGGGTCACTGGGAGGTCTCCATATGTCCGCCATCGACCCAGAAGCGCCGCCTTCTCTGGATGCGGATTCCGTCCCCGAGGACGTGGGCAATATGATCAGCTATGCCGCGAACTACGGCAATCCCCGGGAGGTGCATGCCGCCTTCACGTGGCTGCGCGCAAATCGGCCTGTCGGCAAGGTCTACACAAAGGATTTCCGGCCCTATTGGGTGGTAAGCAAGCAAGCCGATATCCTCGAGGTCGAGCGCCAGGATTCACTCTTCCTGAACGGCGCCCGGCCGTTGATACTGAGCCCCGCTGTGACGCAGGACGCCCTTGAGCGCCTCGGCAATACCGCTCCCTCTGGCGCGGGCAAGTCTCTCGTGGCTCTGGACGGGGAAGATCATCGCAAATACCGCGCTCTGACACAAACATGGTTCATGCCGCCGAACATCAAGAAGTTGGAAGAACGGGTGCGAACGATTGCCCGCGCGCATGTTGAACGCATGCTCACACGTGGCGGCCGTTGCGATTTTCACGCTGACGTGGCGCTACACTATCCTATTCAGGTCATCATGGAGATTCTTGGGCTTCCGCCAGAGGACGAGCCGCGGCTGCTCAGGTTGACACAGCAGTTGTTTGGCGCTCGCGACCCCGATCTCAGCCGGTCGGCGAAGGCGATGGACGACCCCGTGGCTGCCGCCGCGGTGATCCGCTCGGTGATAGAAGACTTCAATGTCTACTTTACGCAGCTCACTCTGGATCGGCGAGCGAACCCCCGTGATGATGTTGCCAGTGTGATCGCCAATGCGACGATCGACGGGAAACTGATCGAGCTGGCGGACGCGAACGCCTACTATCAGATTTTGGCCACGGCGGGACACGACACGACATCCGGGTCCACCGCCGGCGCGATATGGGCCCTCGCCGAACGGCCAGACCAGTTGGCCAAGACTCACGCGAACCTTGGCTTGATTCCTTCCTTGATCGAGGAGGCTATTCGCTGGGTTACGCCGGTGAAGCATTTCATGCGTACTGCCGTGGAAGACTACGAACTTCGCGGACGCCAGATCAAAGCCGGGGATTGGCTGTTGATGTCTTACATGTCTGGAAACAGAGACGAAGACGTGTTCGAGGATCCCTTCGAGTTCAGAGTGGATCGAAATCCCAACAAGCATGTCTCGTTCGGCTACGGCGCGCATCTGTGCCTTGGCATGCATCTGGCGCGGTTCGAGACACGTATCCTGTTCGAGGAGCTGCTTCCCCGGATCAAGAGTCTCGCACTGGATGGCGAGCCCAAGTGGGCTCAGACCAACTTCGTAAGCGGCCCCAAGCGGCTGCCGATCCGGTTCACGGTCGCCTGACTGGACCAACGTTCCGGATCATCCAGTCGCGTTGCCCTTGGCCAGTGTCCAGGAAGGCTCCGCACTGCGTGAAAGGCCGGCCTCCAGGGCGACAAGGGTGGCGTCCGTCTGAGAGGCAATCTGATCGCCTCCGCCGGGGTTTGCGGTGGCGGAGTAATCGCAGAATCCCACTTTGCCGCCGTGGGAAAACGTCCCGACGGAATTGAATGACGTACCGGGCGCAAAACCCCCGTGCGCTTGGGCTATGTCGCACTCTATTCGTATAGCTTCGCCATTCTCAAGCGTAAGCAGCACGGCGCCGGCGATCGGCGAGAGAAAATCGGCGTCCAAAGTTGTGATCAGTCGGGCGTTTGCGATATCGTCACCACGGCCGTTGCGATTGACGAATCCGGTGGTGAGTATCTCACCGGACTTCAATTCCAGGCGCATCATGGCGAAGCTGAAATCAGGTCCTGTGGTGCCCCAGGCGCCGAAGGCACGTTTCATCTTGACCATGTAATGTTCGCGGTAGCCCCATGAACGATCTCGGTGCGCGAAGCAGTCGACGGTATAGTCGGATTGGCCGATCCGCACGCGGCCTCTCAGTCGGCCCGCGCATTCCAGGTGGCCATCGGCGTTGAGGGTGGCGATGATCTCATCCCCCTTGTTCGTCATGGACCAATCTCTGGGCTCGTAGTGACTATCGCCAAACTCGAGGTCAGCCTCGGTTTCGGGATAGTCCCATCGAAATCGCACCCGGCCACTACCTAAGGCATCGACCCGGTTTCCAGCGGCGCGGTAGCCGGTCTGCCAGCGATCCTCATCCGTCAGGTCGCAATCGGCTCCTCGCCCGCCCAGGTCACGCATCAGGTAGCGCTGGCCTCCGAGCGCGAAGACAAAGAGGTTCGGTTGGCCCTTCCGGCGGTTCGGCTCTTGGCCTATGCGATAGATGCCCCCGACCCTCGAGATTGGATCGTAGAAGGTGAGCCAATCGCTCTCCTGCCAGAGATCCTGCGGCCCGGGCCGATGCGGGCGATCCCAGCTTTCATCGTATCTCTTCACGAGCGCCTCCCCAACGTCGACCATTGGACGCAACTTTTTGCGGAACCAACATCATATTATGATGCGCAATCTTTGGCAACGATTCGACATTGATAGAAGATTGCGATAGGGGTGGCGCTTGGGGCGCGCAGGAACACCGCGCCGTGTCGACGGCCCCGCGACGGTTAAAGAATGGAGGACGCCATGGCTGATTTCGACATCATCATCCGGAGAGGAACGGTTGTCGACGGCACGGGTGGCGCGCCGCGGGTCACCGACGTCGGTGTGACAAACGGACGGGTGGCGTGTGTGGGTGATCTGAGCGGGGAGAGGTCTCGACAGGAGATCGACGCCAGGGGGCTTGTCGTCGCACCCGGTGTCATCAACCCTCACACTCACTACGACGCCCAGATCTACTGGGACCCCTATTGCACCAACTCGGGTTGGCATGGGGTGACCGGCGTGGTCGTCGGCAACTGTGGGTTTGGCTTTTCGCCGTGCCGCAAGTCGGACCGCGAGCGTTACATGCTGATGATGGAAAACACCGAGCAGGTGCCGCTCGGCGCGATGCGCACGGCTCTACCCTGGGACTGGGAATCCTATCCCGAATGGATCGCCTCCGTTCGCTCGATCAAGAAGGGGATCAACCTCGGCGCGTTTCTGCCGATGAATTCCCTAATGATGTGGGTGATGGGCTACGAGGCGGCCAAAACTCGCCCGGCTACCGTGGACGAGCGCGCCGAGATGCGTCGGCTTCTTCACGAGGCGATGGACTGTGGGGCGCTCGGATTTGGCTTTTCCTATCTTCAGGAAACCAATTCCCACAAGGACGTGGACGGCAGCCCGATGATCACGGACGCCATGCATGAAGAAGAAGCCATCAACTTGGCCCGAGTGCTGGCCGAACGCGGCGAAGGGGTCATTCAGGCTCTTGTCGAGACGAGTCCGAAAAACATCAAGAACCGGAAGCTGGTGGAAAAGCTCGCCGAAATCTCGGGTCGGCCGGTGCTCCACACCGTCATCATGGCGAACGACAAGCAGCCAGGTCAGCACCGGGCTATCCTGAAGTGGCTCGATGAGACCGCAGCCCGAGGACTCCAGATCTACTCTCAGGCGCTCTGCTTCCGCTTCATGCCGATGGCGTTCGTGGTGAAGGACTTCGACGGCTGGCAGGCCGTGCCCATCTTCAACGAATTCCAGCACCCAGGCGACGGCGATACGATCGACGCCCGCGTCGCCAAGGCCCTAGACCCCGACTACAGGGCGCGTCTCGGACGGCCCGATGGAGACGGATCGCGCTACGTCGACAAACTGCTGTTGGTCGACGCCGCCGGATCCGCCCGCTTAGCGCCCTTCGTCGGCAAGAGCTTCGAGGAGATCGGCAGAGCCCTGGGTCAGCCGGCGACCGACGCGTTCATGGATCTGTGTGCGGAGACGCGCCTGTCTTGCGAGGTCTGGCCGGACCGCGATGTCCCCAACGTCGACTATGTCACCGAGATCAACGCCCATCCGCGCGTCCTGCCGGGAACTTCCGACGGCGGCGCTCACGTCAAGTTCTGGAGCGGAGGACAGTATGGGACCGACCTCATCACTTGGCTTGTCCGAGATGAAAAAAAGATAACGCTCGAACACATGCACCATAAGCTGAGTGCAGTGCCGGCGGAAGCCTTGGGTTGGAAAGATCGCGGCGTCATCAAGGTCGGAAACGCCGCGGACATCATGATCTACGATCTTCAGGAGTTGGGCGTGGCGACGACCGCCTATGAAACCGTTCGGGACCTCCCGGAAGGCGATTGGCGGCGGGTGGCGCGGGCCAAGGGCGTCCACTGGATCCTGGTCAATGGTGAAGTCACCTTCCACGACAACATTTGCACCGGCGCCACGCCCGGCCGCCTGCTTGGCCCGGTCCGTGAGCGGGAGTTGGCGGCGGCCGAGTAGAAGCAGGGTGCGGCCAAGCTAAAGCAAATTCCATAGTGAGTTGCGGAGACGAGGGGCCGCAGAGCTCCGCGCGCTACTATCCACGAGTCTCCTAGAGAGGAACCGCATGGGCGCTGAAACCACGCGTGAGGAGGCGATGGCGCAAATCGCGGCCGTCAGGGCGCCCCGACCGCGAATCGCGCGTGAATCGCTGGGGGCCTTCTTGCAGTCAAAAATGGACTGCGCCGGGCCAATAGAGGTGGGCGAGCTCCAATACATAGAAGACGCGGGCGGCAGCAATGGCATAGCGCTTTTCGACGTGGCCTCTCGCGGCCGGCTGAAACGGCTTGTCCTGCGCTATGCCCCTGGCGAGCAACTCCTCAAGCAAAAGCGCTTCGACCAGGAATTCTTCACGCTATCGGCAGTACGGCGCCACGGAATCCCCGCGCCTACCCCGCGCTGGTGCGAACCCACTGGAGGCGCGATAGGCTACCCGTTTCTCGTGATGGATCGACTAGACGGACGCGCTCCGTCGAACCGAATGATGTACTCGGCCGGCCTCCTGGCGGAGGTGACACCCGCCGAACGAAAAGAGATGTTGTTGGAAGCCGCCGGCTTTCACGGGAGACTCCGGAAAGCCGCTATCGGACCTGAGGACGTGCCGCACCTGGTGGACCGCGGGGCGGGAGCGACCGCCATTGAGCGCGAGCTATCTTGGTGGCTTCAGGAAGCCATCCTCGTCAGGGAGCCCGGAGATCCCCGGCGACGGTATCTCACTGATCTGAACCGCTGGATGGTGGATAACCAGCCGAGGATGCGACCTCCGACGCTCGTGCACGGAGACGCGCAGATCGCGAATCTGATGTTCCAGAACGGCCGTTTCCTCGCCGCCCTCGACTGGGAACTCTCCTACCTCGGTCACAACGAGGCTGACCTTGCTTTGGTGGTGATGCTGGTCAAATCTCACGTGCCGCCGGGAGAGCACATCGAGGGGTTGCCGACAGAGTCCGAACTGATCGATCGCTACGAAGCCGAGGCCGGCGCGCCGGTGGAGCATTGGGAATACTTCAAGCTGTTCAATCTGGTTAAGGTTTCTACGATCATGCTGATGTCGAGCCGGAATATGAAAGCGGAGATGGCCGACCGAATGTGGAAGCTGAACGAAGGGGACAGGAAAATTGCGTGGGGGAACGCCAAGGCGAAAGCCCAAGCAACAACCTGAGCCTCTCTGTGAGCGGTCCCGGGATATTCCGACCCGGATCGGATGCTCCCGCCGCCGAGCGCCCAGGAGACGATATATGCGTATGAAGCGCATTTTTTTTCTACGATCAATGGGCCCTGATGTCGACTTCGGGCGGTAAATGCGCTATGGATTTGGCGAGGACATTCTCGTCGTCCCAGAGAGACCCCAATGACCCAGCTCGACACGATCATCCGCGGTGGAACCCTGGTGGACGGAACGGGCCGACCCCGTCGCGTGGCCGACGTCGGCGTCGCCGACGGGCGCATCGTTCGCGTCGGGGACCTCTCCGGAATGAAGGCGACCGAGGAGATCGACGCCACCGGCCTCGTGGTGGCGCCGGGCGTGATCGACCCCCACACGCACTACGACGCCCAGGTCTACTGGGATCCGTACTGCACAAATTCGGGCTGGCACGGCGTCACCAGCGTGGTGGTCGGCAACTGCGGCTTCGGCTTCTCGCCGTGCCACAAGGCCGACCGCGAGCGATACATGCTGATGATGGAAAACACCGAACAGGTGCCGCTGGACGCGATGCGCGCGGCCCTGCCCTGGGACTGGGAATCGTTTCCGGAGTGGATCGCCTCGATCAGGAAGATCAAGAAGGGCGTCAACCTCGGCGCCTTCCTGCCGCTCAACTCGCTGATGATCTGGGTCATGGGCTACGAGGCGGCGAAGACACGCCCCGCCACCGAAAGCGAGCGCGCCGAGATGCGCCGCCTGCTGCACGAGGCGATGGATGCCGGAGCGCTGGGCTTCGGCTTCTCGTACCTGCAGGACACCAATAGCCACAAGGACGTGGATGGCAGTCCGATGATCACCGACAGCATGCATGAGGACGAGGCCGTGAACCTCGCGCGCGTGCTCGCCGAACGCCGACAAGGGGTGATTCAGGCGCTGGTCGAGACGGGACCGAAGAACGTCGGCAATCGCGCCTTTGTCGAGAAGTTGGCGAAGATATCTGGCCGCCCGGTCCTGCACACCGTGATCATGGTCGCCGAGGGACATCCCGAACAGCACCGCGGCATCCTGCGCTGGCTCGACGACACCGCCGCCCGCGGTCTCAATATCTACTCCCAGGCGCTGTGCTTCCGGTTCATGCCGATGGCCTTCGTGGTGAAGGACTTCGATGGCTGGCAGGCCGTGCCGATCTTCAATGAGTTCCAACACCCAGGCGATGGCGACACCATCGACGCTCGCATCGCCAAGGCTCTCGATCCGGACTATCGCGCGCGCCTGGCGGTGGAGGTCGAACAAGCGCCGCACTACGCCAAGGTGCCGGCGATGAAGCTTGTCGACGCCGCGGGCTCGGCCCGATTCGCCCCCTACGTCGGCAAGACATTCGAGGAGATCGGCCGGACCGAGGGCCAGCCCGCGACCGACGCGTTCCTGGACCTGTGCGTGGAGACGCGCCTCGCCTGCGAGGTCTGTCCCCCGCGGGATATTCCGAACCTCGACCACGCCGTCGAGCTCAACGCCCATCCCCGGGTGCTTCCGGGAACCTCGGACGGCGGCGCCCACGTGAAGTTCTGGAGCGGCGGTCAATATGGCGCCGACCTAATTTCCTGGCTGGTCAGGGAGGAGAACAGGATCAGCCTGGAGCACATGCATCACAAGCTGAGCGCTGTCCCCGCGCAGGCGCTGGGCTGGACCGACCGGGGCGTGATCGCCGAAGGCAATGCCGCCGACATCATGGTCTATGATTTTGCCCGGCTTGGCGTGGCGACGGATGCCTACGAGACGGCGAACGATCTGCCACGGGGAGACTGGCGCAGGGTCGCCCGCGCCCAGGGCATACGATGGATCCTCGTGAATGGCGAGGTCACCTTCCAGGACAATGTATGCAGCGGCGCCACGCCGGGCCGGCTCCTGAACCTTCGTCCGCATCTCCAGATGGCCGCCGAATGAGTGGGTCGGCATCCGCCATTTCACGGCCGCCTGATCCGGGCCCGGCGCCGGTTCAACTGAGCGCCGCCAACGTCGCCAGCGAAATCGCCGCCTCGGCTCCGAGCCGGCCCCGCGTCGACAAGGCTCGCCTGAAACTTTTTCTGGAGTCGCAACCCGGCCTGGCGGCGCCCTTACGGCTGGGGGACCTCCACTACATCGAGGACGCCGGCGGCAGCAACGGGATCGCGCTGTTCGACATGGAGGTGGAGCGCAGGACCCGTCCCTTCGTCCTGCGATATGCGCCGGGCGAGCAACTGCTCAAGCAGAAGCGTTTCGACGACGAGTTCTTCACGCTGAAGGCGCTGCGAGCGCACGGGGTCCCGGCGCCGATAGCGCGTTGGTACGACGCGACCGGAGAGGCGATCGGCTTCCCGTTCCTGGTGATGGAGCGGCTGGAGGGCCGGGCGCCGGCGAACCGGATGATGCACTCCACCGGCTTGCTGGCGGAAGTCGGCCCCGCCGAGCGAAAGGCGATGCTGCTGCAGGCGGCGGGCTTTCACGGGCGATTGCGCAGGGCGGCGCTGAGCCCGGACGCGGTCCCCCATCTGGTCCGGCGGGGCGAGGGCCGCACGGCGATCGAGCGCGAACTGAACTGGTGGCTGAGAGAAGCGGTTCTGGTCACCGCGTCGGGCGACCCGCAACGGAAGTATCTGATCGAGCTGAACCGCTGGATGATCGAGAACCAGCCCGATGCCCGCCCCCCGACGCTGTGTCACGGCGACGGTCAGATCGCCAACCTCATGTACCACGACGGGAAGCTCGTCGCCGCCCTCGACTGGGAGCTCTCCTACCTTGGGCATAACGAAGCCGATCTGGCCCTCGTCGCGATGCTGATCCCGATGCATGTTCCAGAGGGCGTCGCCGTCGACGGTCTGCCGAGCGAAGCCGAGATCGTCGCACGCTACGAAGCCGAAGCCGGCGCGCCGGTAGAGCACTGGGCCTATTTCAAGTTGTTCAATCTGGTGAAGGTCTCGACGATCATGCTGATGAACGGTCGGTATGTGGACGACGCCACGGCCGAGGCGCTGTGGGCGCTCAACGCGGACGATCGGAAAAAGGCGTGGGCGGCGGCCCGCGCGGAGGCGGACGCGCGCTGAACTCTCCGGGCGCGTCTGGCCCTTGGAGTTCTGGCGTGATGGGGTCTGGCGCTGGTAAGCGTATCCGCGCGGCGCCATGAGCGCGCGAGTCGGCCGGAATGAGGGGATGAGATCGGTGGCCACGAATTCCACTGCCCGGCCTGACGCCATCGACGAGCGGATCCTGGAGGAACTCCGGATGGAGCCGCGCGCCACGAGCAAGGCCCTGGGGCTGAAACTCTCCATGACCGAAGTCGCGGTCGCGTCCCGCATAAGGGCCATGGAGGCGAAAGGGATCTTGAGGGTGGTGGCGCAGCTGGAATTCAGGGCCGCCGGCTACAATATCCTGGCTCTGATCGACGTGATGGTGGCCGATCGCAAGATCAACGAGGTTGCCGAAGCCCTGTCCAGGATCGATCGGGTCGGCAGCGTCACGATGATGCTGGGCGATCCGCCGATCATCGTGCAGGTGCAGGCCGCCGACTCCGCGGATCTTCACGACCTCATCGTCAACCACATCGCCATGATCCCCGGCGTCGAACAGGTCGAGACCAACCTGATCATCGACATCGCCAAGTGGCGGACCGGCAGCGCCCAGCTGCATCCGACGTCGCTGCCCGGATGAAGGGGGACCACGAATGCTAGTCGACGATGTCGATCTCGCGATCGTCAAGGAGCTGCAGAAGAACGGCCGCAGCAGCAACCGCGAGGTCGCGAGGGTTCTGGGCGTCTCCGAGGGGACGATCCGGCAACGGCTGAAGAAACTGGAAGCCGCTAAGGCGATGCGCCTGGGTCTGGTGACCGACGCGACGGCCCTCGGCCAGACCGCCGCCGCCTATGTGCGGATCAAGGCGCGGCCGCGTCACGCCAGGGCCATCGCGGCGAAAATCGCCGACTTCCCCTCCTGCTCGTTTGTCGGATTGACCGTGGGACGCTTCGACATCGTCGCCTTCATCAGCGCCACGTCGCGCGACGAGCTGGTGCGGGTCGTGGATGCGGAGATCGCGGTGATGGAAGGCGTACTGCAATTGGATGTCCGCGAGCCGGTCGGTTACGCCAAGCACCGTTTCGATCTGATCCATATTCCCTGAAGCCGGGCGCCCCGACGGCAATCGCCGACCCCGCGTGTCTTAGCCGAGCTTAGGAGTAAGCGATGTCCAATCCAAATGTCTCGCCCCCTCGCGTAGTGGCGTTGGAGGGTGGCCACAACTTTCGCGAAGTCGGCGGCTACCCCGCCCGATCGGGGGCGAAGCTCCGCCGCGCGATGCTATGGCGCTCGGCCGGGTTGCATAGGCTGTCGGCGACCGACTGCCGAACCATCAGGGCGCTCGGAATCCGTACGATCGCCGATCTACGGACGGAGCACGAGCGGAACGTCATGCCGACCGCAGCCGATGTGTCCGATGGCCTCCTGATACTCTCCTGGCCCAGCGACGCCAACGACGTCTCGCGGCGAGCCGGGGAACGCCCCCCGCGGCGCGACCTGGACCGCGCGGCGCTCCGCGGCGAGGTGATCCGATTGTACACGTTCATCGCGGAGGCCCACGCGAAGCAATTCGGCGATGTCTACCGCGCCATCGCGGATGGCGCGGCGCCGATCCTGATCCATTGCACGGCGGGAAAGGACCGAACGGGGCTCGCCATCGCGCTCCTGCTCGAACTGATCGGCGTTACGCGCGAGTGGGTCGTCTGGGACTATGAGCAGACCAATATCCACCTCGACAAGTCGAAGGTGGATCTGGAAAGCGCCATGGCGGTCGGGGGTACGGCGGAGTGGCTGGCGACGCTCGGTCCGGAGGGCCGCGAAATGCTGCTCGCGGCGGATGCGGCCTATCTGATGTCAGCCATCGATGGGATCGAAGCGCGGTACGGATCCATCGAGGACTTCGCCATGGCAGGACTGGGGCTCTCCCCGGACATCATCGAGGAACTTCGCCGGCGCCTGCTGCAAGCGCCCCAGGACCGCTGAGGTTGTCCCTCCCTACTGCGTCCTAAAGCGGATCGGCAGACGTTTCGGCCCGCTGACGAAGCTCGACTGGGCCCACTTCGGCTCGCCCGCGAGCTCGACCGAAGCCAGGTGCGGCAGCAGCTCTTCCCACAGAATGCGCATTTCGAGCTTAGGCTCTATCGACAAAATGCCTGAGCCGAGTCACCCACCCGCTGCGGAGACCGAACGCGCGTCCTCGGCAGGCTCAAAACCGACCGGTTTTGAACCGCTCCACCGGTGAAGCCGTCCAAACTACCTTTCTCGAAAACGGAGGTTTTAGAGAGATCGCCCCGACGCCGCATAGCGGCCGTTCCCCATGAGTGGCCAATTACTATGTTGCAAGCCCACGAAGGGGCGGTCCCCGGCCGCCCAGAAAACTCCTGAGCGCCCCCGCTCCGATCGTGTCCCCGGTGGTGATGTAGCTGGATGGTAGCGGAGCCGCTCGGGAAGCGCGCCTCTCCCCATGGCGCTATAGCGAGCGAGCGGCGTAGCGGTGGTCATCAACGATCTTCGGTAGGGTCGGGTTTGCAGACGCAACCTGAACCAAGGACCGAAGATGACCAACGACATGATGAACCTGCGGGCGCTGATGGAGAAGAGCCCGGACGCGGACTTTCTGCGCGAGATGAGCGGCTATGGCGCCCAGCGGCTGATGGGGTTCTGCCTTCGGATCTACCCGCCCTCGACCAAGGCCCCGGAGGGCCGGCGCGTCTACGGCGTGAAATACCGCGTTGGGCGCACCCAACGGTGGTTCAGGATCGGGGAGCATGGAAGCCCCTGGACGCCCGACACGGTCGAGGCTTGATCCGCCAACGCGTCGACATCGAGAGCGTCACCAAGCCGACGACTACCGAATTCGGAATGAACACTATCTTTCATTGACTCGCGTCGAAGAATGTCCTAAGTTGTCCTAAATTGCGTTGAAGTTGCGTTCCCGCAACCTAGGGCGCGACTTCCCCCAAGCCTTGGACGTGAGCGCACGAGCGGAACGCCCTTTGCTGCTCAGACGGAGCCGCCGCTCTGATGTGCTCCGCCACGGATGGAGCTTGGCATGAAACTCCAACGCCTTGTCGTCCTGGCTGCGGCAGGGGTGCTCGCGACAGTCGCTTCGACCGCACACGCTGCGATCCGGTTTTCGGGCTGGAGCTACACCGGCCTCGTCGGTCCGGCCGCCGGGGAAAGCGCCCTCGTCGCCAGCGGCATCCTCTACGATACCATTCCAGGGACCGCCGGCGCGCCGACCTATGACTATATCTACGAGGTCTGGAACAGGGGCGTCGTGCCGATCGCCGACTTTGGAGGCGGTACGGGGGTGCCTCCCGCTTTCGGCGGGCCGACCTACAACTCTGATAACTTCTTCGGCCTGGGGCCGGCTTCCCCGCCGCAGGTCCGAACAGGGTCCCGTTTGGCGCATCGCCTCCCCTGACGAACGTCCCGCCGGCGCAGGCTCGCAAGAGGCTGCCCGGAGGCTGGGGGGGCGCGAACAACCCCTATCTGGGGACCGCCAAGGTCACGCCATACACCCCACTTTTTCCAGGAGCCCGCGGGCTGGTCTCGCCCAATTATCAGTATTGGGGGTTCTCAACATGGAATACTGTCGGCGGATACGACTCGATCTGGTATAATCTTGTTGTAAATCAAATATTCGGTTCAAACCGCGTGACCCGATTCGATCTCAACAGCATATTCGGACCGATCAACGGCGCATTCGTCGATCCACCGTCCTCGGCCACTTATTTCGACATCGGGTGGGCCAATGGTGACTTCCTGTTGAACATTCCGACACCCGTCATTCCCGACCCCGCCGTTCCAGGGAATGCATGCGACCCCACGGCCCCTGCCTGCTCGCCCGATATCATCTCGCCCCAGATCGCCGGCCAATGCCCGGCCTGCACGGGATATGGCATGGTTCCCGAACCGGCCGCGTGGGCGATGATGCTGGTCGGTCTGGCCGGCTTGGGCGCGGTCGTGCGCGCGCGCAGGCGCGGGGTCCTTGCAGCCTGAAAGATCGCCCAGGCGCGCGTCGCGCCTCATGAAGTCTTTGTTCTCGGTCCCGCGCCGGCGGGGGCCGCCCGATTGACACTCTCACCGGCTCCGTCAGGGGAATGTTCGGCGGCCGGCCGGCGCGCCCGGGCGGAGAGTGGGAAGATGTACCATGCCGCTCCCGAGGCCGCGATCGCGCACGCCGCCGACGCGAGCGCCGCGGGTCGCGGGGCGCCGACGAGGCGGCAGACCACGAACAGGTCGGCGCTGATCGCCAGGCCCAAGGTCGCCATGGCGGAAAGCACCAGCCCCGCGCAGACCCGCTCCACCCGCGGCGTGTCCTCGCCGCGCTCCGCCAGGCGGTGGAAGGCCGCCGGGGCCATCAGCAGGATCATCGCCACGATCAGGAAGACGAGGCCCGCGGTGTGGGCGATCCTGGCGTCGAGCGGCGCCCGCTCATAGCCGTCGGTGAGATAGGCGGCGAACTGGAAGCCCAGCAGGGCCTGCGCTCCCGGCAGGACGATGCGCGATTCGGTGAGCAGCGTCCCGATGCGATCCTTCAGGGACACGGGTTCGTCCTTCCGGTCAGACGTCTCGCGATCCTTGGTGCGGAGCACCGCGCCGCCGTACCAGAAGACCAATGCCAGGGCGGCAAGCAGGGTTCCGGCGAAGGCGGCGAAGACCGGCCCAAGCCCCCTCTCCAGCGCCACGAAGACGTCGAGCCCGAGCGCAACGGCGAACGGGGCGAGGGCGAGGGCGACGACCGCCTCGTTCAGGTCCTCCTGGCGCGCGGTCATGGCTCCGCTCTCGCCCAGGCGATGGAAGGCGATGGCGGTAATCAGGGCGATCACGCTCAGGATCAGCAGGCCCAGGGCCGCCGCCTCGAGCAGGCGCGCCAGGTGGGTCGACCGCGCGAACCCGGGCTGGAACACCGCCTCATACTGGAATCCCAGCAGGATCTGCACGCCGAGGATGACGGTCCTGATCTCCCCCAGCCCTTGTGTCACCCGGTCCTTGACGCTGGTCATGGCTCGATCGGATCGGGGCCGCACCAGCCGGGCAGGTAGCCGGCGTCCCGGCCGCGGGCCAGGTCCAGGGCCTGGACGATGGCGTCCGCGAAGTCCGCCTCCACGGCCTTCTTGTCGATCCTCTTGCGCAGGAAGTCGGCCCACAGGAACTCCGCGAAGGCGGTAGGGTCCTTGGCGAAGCCGCCGGCGCGCCGCAGGGCGGCCGCCAGGCTCCGGTAGGGATCGTCGCGGAGGTCCTCGAGCTTCCTGGGAATGGCCTTGAACCCGCGCCGCGCGCCGTCCTCGTCGTAGGGGTGGCACCAGCTGCGGTTGTCGAGAAAGACCCAGAAGGACTCCCGCGATAGGGCGCTGAGGTCGGCCACGACATTGACCATCATCTCGTCCGTGCCCTCGTCCGCGATCGCCCGGGTGAGATGGTGGCCGTCGATCAGATAGTGCCGCTTCTTGGGGCCGAGGACGGTGGGGACGGTGTGGCGGCTCAGGAAGGCCTTGCGGTCCTTCCCCATGTGCTTGCGCCATTGCTCGCGCTTCTGGGCGATCTCGCGGAAGCCCAGGGTGATCTGCGTCGGCCGGATCTCGTCCATGGGCACGGGCAGAAGGGTGGCGTCTCGCATCGAGAGCTCCGCTTTTTCGTGGAAGCTCAAACGCAGGACAGCGTGGTATGGATGCCGATAATAGTCAGTGGGCGGTCGTTTTCCAGCGAGAGTCCGAGAAGCGGGAAACGCGCACTCGACGGACCCGCGCGCCACCGTTAGCTTTTGAGCCGAAGAGATCGAGGCGCGAGGAAGCGAAGACGTGACCCAGACCCTGACCCGCGCGCGCGACCATGCCCTGAGCCGGGTACTCGACCAGGTCCACGCCCTGGGTCTGAAGGAGCGGCTGATCGAACTGGAGACCCAGGGCTTCACGGTCCTGCCCGGCGTCCTCCCGGAGGACCGGATAGCCCGGGCCAAGGCGGCGATCCTGCGCCGGGTGGAGCGCAAGACGGGGCGGCCAATCGATCCGGCTACGGCCACCGCCGCCGACTTCAACGGCATGCAGTACATCCCCTACCTGCTCTACGACGATCCGGTGTTCGAGGAGATCCTGACGGAGCCGGCGCCCCTGGCGCTGGTGACGTACCTGCTGGGCGAGAGCTGCCTGCTCTCCAGCATGGGGTGCCACTTCCGGGGTCCGGGCGGCGCGCCGCTGATGCTGCATTCCGACAATTCCAACGGCATGCCGGCGCCTTTCACCGAGGTCTCCATGGTGGCCAACGTCAACTACGCCCTCACCCCATACAGCCGCGAGGCTGGCGCCCTGGCGATGATCCCCGGCAGCCACCGCCTGCGCCGCCAGCCCACGCTCCACGAGAACTTCACGGCCCATGGTCTCAGCGCCGCAGAGTTGGCCGCCAAGGCGCGCGTTCCGGGCGCCCTCGACGCGGTGCAGTGGAAGGATCCGCCGGGGGCGGTAGGCATGGAGATCAGCCCCGGCGACGCGGTGATCTGGCACGGCAATACCTGGCATGGCGGCTACCGGCGCGAGCTGAACGGCGTGCGCATGAACCTGTCCGCCTACTTCTGCCGCCAGCCGATTCAGACCCAGGAGCGCCACGTCGATCCCGCCCGCCAGGCCGTTCTCGACCGCCACGCCAACGAGCCGCGCTTCGCGGTGCTCCTTGGGGCCAAGCAGCCCTACGGCTGGCGCGAGGAGGGACCTGACTACGCCCTGATGGCCCAGGCGCCGCGCGGGCTCTACGACTAGCTCACATCACCTCCAGCCCGGAAAGACACCCATGAGCGCTACCGCTATCGACACCGGAACCAATGACCTGCTGGCCAGCCTCGACGAGGGGGTGCTGACCCTGACCCTCAACCGGCCCGAGGCGCGCAACGCCATGAGCGGGGCGATGACCGCGGCCCTGGCCCAGCAGCTGGCCGCCGCCGAGCTCGATCCGCGCGTCAAGTGCGTGGTGCTGACCGGCGCCGGCCGCGGCTTCTGCGCCGGCGGCGACGTCAAGGGCATGGCCGCCCGGGGCGACGGCACGGTGGGGGACAACACCATAGACGGCGCGATCCATCGCCAGAGGGTCAATCAACGGGCCACCGCCGGCAAGCTTTACAAGATGCCTAAACCGACCATTGCCTCCCTCCCCGGCGCGGCGGCCGGAGCGGGCCTCAGCCTGGCGCTGGCCTGCGACCTCCGGATCATGGCCGGCGACGCGATCATGACCACCGCCTTCGCCAAAGTCGGATTTTCCGGCGACTACGGGGGGACCTTTTTCCTGACCCAGCTGGTCGGCTCGGCCAAGGCGCGTGAGCTCTACTACCTGTCCCCGCGTGTGAGCGCCGAAGACGCCCTGCGCCTGGGCCTCGCCAACTGGGTGTGTCCGCCCGAGAAGTTGGCGGATAAGACCCGCGAGGTTGCGCTCGAACTGGCCCGCGGTCCGACGGTGGCCTACCGCTACATGAAGGAGAACCTCAACCGCGCCATCGCCGGCGAGGTCGACGACTGCCTCGACATCGAGGCCACCCACCACGTCCACTGCGGCCAGACCGCCGACCACCGCGAGGCGGCCAAGGCCTTCGTTGAGAAGCGCCAGCCGGTGTTCGCGGGGCGTTAAGCCCGCAAGGGGGCGCCATGATCCATTCCATCGCCCTGGCGGCCCACCGCCTCGACCAATGGCTGCAGGCCCGTCTCGGGCGCCCCTACCACGTTCTTCTCGGTATCGGCCTGACGGTCGAGATCATCCGGCGGCTGGTCGAGCTTCCCCACCACGCCGCCCTGGGGCCGAAGCTGCTGGGCGTGATCGTCCTCATCGTGATGAACCTGGCCCTGCTGATCCATCAGGTCGGCCAGCTCTCCCACCACACCGGCCGCGCGAGAGCCCGGCGAGAGGCCCGGCGGGGCCGCCGCTGAGATCGTCCGGAAAAGAAAAAGGGCGGAGCCTCGCGGCTCCGCCCTTTCTGTAGTGGATGGTGACCTTGGGTCGTGGACTTAGAAGTCCATGTCGCCCATGCCGCCCATGCCGCCGCCCATGCCGCCGCCGGGCATGCCGCCGCCGGCGTTCTTCTTCGGGGCTTCGACGATCGCCGCTTCGGTGGTGATCATCAGGGCGGCCACCGAGGCGGCGTCCTGAAGGGCCGTGCGCACGACCTTGGCCGGGTCAATGATGCCGGCCGCGATCAGGTCGACATACTCTTCCTTCTGGGCGTCGAAGCCGAAGGTGGCGGAGCTGTTCTCCATCACCTTGCCGACCACGATCGAGCCTTCCACGCCGGCGTTCTCGGCGATCTGGCGGATCGGGGCTTGCAGGGCGCGCCGGACGATGGCGATGCCGGCGTCCTGGTCGGCGTTGTCGCCCTTGAGGCCGGCGAGGACCAGCGAGGCCTTCAGCAGGGCCACGCCGCCGCCGGGGACGATGCCTTCCTCGACCGCCGCGCGGGTGGCGTTGAGGGCGTCGTCGACGCGGTCCTTCTTTTCCTTCACCTCGACTTCGGTCGAGCCGCCGACGCGGACCACCGCGACACCGCCGGCCAGCTTGGCCAGACGCTCTTGCAGCTTTTCCTTGTCGTAGTCCGAGGTGGTGTCCTCGATCTGGCGCTTGATCTGGCTGATGCGGGCTTCGATGTCGGCCTTGTCGCCGGCGCCGTCGACGATCGTGGTGTCGTCCTTGGTGATCGAGACCTTCTTGGCCTTGCCGAGCATGTCGATGGTGACGTTCTCGAGCTTGATGCCGAGGTCTTCACTGATCAGCTGGCCGCCGGTCAGGGTGGCGATGTCCTCCAGCATGGCCTTGCGGCGATCGCCGAAGCCCGGCGCCTTGACCGCCGCGACGCGCAGGCCGCCGCGGAGCTTGTTGACCACCAGGGTGGCTAGGGCTTCGCCTTCGATGTCCTCGGCGATGATCAGCAGGGGACGGGCCGACTGCACGACCGCTTCCAGGACGGGAAGCAGGGGCTGGAGGGAGGAGAGCTTCTTTTCGCTGAGCAGGATGAGCGGCTCCTCGAGCTGGACCTCCATCTTCTCGGCATTGGTGATGAAATAGGGCGACAGGTAGCCGCGATCGAACTGCATGCCTTCGACGACGTCGAGTTCGGTCTCAAGGCTCTTGGCCTCTTCCACCGTGATGACGCCCTCGTTGCCGACCTTCTCCATGGCCCGAGCGATCATGTCGCCGATGTCCTTGTCGCCATTGGCCGAGATGGAGCCGACCTGGGCGATCTCCTGGTTGGTGGTGACCTTCTTGGAGGAGTTCTTGATTTCCTCGACGACCTTGAGGACCGCCTTTTCGACACCGCGCTTGAGGTCCATCGGGTTCATGCCGGCGGCCACCGACTTGGCGCCTTCGACCACGATCGCCTGGGCGAGAATGGTGGCGGTGGTGGTGCCGTCGCCGGCCTTGTCGTTGGTCTTGGAGGCGACTTCCCGGATCATCTGGGCGCCCAGATTCTCGAACTTGTCGGACAGTTCGATTTCCTTGGCGACGGTGACGCCGTCCTTGGTCGAGCGCGGAGCGCCGAAGGACTTTTCGATGACGACGTTGCGGCCCTTGGGACCCAGGGTCACCTTGACCGCGTTGGCCAGGATGTTGACGCCACGCAGCATGCGGTCGCGCGCGTCGGATGAGAAGTAGACGTCTTTAGCAGCCATGGTTTCGGCTCTCTCTTTCAGATGAATTGGTGAATAGGAAGGAGATCGGCTTGGGTAAGATCCTAGACCAGGATGCCCAGGACGTCGCTTTCCTTCATGATCAGCAGATCTTCGCCTTCGAGCTTGATCTCGCTGCCGGACCATTTTCCGAACAGGATGCGGTCGCCTTCCTTCAGGTCGAGGGAGTGCACCTTGCCGTGCTCATCGCGAGCGCCGGGGCCGACGGCGATGACCTGGCCCTCCTGGGGCTTTTCCTTCGCGGTGTCGGGGATGATGATGCCCCCTTTGGTCTTCTGCTCTTCCTCGACGCGGCGGACGAGCACGCGGTCGCCAAGCGGACGAAACGCCATGGATGTTTTCTCCGTAGATCTGACTGGGTTAAAACCTGTGGTCCCTCGGGGGCGGCCGTTAGCAGCCACCACCCACGAGTGCCAACGGGGAGATAGGCCCGGGGCGCCTCGTCGTCAAGGCAAAAGCCAGCCCTGGGTTAGTCTGCATTAATCTGCCGGGGCCCCTCCCCTGGAAAGGGAAGGGCCTCGAAGGGGTGGCCCTTGGCGGCTCTTACCGCATCCCGACCGGAACGCGTTCGGCGTCGCGCTCGGCGCGCATCCGGGCGTGGAGGTCGCCGTACTTGGCAAATTCCATGCGGGCGATGGTGCGGTTGTGCACCTCGTCGGGACCGTCGGCGAGGCGCAGAGTCCGCTGGCTCGAATACATCTTGGCCAGGCCGAAGTCGCTGGTGACCCCGCCGCCGCCGTGAGCCTGGATGGCGTCGTCGATGATCTTGAGCGCCATGTTGGGGGCGGAGACCTTGATCATCGAGATCTCCAGGCGGGCGCTCTTGTTGCCGGCCTTGTCCATCATGTCGGCGGCCTTGAGGCAGAGCAGGCGGTTCATCTCGATGTCGGTGCGCGCGGCGGCGACCCGCTGCTCCCACACCGAGTGCTCGGAGATGTACTTGCCGAACGCCTTGCGGGTCATCAGCCGCCGGCACATCTTCTCCAGCGCCACCTCGGCCGTCCCGATGGTGCGCATGCAGTGGTGGATGCGCCCCGGCCCCAGGCGCGCCTGGGAAATCTCGAAGCCGCGCCCTTCGCCGAGGAGCAGGGCCTCGTCGGCGCGCACCCGCACGTCTTCCAGCAGCACCTCGGCGTGGCCGTGCGGGGCGTCGTCGTAGCCGAACACCGGCAGCATCCGTAGCACCTTCACCCCGGGCGCGTCGAGCGGCACCAGGAGCTGCGACTGCTGCTGGTGAGGGGCGGCGTTGGGATTGGTCTTGCCCATCACGACGGCGACCTTGCAGCGCGGATCGCCGAGGCCCGAGGACCACCACTTGAGGCCGTTGATCACATAGTGGTCGCCGTCGCGCTCCATGCGGGTCTCGATGTTGGTGGCGTCCGAGGAGGCGACCAGCGGCTCGGTCATCAGGAAGGCCGAGCGGATCTCGCCGTTCATCAGCGGGCGCAGCCAGCGCTCCTTCTGCTCCAGCGTGCCGAAGCGGTTCAGCACCTCCATGTTGCCGGTGTCGGGCGCCGAGCAGTTGAACACTTCCGAAGCGAAACTCACCCTGCCGAACATCTCGCAGATCGGCGCGTACTCGAGGTTGGTGAGCTGGATGCCCTCGAACTCGAAGCTGTCGTCTACGTGGGGCATGCCGGCGTGGGGCGGCATGAACATGTTCCACAGGCCCGTCTTGCGGGCCTTGCCCTTCAGCTCCTCGACGATCGGGAGCACCTTCCAGCGATCGCCGCTCGCCTGCTGCTCCTCATAGATCGGCACGGCGGGATAGATGTGCTCGTCCATGAAGTCGGAGACGCGCCGGATCAGGTCCTGCTGGCGCGGCGAATAATCGAAATCCATGGCGAGCTCCCTTTGGTTTCAAACAAGCGTTTGAACGGTGTCGCACGGGTTGGACCCGGACGCAAGGTAAGGGCTGTCCACCAGTCCCGACCCGGGAACCAAATTCCGCTACTCCCCGCGAACAATGGCGACCCCGTGGTGTCCAGGAATACGCGCGTCCGCGGAACGGTGCGGAGAGAGAATGGCCAGGCTGGAAAGCGCTGGGTCCCCGCTTTTCGCGGGGATAAGCGGTGGTAAAGACCCAGCCACCCGGGAGCGCCCCGCCTACATCGCGGTGGCGGGCTCGCCCTGGAAGAACACCTCGTCCGCATGATCGGCCACGTCCTGGGCCGTCCACGGCCCCTTCGGGGTGAAGCCCTTCGCGCTCATCATGCGAATCTCGTGCACGCCGCGCTGCGAGACGCCGAGCACGATCCCCGTCCGGTCGCCGGAAAGATCGCTGACCATGTAGAGCACGCCCGGCGCGATTGCGTCGGGCAGGGACAGCGGATGGGGCTCGCGGTCGCGCAGGCCAGGAAGGTCGCTGGTCATGCGGGTATAGGCGCCCGGCGCCAAGCCCCAGACGCGGATGCCGTACTTGCGCCCCTCGATGGCGAGCACCCGCATGAAGCCGTAGAGGCCAGCCTTGGCCGCCGCGTAGTTGGCCTGGCCGAAGTTGCCGAACAGGCCCGAGGTCGAGGAGGTCTGGACGATGACGCCCTTGACCGCATTGTCCTTCATCCACCGCCAGACCGGCAGGGTGACGTAGTAGGCGCCCTTCAGGTGGACCTTGACCACCGCGTCCCAATCGGCCTCGGACATGTTGGCGAAGGTCTTATCGCGCAGGATGCCGGCGTTGCTGACCAGGATGTCGACGCGGCCGAAGTTGTCGAGGGCGGTCTTCAGGATGTTTTCGCCGCCGGCCAAGGTGGAGACGTCGTCGGTGTTGGCCGCAGCCCGGCCGCCGGCCGCCCTGATGGCGTCCACCACCTTCTGGGCGACCGAAGGATCGGCGCCGGTCCCGTCGCGCGCGCCGCCGAGGTCGTTGACCACCACCGCCGCGCCCTCTTTGGCGATCAGCTTGGCATGCGCTTCGCCCAGCCCATTGCCCGCCCCGGTGACGATGGCGACCTTCCCGTCCAATAGGCCCATCCCGCGATCCTCCGTCTGTGTACGCGCCTGAAATCGGGCGTCCTTGGGAACATCATCAAACCCTGCGCCGCTGGCGGCAAGGGCCGGCGTTCAGGGTAAGACTCCTCCGCCCCGGCGAGCCCGGAAGAAGGCCCGCAGGAGCGCCCCGCTTTCCTCGGCCAGCAACCCACCGAGGATCTCGGGGCGCCAGTGGCAGGTGGGTTGCTCGAAGAACCGCGGGCCGTGGATGACGGCTCCGCCCTTGGGGTCTTCCGCGCCATAGACCAGCCGCCCGATGCGGGCGTGGCTGATGGCGCCGGCGCACATGGCGCAGGGTTCCAGGGTGACGAAGAGCGTAAGGCCGGTCAGGCGATAGGAGCCGAGCGCCGCGCCCGCCGCGCGCAGGGCCAGGATCTCGGCATGGGCGCTGGGGTCGTGGGCGCCGATGGGGCCGTTGGCGGCGCGGGCGATCACCGCGCCCGAGACGGGGTCGAGGACGGCCGCCCCCACCGGAACCTCGCCGCGGTCGGCCGCCGCTTGCGCCTCGGCGAGGGCGATGCGCATGGTGGCAAGGTCATGGTCGGCCATCGCAAGCACCCAAGAGAGCGGAAGCCCCCAGGTCAAGCCGCTTCCCCGGCCCCCGCACCCGCCCGACTGCCGGCCGCCGCCGCCATGGCGGGGGCGCCCTCGTCCGGAGAACGCGTGGCCAAGACCCTGGCGCGAGCCGGCGTCGCCTCCCGCCGCGAAGTCGAGCGCCTGATCGCCGAGGGCAAGGTGGCGCTGAACGGAGCCCCGCTGACGACGCCGGCCGTCAACGTCGGACCGGGCGACATCCTCACCGTGGAAGGCAAGCCGGTGGCCGCGGCCGAGCCCACGCGTCTCTTCCGCTACCACAAGCCCTCCGGCCTGGTGACCAGCCACGACGACCCGCGGGGCCGGCCAACGGTGTTCGCCGCCCTGCCGCCGGGCCTGCCGCGCCTGATTTCGATCGGCCGCCTGGACCTCAACTCCGAGGGCCTGCTGCTGCTCACCAACGACGGCGAACTCGCCCGCGCCCTGGAGCTGCCGTCCGGCGGCTGGCAGAGGCGCTATCGCGCCCGCGCCTATGGCCGGATCGAGCAGGGGCGGCTGGATACGCTGAAGGACGGCATCACGGTGGAGGGCGTCCGCTACGGCCCCATCGACGCCAGGCTCGACAAGGCCAAGGAAGGGCCGACGGGCGCCAATCTCTGGCTCACCCTCACGCTCGCCGAGGGCAAGAACCGCGAGGTTCGCCGCGTGCTGGAAGCCCTCGGCCTCACCGTCAACCGCCTGATCCGTCTGGCCTATGGCCCGTTCGCGCTCGGAACCCTGGAAATCGGCGCGGTGGAGGAGGTCGGCCCCCGGGTGATCCGCGAACAACTCGCCGGGTTGGTGTCGCCCCAGAACATGCCCACCGGCGACCGCCCCCTCTTCAGGGCGGCGGGCACGGCCAGCCGCCGCGCGGCGTCCGCCAAGGCGGCCCGCGCCGCCGGCGAACTCCCGCCCCCGCCGATCAGCTACAAGCCCGGCTGGGCGCGGCCGAAGAAGAAGCTGGTGGGAGGCGGCGCCGCGAAGCCGCCACGTGGACGCAAGACCAGCCGCAAATCCGGACCGCCTAGCTGAAGTGCGCCGAGAAGTCCTGCGGTCGGCTCACCTCCTCTATCCTCACGCCCGCGAGCCGCCGCAGGGGCTCGAACCGCGCCACCAGTTCGGTGATCAGGACGTAGCCGCCGATGAGGGCGAGGTCCTCGACCAGGGAAAAGGCTGAGAGGCCAGTTTCTTCGGTCTGCTGGAGGCTGAGTGGCTGTAGGAAGAGGACGATCAGCATGTTGTTGACGGCGTGCACGCCGGCGGCGAACTCGATGCCGCCCAGGCGCAGGGTCATGTAGGCGAGGCCCGCGCCCATCAGCGCCCGGGTCAGGAAGGCGTCCGGGTTGAAGTCGAGGTGCATGGCCGAAAAGGTGAGGGAGGTGACACCGATCAGCATCGCCGGGCGGCGCAGGAAGGCGCCGGTCTGGCGCAGCAGCCAGCCGCGGAAGAACAGCTCCTCGGCCGCCGCCGCCGGCAGCAGCAACAGGGCGGAGAGGGCGTAGGCCACGCGGTCGCCGGCGAGGGCCGAGACCCCCATCACGGGCGGCTCGGCGCCGCCGGCGACCAGCAGGTGCTCGGCGAGGACGATCGGGGCCATGGCCGCGGCCGACAGGGCCATGGCCACGCCCAGCAGCCGCCAGCGCACGCGGGGCGCGGCGGTCACATAGGTGTGCAGCGGCCGGCGCATCATCACCGCCGCGAACGCCACGAAGACAACAAGGAAGACCCCGTCCACCGCCGTGGCGAGGACAAGCCTCAGGACGCTGAGGCCCGGGGCCACGGCCTGGGGATCGGCGACGGCGCGTGCGACTTCGGCCAGGGCGGCGGCGCCCCGCGTTCCCTCCCCGATCAGGATCGCATAGGCCACCATGACCAGCAGCATGCCGCAGGTGGCGGCCACCAGGCCCAGGACCACGCCGCCCGCCACGGTCGTCGCCAGGCGCGCCCCGTCACGCTCGCGATCATCGATACCGGCGAGGAATGCGGACTCCGCCAACCCAGCCCAAACGCCCGGCACACTCATAAAGACTCCACTTCCCTCCAGACTTAATCTTCTGTCAGCCGCCGCGAAATCCAAAGGAGAATTCATGCGAATCGTGGCGGGCGCACATCGAGGACGCTCCCTTGTGGCGCCGAAGGGACACTCCACCCGCCCCACCGCCGACCGCGCCCGCCAGGCCCTGTACAATGTGCTCGAACACGCCCCCTGGAGCGTGGGTGTGGCAAACCTGCGCGTGGTCGACCTGTTCGCCGGATCGGGGGCCTTGGGGCTTGAGGCGTTGTCGCGCGGGGGCGCCTTCTGCCTGTTCGCCGACACCGACCCGGCCGCCACCGCCGCCATCGCCGCCAACCTCGCGACCCTCCGCCTGGAGGACCGCGCCGCCGTGCGCCGCTGGGATGTGACACGGCTGCCGCCCCGCGGCGCGGACTCCGCGTTCGACCTGGCGTTTCTGGATCCGCCGTACGGCAAGGGATTCGCGGAACCCGGCCTCGCCGGCCTCGCCACGGGCGGCTGGTTGTCGTCGGGGGCGTTGGCTGTCGTCGAGCAGGGCACAGGGGAGACGGCGCCCGCGGTGGCGGGCTTCGAGGTCCTGGACGGCCGGACGTGGGGCGCGGCGCGGGTGTGGTTTCTGCGGTTCGATTATGTTCAAAGTGTAGAGCTTGATCAGACGTTTCCGTGAAACGTCATCAAGATCTGGCCGTGAGGCAAGACTCAGCGGCGGCCGAACAAGCGCTCGATATCGGCCAGCTTGAGCTCGACGTAGGTGGGGCGGCCGTGGTTGCACTGGCCGGAGTGCGGGGTGGCCTCCATCTCGCGCAGCAGGGCGTTCATCTCCGGGGCGGTGAGCAGGCGGCCGGCGCGGACCGAGCCGTGGCAGGCCATGGTGGAGCAGACCTCGGCCAGCCGCTCGCCGAGGGTCAGCGGGGCGCCGTTCTCGGCCAGGTCGTCGGCGATGTCGCGCACGAGGGCGGCCACGTCCGTCTCGCCCAGCAGGGCCGGGGTCTCGCGCACCAGCACCGCGCCCGGGCCGAATGGCTCCACCGCGAGGCCCAGGTCGGCCAGTTCCTCGGCGCGGGCGCAGACGCGCTCGGCCTCGGCGGGATCGAGCTCCACCACCTCGGGCAGCAGCAGGGTCTGGCGGGCGACGCCGCCCTGCGCCATCTGGGCCTTCATCCGCTCATAGACCAGCCGCTCGTGGGCGGCATGCTGGTCGACGATGACCACCCCATCGCGGGTCTGGGCGACGATGTAGGTCCCGTGCACCTGAGCCCGCGCGGCCCCGAGCGGGTAGTCGGGCTCCTCCTCCTCGACGCGCAGGGCGGCGGCCGGGGCGGGGCGGCCGAAGTATCCGGATGCAGGAGCGAGGGCCACGGAGGCCAGCCCCTCCGACCGCGCCGAGACGCCGCCGAGCCCTGGCAGCCGGCCGCTGGAGGCCGCCGGCCAGCCGCCGGCCGTCCAGGCCGAGAACCCGGCGGCGCCCGGCTCGGGCCGGAACCCGCCCAGGGCGGCGGTGGCGACCGTGGTCGAGGCGCGGTGGCCGACGGCAGCCAGGGCGTGGCGCAGGGCGCCGATGATCAGGCCGCGGACCAGGGCGGGATCGCGGAAGCGCACCTCGGCCTTGGCGGGATGGACGTTGACGTCCACCAGGGTGGGGTCGAGGGTCAGGTAGAGCGCCGCCGCCGGGTGACGGTCGCGGGCGAGGAAGTCGGCGTAGGCGGCGCGCAGGGCGCTGTGCAGCAGGCGGTCGCGGACCGCCCGGCCGTTGACGAACAGGTACTGGTGGGCGGCGCTGCCACGGTTGTAGGTCGGCAGGCCGGCGTAGCCGGTGAGCCGCACCCCCTCGCGATCCTGATCGATGGAGAGGGCGTTGTCGGCGAACTCCCGGCCGAGCACGGCGGCGAGCCGCGCCAGGCGCCCTTCGGGGCCGGCCGCTTCCGCGGCGAGGCGCAGGGCGCGGCGGCCGTCGAGGTCGAGGGTGAAGGCCACGCCCTCGTCGGCCATGGCCTGGCGCTTGACCGCCTCGGCGATCGCCATCGCCTCGGCGCGGGCCGACTTCATGAACTTCAGCCGCGCCGGGGTGGCGTGGAAGAGGTCTCGCACCTCGACGCGGGCTCCATGGGGCTGGTCGAAAGCCGACGGGGCGACGTCACTGACCGCGCCGGCGTTGACGACGACCGCGTAGGCGGCCTCCTGACCCCGGGCCCGTGAGGCGATGGCGAGGCGGGCCACCGAGCCGATCGACGGCAGGGCCTCGCCGCGGAAGCCCAGGGTGGCGATGCGCAGCAGGTCGTAGCCGCCGTCGGGGCCGGCGGTCAGCTTGGAGGTGGCGTGGCGTTCGATGGCCAGCGGCAGCTCGTCGCGGGGAAGCCCCGCCCCGTCGTCGGCGACCAGGATTCGCGACAGCCCGCCGCCGTCGGCCTGGACCTCGATCCGCATTGCCCCGGCATCCAGGGCGTTCTCCATCAGCTCCTTGACGACGCTCGCCGGGCGCTCGACCACCTCGCCCGCGGCGATGCGGTTGATAAGCTCCGGCGGCAGGCGGCGGATGGTCATGGGCCGAGTATACCCGGCGATTCCGAGGAAAGCTCGCGCGCCTTGCGCCGCGGAATGTCGCGCCGCACAAGCGGCCGTCTGTCGCCGTCGGGGTTCTCCATGTCTTTTCGCCGCCTAGCGCCGTGGCTGGCGCTCAGCCTGGCCATGCTGACCGGTGTCGCGTGCGCGACCCCTTCGGCCCCGGCCTTCGCGCCCGATCTGGACTGGCGGCTGCTGGGCCCCTTCCGCGGCGGCTGGGTGGAGATGATCGAGGGCGTGCCGGGGCGGCCGGACAGCTTCGTGTTCGGCGCGGCGGGCGGGGGCGTGTGGCGCACCGACGACGCGGGCCGCACCTGGAGCCCACTGTTCGACAAAGGCCCCACGGCGCCGATCGGCGCGCTGGCGATCGCGCCCAGCGCCCCGGACACTCTCTATATCGGCTCCGGCCAGCCCGAGCCGCGCTACGACGTCGCCGCCGGCGAGGGGGTCTTCAAGAGCACCGACGGCGGGAAGACCTGGAAGAGCCTCGGCCTGGAGAAGACCGCCCACATCGGCCGCATCTGGGTCAGCCCCGCCGACCCGAGCCTGGTCCTCGTGGCGGCGGTCGGCGACTTCTTCGGCCCGAACGCCGAGCGCGGCGTCTTCCGTTCGGCGGACGGTGGCCGGACCTGGACCCACGCCCTGAAGATCGACGCCGACACCGGCGCGGCCGATCTCGCCGCCGATCCGCGCGACCCGAACCTGATCTTCGCCGCCGCCTGGCAGGCGCGGCAATATCCCTGGCAGAGCTACTTCACCGAGGTCGCCGGTCCGGGCAGCGCAATCTGGAAATCGGCGGACGGCGGGCTCACCTGGACGCGGCTGGCGGGCAAGGGCTGGCCCGCCGGACCGCTGGGCCGCATCAGCCTGGCGGCTGCGCGGACCGCGGCGGGGCTCAGGCTCTACGCCGTGGTCTCGTCCAAGGAGGCCGGCGGCCTCTAACGCTCCGACGACGGCGGCGCCTCCTGGGTGCTGGCCAACACCGAGAGGGCCTTCACCGGCTATTACGCCAGCCGCGTGACCGTCGATCCCACCGACCCGGACGTGGTGTGGCTCGTCGGACAGTCGATCCGCCGCCGTTCGGACGGCGGCCGGGCCTGCCAGATCGTCAAGGGCGCGCCGGGCGGCGACGACTACCACTTCGTCTGGATCGACCCGCGCCACCCCGACCACAGGGCGGTGGCCAGCGACCAGGGCGCGCAGGTCAGCGTCGACGCCGGCCGCACCTGGTCCAGCTGGTACAACCAGCCGACGGGCCAATTCTACCACTTGGCCGCCGACGAGCGCTTTCCCTACCGCATCTACTCCGGCCAGCAGGACAGCGGCACCGTCGCGATCGCCAGTCGCTCCGGCTACGGCGCCATCGGCTGGCGCGACTGGTCGCCGGTCGGCGGCGACGAGCGCGACTACGACATCCCTGACCCCGACGACCCGGACGTCGTCTACGCCTCCGGCCTGGGCGGACGGCTCAGCCGCTATGACGCCCGGACCGGCCAGTCGGCCAACGTCACGCCCTTTCCGTTCCCCAACTATGGCAAGCGCCAGACCTCCACCGAGCACCACTTCGTCTGGGTGACGCCCTTCGCCGTCTCGCGGACCGGGCCGGTGACGCTCTACATGGGCGGCGAGGTGGTGTTCGCCTCCACCGATCGCGGCGCCCACTGGTCGGTGATCAGCCCGGACCTCACCGGGAAGACGCCGACCGCGCGGCGCTGCGACGGCGACGTGGCAGTGGCCGACGCCAGGGCCTGTGGCTACGGCGGCATCTGGAGCCTGACGCCCTCGCCTCGTCACGCCGGCGAGCTGTGGGTCGGGACCGACGACGGCCTGGTGCAGCTGACCCGCGACGGCGGCGCCCACTGGACCAACGTCACGCCGCGCGGGATCCCCGAGTGGGCCAAGATCGCCGCCATCGACGTCCCGGCCCTGGCCGACGGGGTCGCCTACATCGCCGTGGACGACCAGCGCCAGTCGGACCGCCAGCCGCACGCCTACGTCACCCACGACTATGGCGCGACCTGGAAGGACGCCGCCGGCGACCTGCCGCCGGGCCACTTCGTCTCGGTGGTCCGCGCCGACACGGCGCGCCCCGGCCTGATCTTCGCCGGAACGGACATCGGAGCCTACGTCTCGTGGGACGACGGCGGCCACTGGCGAGCGCTGCAGGGGAACCTACCCACCGCCTGGGTCCGCGACCTGCTCGTGCACGGCGACGATCTCGTCGCCGCCACCCAGGGCCGGGCGATCTGGGTCCTGGACGACCTCGCCCTGCTGCGCCAGGCGACGCCCGGCGCGGCCTGGCCCGGCCCACACCTCTTCGAGCCGTCGCCGGCTGTCCGCGTCCGCGCCAACGTCAACCGCGACACGCCGATCTCGCCGGAGGAGCCCGGCGGCCGCAATCCTTCCGCCGGGGCGGTCATCGACTACTGGCTGCCGTCGCCGGCCAAGGGACCGATCACCCTGGACATCGTCGACGCCTCGGGCGCGCTGGTCCAGCGGCTCACCAGCGAGCCCCCGGCCAGGCGCCGGGCCGAGGTCTATTTCGCGCCGGACTGGCTGCGACCGACGCCGCCGCTGGCGACCTCCGCCGGCCTACACCGGACGGTGTGGAACCTGCGCTGGTCACGCCCACCGGCGATCGCCTTCGACTATTCGATCTCCACCGCCGCCGGCGCCGACACGCCCGCCAGCCCCCAGGGACCCCTGGCCCTGCCCGGCGACTATACCGCGGTGCTCAGCGTGGACGGCGTCCGTAGCCGCGCGCCTCTGCGGCTGGTCCAGGATCCCCGGTCACGGGTCGGCCCGGCGGACCTGGCGGCGTCGCTGGAGTTCTCGCAGGCGATCGCCGCCGACCTTGCCCTGGCCCGGAGGGCTACGGCGAGATGGAGGCCGCCCACGACGGCGTGGCGGAGGCTCACGCCCGCCTGAGGGCGGCCGGCGGCGACCCCGTCCTGCTGGCCCGCGGGGCGGCGTTCGTCACCCAGACCGAGCGGCCGGGCGCCGCACGGGGCTTCCAGGACGACGCCAAGATCCTGGCCGACCTCGAGCGTGACATCGAGGGGGCCGACCTCGCCCCCACCGAGCCCCAGCGCGCCGCCCGCGCCAACGCGAGGGCCGACCTGGACGCGCGGTGGACCGCGTGGACGGCGCTGCGCGACCGCGAGCTGCCGGCGCTCAACGCCTCGCCCGCGCCGGCCTACCACCGGTGACGATCCCGCCGGAGGACCAGCTGACCATCACCCTGCCCGAGGGCGGTGAGGACCTGCCCTGAAGCTTGACCAAAATCCGCTCATCCCCGCGCAAGCGGGGGCCCAGTCCTGTCCCGGGATACGCGCGCGGCGGAACTCCTCACGGGCAGGCGGACGCCAAGCTGGAAACCGCTGGGTCCCGCTTTCCGCGGGGATGAGCGGGGTTGGAACGCCGTCAGGCTCTCCCGATCCCTTCAGCTTTTCGGGGCGTGGCAGGCGAGGGCGCGGCGGTGGAGGAGGCAGACGGCGGCGGTGCGGTCGCGGGTGTCGTAGAAGTGGCCGACCCAATCCTCACCGCGCCGGTCGAACACGAAATAGCCGAAGCGGCCCATGGTGAAGATCTCCGCCGGCAGGCCATCCACCCGGGCCGTCCCCGCGGCGGGCGGAGGGGCGTCGCCGAGGTCGAGGGTGTCGCCGCCGGTGCCCACCACCAGTTGCGGCGGACGGTCCGCCCCGAAGCTGACGCTGGTGAAGTTGTGCACATGGCCGGAGAGGATCAGCCCCACGCCGGTAAGATCGCGGTCCCTCACGGCCGCGCGCTCGGTGGCGTTCACCAGGCCGTCGGCCACAAGGTCGCCGAGCCGGGAGGAGTTCCAGACCGGCCGATGGGTGATGATCCAGGCTCCGCCCGGGCCAGGCTTCACGAACGTGAGCCGGGCCGCGAAGCGGGCGACCTTGTCGGACGGCGCTAGCAAGTCGTCGGTATCGTTGCTGTCGACCACGAACAGGGTTGGTCCGCCGAGATCGACGGCGAAGGTGTCGCCTTCCGCCGGACAGGTCTTCACGGCCGGCGCGGCGTCGAGCTGCCGGAACCACCCGCCCGCCCCCCGCTTGCAGTCCTCGTGATTGCCCCGCGCGAACACCCAGGGCGCGGCGGCCAGCAGGGGGGCGGCGGGATCAAAGAGCTCGGCTTTCCAGGTCGCCCATCGGTCCCCATAGGGGCTGCCGGCGCAGCCGGCGTTTCCGGCCGGGCATGGTGTCTCGCGATAGTAGTAGTCGCCCACGTGGATCACGAGATCGGGCCTGCGCGCCGCGGCCAGGGCGGCGATGCGGGCGAAAGGCCAGCCGCCCGGGTCGCGGCAGTTCTGGACGAAGCCGCCCTTCAGGCGGCATCCGGAATCGCCCAGGATCACCAGCCGCTCGGGCCGGGGCCGGGGCGCGCGGAGCGCCAGGCCGTCGACCAGGATCCGTCGATCACCGGGACGAAGGCCGGCGACGCAGACCCGGTTGGGAAAGGCCTCACCGGGTCCGGCCCGCTGGAGCGTCGGTCGCGGGGCGCCGTCCACGCGGATCGCCGGGCAAGCCGCCGCCGCGGTGACGAGGCGGACCTCGGCCGCACTGCCGGTCATCTGGACCCAGGCGACGGTCGCGGCGGCGGCCGCGGTCGCAAGCGCCAGAGGCAGGGCCACAGCCGCCGCCAGTCCCATGGCCAGCAGCGCGCGTCGCGGGGTCGTGGCCATGTCGATCATCCCTCCAGGACCGCCGCAAAGCGCGGCCGACCGCGCGCGGTCCTTAGAGCACGACGCGCCGCGGGGGAATCCGCGCTGGAACGGCTTTTTCCTCAAGGGTGTTTCAACGTCGTGACACAGGCACTATCTGGCTGATCCGTGAGAACGAATCTCCTCCCACGGCGCGGGGCGCGCTCGAAAGGAACTCTTTGATGGCCCACCACGCATCGGTGGGGCGCCTGATTTCGGGCGCCACTTTAACCGCCACCGTGGCGTTGGCCCTGCTCGTCCCCCCGGCCCCGGCGCGGGCGGCCATGGTCGAGGTGGCGGTCACAAACGTGACCGACGCGCGCGGTCACGTGCGGGTGGAGCTGTGCACCCAGAACACTTTCCTCACCCAGGCCTGTCCCTATCAGGGGGCTGCGCCGGCCCAGGTCGGCGCCACCGTTGTCCGGATCGCCGAGGTGCCCCCGGGGGTCTATGCCGCCCAGGCCTTCCATGACGAGACCGACCAGGGCGTGATCCACCAGAACATCCTCGGGGTTCCCCGCGAGGGCGTCGGATTTTCCAACGACGCGCCGGTTCATGTCCGGGGTCCCCGGTTCAGGGACGCCGCCTTCCTCGTGGGCGACGAGGTACAGAAAATAACGCTGCGGCTGCGGCGATTTTTCTCCAGGTGATCTGATCCGCCGACGGGTCAGGCGCCTTCCATGTCCTCGACCGTCACGCGCCATGCGCCATCCAGCCAGGCGACGATTTCTCGGGCCCCGGGATGGTCGAGGGCGGCGAAACGGGCCCGCGCGCGCCCCACGTCTTCGCCCAGGCGATCCAACCCAACGTCCTGGAATGTCGCCAGCCACCGGCCCACCAGGGCGGCCAGCTCCGGTCCCAGGACTTGCGCCGCCGCCTGGTCGAACGCCGCGCGATAGTCATAGGCCTCGCCCAGCGCATAGGTCTCCGGCAGGGTGAGGGCCGGGATTCGGCTGAGGACCGGTTGCAGCGCCGGGTTGATGGCGTGGCCTGCCACATGGGCGGCGCTGGCGGACGACCGGCCGGTGAACGCCCGCAGGTGCAGGAAGGGCGACATGCGCGGGCCGTCATTGACGGGATAGTTGTCCCAAAGCAGAGGCTTGCGGCGCAGCTGGTCGGCCACCCGCGCCAGATGGCCCGGCCGCAGCTCGCGGGAGCAGACCTCCGGGCCGGTCCAGAACACCTGGATGGCGGGATCAAGGGCCTGGCCGAGATCCTCGAGATAGCGTTCGGGGCGCGCGCCGAAGAAGCGGTCGAGGGCGGGATCATCGCTATAGTAGGTGGGGCAGACGATCAGGGTCGTCGCCCGGGTGCGCGCCCCGATCCAGTGCAGGATCTCGGCCTGGCTCCGGGCCAGCCCGGGCAGGTCGCCGCGCATGTCGTCGAACAGGATGGCCAGTTGGCGCGTCCCCAGGTCGTCGAGCTGGGCGAGTTTGCCGGCGAGGGCCGCCCTGGCCTGGGCATCGAAGTCGCGATACAGCTCGAACGGGCTGAGGCCGACCCCGAACTCCACCCCCAGAGCGGCGCAATGGGCGGCGAAAGCGCGCAGGGACTCGGCCTGCTCCGGCGGGTGAGCTTCCCGCCAACGCCGGCGCAGGTAGGCGTCGGCCTTGGGCGCATAGATGAAGAACCCGTAGCCGTGATGGGCCAGGAACGCCGCCGTGTCCGCCCGCGCCTCCCAGGACCAGGGCCGGCCGTAGTAGCCTTCGATCACGCCCAGGCTGAGGTCGGTCGCCGCGGCCACCCCTAGGCCGCGGCGGCGAGGCGCGCGGCGATGGCGGGGAGGACCACCGCCGACGGCTGGAACCCCCGACTGATCGCCACATAGGTCCCGTCGGCCTGCGGCCCCACGATCAGGGTGGGGAAGCCGCGGACCCCCGCGTTCTGGGAAATGGCGTAGTCCCGCCAGGTCTCCTGCTCGAGGGCCTCGGACCCGAGTTCGGCCACGAAGGCGTCCGGCTCGCGGCCGAACCCGGCGGCCAGGCTTCCCAGCACCGCCGGATCGGTGACGTCGAGACCGCCGGCGTAGAAGGCCTCCTGAACGGCGTGGAGAAACGGGACCGCCTGGGCCGGATCCTCCCGCCGCAGGAGCACCACCGCCCGCGCGGCGGGATCGGTGTCGTAGACGAAGCCCGGGGCGTCCAGGCCGCTGGGTCCGAACGGTCGCCCGGAAGCCTCCGTCACCTGACGCCAGTGCCCGCGCAGCTCGGTCTTGGCCGCCTCGGTCATCGGCTCGGTGGTCCCGGGGCGAAGGCCGCCCATCACCAGCCGGATCGGCAGGGTGTCGCCCCACACCTCATCGATGGCCTCGATCACCGCGGAGAAGCCCCAGCACCAGGAACACATGGGGTCGGCGAAATAGACCAGATGCTGACCGTTCATGACCGAGACCCTCGGCTAGTGACCCTACCCACCCTCGCCCGTTCCCGGAGGCGGGCGCAACCCTTATGGAAGAGACACCCTTATGAACGAGGCGGGGCGAAACTCACTGATGAGCGTCAAGGCCAACGATTGAGGAGCCGCCCGTGAACATCGATCGCATCGAGACATTCCTCGTCCCGCCCCGCTGGGTGTTCGTGCGCGTGGAGGCCGGAGGGTTCGACGGCTGGGGCGAGGCCAGCCTGGAAGGGCACGCCGAGGCGGTGGTCGGGGCTTTCGAGGCCCTGCGCGACCGGTTCCTGGGGGCGGACGCGCGGCGAATCGAAGACATCTGGCAGGTCGCCCATCGCGGCGGCTTCTACCGCGGCGGCCCAGTGCTGATGTCGGCGATCAGCGGTCTCGACCACGCCCTCTGGGACCTCAAGGGCAAGTCCCTGGGCGTGCCGGTGTGGGAGCTGCTCGGCGGACGGGTGCGCGACCGGATCGCCGCCTACGCCTGGATCGGCGGCGATCGCCCGCACGAGGTGGCGGAGGCGGCGGCCGGACGCAAGGCGCAGGGCTTCAAGGCCATCAAGATGAACGCCACGGCCGAGATGGGCTTCCTCGATTCCCCCAAGGCCCTCGACGCCGTGCTCGAGCGTGTCGCCGCCGTCCAGGCCCAGGGGCTGGAGGCCGGCCTGGATTTCCACGGCCGGCTTCATCGCCCGATGGCCAAGCAGCTCGTCCGCCTGCTGGAACCGCTGCGTCCGCTGTTCATCGAGGAGCCCCTGCTGAGCGAGAACCTTGAGGGCCTCGCCGACATCAAGGCCCAGACCTCGATCCCGATCGCGCTGGGCGAGCGGCTCTATTCGCGCTGGGACTTCAAGCCGATCTTCGAGAAGGGACTGGCCGACATCATCCAGCCGGACCTCTCCCACGCCGGCGGCATCTCGGAGGTCAGGCGCATCGCGGCGATGGCGGAGGCCTATGACATCGCCGTCGCCCCCCACTGCCCGCTGGGGCCGCTCTCCCTGGCGGCGTGCCTGCAGATCGCGGCCTGCACACCGAACCACGTGCTGCAGGAAATGTCCCTCGGCATCCACTACAACCAGGGCGCCGACTTGCTGACCTATGTGACCAACCCGGAGGTCTTCGCCCTCACCGACGGCATGCTGGCGGTGCCGACTGGGCCCGGGCTCGGGGTGTCGGTCGACGAGGCCGCCATTCGCGCCGCCGCCGCCAACCCTCACCGCTGGCGCAACATGGTCTGGCGCCAGGCCGACGGCGCCTACGCCGAGTGGTAGGGTCCAGGCTTCGGAACGCCCTCTAGTGGGCTTTTTGGATTTGAAGTTCGCACCCAGCCCCACCCCACACACCGGCGAACTTCAAATCCAGCACACTAGCGTCGCGTGACGGTGAAGCGCAGCAGCTCGTGCTGCGGCAGCTCCCAGCCCGGATTGAGGACCAGGGCCTGCTGATAGTCGAGGTAGGCCTGGGTCTCGTCGTCGAGACCCTCATGGGCGATGGCGCGGTTGTAGTAGGCCTTGGCGGGCTCGTGCAGCCCAAGGTTGAGGGCCTTGTCGATGTCGGCCAGGGCCTCCTTGTAACGCCGCTCGCCGATGAACATGGCGCCGCGGTTGATCCACCCCTCGCCCACTTCGGGAATGAGGGCGATGCCCGCGTTGAAGTCGGCGTGGGCGGCTTCATATTCGCCCCGGCGCAACCGCATCACGCCGCGATTGATCAAGGTGCCCCCGCGATCCTGCAGGCTGAGCATTTCGGTGTCGAGGGCGAGATTGCAGATGTCGAGCGAGGCGTTGTCCGACTTGTCGGCCTTGGCCGCCTGAAAACATTCCTGCGCCTGCCCGCCGCCAAGAACTGAAATCGCCCCGTCGGCCGAGCCAGCCGTCAAGCTCAGGGCCGCCGCCGCCATCAACAACATCTTCATGACCGTCCTCCAGCCGAAGGCGCCGACGGAGAGTCTGCCTGCCCTGGCCGGTTGTCAATTTGCCCGGAACTCGAAGCGCGGGCTTTCAGTCCGCTTTTTCCTGCTTTCAGGACGCGCGGCCAGCCCGATAAAGAGCGGCTGGAAGCCCGCGCTCCGGGTGGCCCGAACCGGAGTTGGATGCAGCCCAAGCTCGCCAGGGCAACAGCACCACTATGCACAGCAAGGCAATCACCCGCGAGGACATGATCGCCCGCAGCCTTAGGGCCGGCAGTTGAGGGCCGGACACCGACTATTCCCTCGATTTCGAGATAAGACGCAAAACCATCGGCGGCAGTATTGCTGATCTCAAAATGACTTGCGGGATTGACGGGGCGGCGTATGCTGACGGCTAGGGTGCCGACGCCCCTTGGAGACTCAAGCGAGCCAGCTCAAATCATCGGTGTGATCGCCGCACCCATGGAGGCAGTCGTGGTGTCGACAGACTATCGGTGGTCCGGGTTTTTTGCCGCTATCGTGGTCGGAACCGCTCTCTTAGCTGGCTCCGCTTCGGCGACAACACCTATCTTCAACGACCTCACCGAGATCAGCAGCGTAAGTCATTTTAACACACCCGCCGACTATTCAATCGTTCGGACCGGCTTGATGGAGGGGTGGAAATATACTGATCACACTCTGGCGCCACCAGGTCAACTTCTCGGTTTTGCAGAAGTATCTCTTATCGAACCGGGGAGCAGCATGGGGATCGACTACGTCCACGTGGACCGATATAACAATAATATTGTGGTGTTCTTCGCGTCCGACAGCACGGGGCAGACCTTCAGCAATTGCGCTGGTGGCCAGGCGACCCGGACTTGCGTCGCAGAGCCCCATCCCTCAGACCTGAATCCGCTCTTGAACGCGATCCTGATAGCCTCCGATCCCAATGCTGCGCTGCCGAGCACTTTTCACATCTATATAGACTCGGATCTCGACGCCGTGCCCGAACCTGCATCGTGGACAATGATGGTTCTTGGCTTTGGCCTCGTGGGCTTGCTAGCACGGCGCAGGGAACGACAGCCGAGCGCCGCCCTGCAAAGGCTCGGCGACGCGGTTCACGCCTGACGACACCCGTTCGCCGCCCGCGACGCTATCGCATCGGCCCCGGCGACCATAGTCTGGACTTCGAGATCCAGCCCTCCGCCCGCCGACAAACCCCATTGTGAGCCGCGCCGCCAACTGATCTATGGCCGGCAAACGGCTGGAGGAACCTTGGATAAGATGTCACGCGTGAAGTTCGGCGCCTTTCTCGCCCCACACCACCCCATCGGGGAACATCCGATGCTGCAGTTCCGCAGCGACATCGCCCTCGCCAAGCGCCTGGACGAACTGGGCTTCGACGAGTTCTGGTGCGGCGAGCACCACTCCACCGGCTGGGAGGTCATCGCCTCGCCGGAGATGTTCCTGGCGGCCGCTGGCGAGCACACCCACAACATCAAGCTCGGGACGGGGGTGATCTCCCTGCCCTACCACCATCCCTTCAACGTCGCCCAGCGCATCGTGCAGCTCGACCACATGACCCGGGGACGGGTGATCTTCGGCTCCGGTCCAGGGGCGCTGCCCTCCGACGCCTATGTGCTGGGCATCGATCCGATGGTGCAGCGCGACCGCCAGGACGAGGCGATCGGCGTGATCAAGCGCCTGTTCGCCGGCGAGCGCGTCACCCACGAGAGCGAGTGGTTCACCCTGCGCGACGCGCGGCTGCAGCTGTTTCCGCTGCAGGATGACCTGCCCTTCGCGGTGGCCTCGCAGATCAGCCCGTCGGGCATGACCCTGGCGGGCAAGTATGGCGCCGGGGTGCTCTCCATCGGCTCGATGTCCACCGCCGGCCTGATGTCGCTACCCACCCAATGGAGCTTCGCCGAGGAGTCGGCTGCCAAGCACGGGCGGCGGGTCGACCGCAAGGACTGGCGGGTGGTGATGGTCTGGCACCTCGCCGAGACCCGCGAGGAGGCCCGGGCCCAGGCCGGCGAGGGCCTGATGCGCTGGCACAACGAGTACAACGTCGGCACCCTGATGCGGCCCGGCGCCGTGGCCTACGGCTCTCCCGACGAGGCCGTCGACCAGACCGCGTTCGTCGAAGGCGCGGTGGGGGTGGTCGGCACGCCGGACGACCTGGTGGCGGCCATCCGTCGGCTGCAGGAGATCAGCGGCGGCTTCGGAACGGTGATCGGCTTCGCCCACGACTGGGCCAACCGTGAGAACACCTTGCGCAGCTGGGACCTCGTCGCCCGTCACGTGATCCCGGAGGTCAATGGCCTGCTCGAGGGCTACCGCACCTCGCGGCAGTATGTGATCGAGCACCGCGAGTCCTTCGAGCGCGCCGGCGCGGCGGTGATGCAGAAGATCATGGGCAATGAGCGCGCCGCCGCCGCCCTGCAGGAAACCCTGCGCGCCCAGACCGCCACCACCGGCGGCCACACGCCCGACCTGGAGAAGGAAAAGGCGAAGGCGCGTTGACTCTCGCACCCGCACACCTAGCTGTGCGGTGCAGCGCATGGGCTGCGCAGAGGATTACCCATGGAGAGTTTAGGCGCGGGCGAGGCCCGGCGAGTGCTGGTCCTGCAAGGCGGCGGGGCTTTGGGTTCCTACCAGGCCGGCGTGTACGAGGGCTTGGCCGAGCAAGGCGCCCGGCCCCACTGGGTGGCGGGCATCTCCATCGGGGCGATCAACGCGGCCCTGATCGCCGGTAATCCGCCGGAGAAGCAGGTCGACCGACTGAGGGAATTCTGGCGGCTGGTCTCCGACGGCCCGCAGGCTCCCACCTGGGGGATCGGGGGATCGACCCGGAGCCTGGTGAGCCAAGTGAACGCTGCGGGGGTGCTGCTGTTCGGCGTCTCCGGATTTTTCACCCCGCGGTTTCCGCCTCCGCAGCTGCAGCCGCCCGGCACCCCCGCAGCGCTCAGCTACTATGACACCTCGTCCCTGAAGACGACCCTCGAGCGGCTGGTCGATTTCGACCGCCTCAACGCCGGGGAGACGCGGATCAGCGTCGGCGCGGTGAATATCCGCACGGGAAACTTCGCATATTTCGACAATCGGCGCGACAAGATCGGCCCGGAACATATCATGGCATCCGGCGCCCTGCCCCCCGGCCTGCCGCCCGTGGAGATCGACGGGGAGTTCTATTGGGACGGCGGCCTGGTCTCCAACACACCGCTCGAATATGTGCTCGATGAGCCGAACGACCGGGATCTGCTGATCTTTCAGGTCGATCTGTTCCCGGCCCGCGGCCCGATGCCCAAGACCCTGGCCGAGGCGGCCGAGCGGGAGATGGATATCCGCTATTCCAGCCGCACGCGCCTGAACACCGACCAGGCGATGCGCATTCACGAGGCGAAGTGTCTGATCCGCGAGCTGATCGAGAGCCTGCCGCCCGACCTGGCCGCCGGCGACACCGCCCGCGCCCTGGCCGAACTCAGCGCCGAGAATGCGATCACGATCGTCCAGCTGATCTATCGGCGCAAGGCCTACGAGAGCCATTCGAAGGACTATGAGTTCTCGCGCGCCACCATGCTTGAGCACTGGGCCTCGGGTCTGGCGGCGGTGAGCCGTAGCCTGGAGAAGCGGCATGCGATCTTGAACCCTGGCGCGGACATCAGCTTCCAGACCTTCGACGAGGACGATCACACTAAAGTCGCCGTGTGCGGCCCGCCCCCTGGGGCGCCGAGCGCCAGGATCCGCACCCGGGCCAAGGAGAGCGCCAAATGACTCGCGACGAGATTCTCGGCGCCTCGTCGATGCCGCTGTTCAGCCCCAGCTATACGCCAGGGCCGTATATGTTCATTCGGCGGGAATATCTCATCGTCACCTACGAGACCGAGCCGGAAGTCCTTCGGGCGGCCCTGCCGGAGCCGCTGGAACCGGCGCCCGGCAATCTCGCCTACTACGAATGGATGAAGATGCCGGACGCGTCGGGCTTCGGCGACTATGAGGAAAGCGGCAGCGGCGTCGCCGCCCTCTGGCAGGGGGAGCCGTGCAACTTCTCCGTCCAGATGTACCTCGACGACGAGCCGCCGATCACCGCCGGCCGCGAGATCTGGGGCTTTCCGAAGAAGTACGGCGTGCCGCGCCTGAAGGTCGTCAAGGACACCCTGACCGGGACGCTGCACTATGACGAGGAGCGCGTGGCCGTGGGCACCATGCCGTTCAAGCCGGTCAGCCTGGCAGGCCGGCTGGATGAGGTGGCCGCGGGAATCGCCAAACTCAACGTGAACCTGAAGTTCATTCCAGACGTCGATGGCACGCCCAAGGTGGCGCAACTGGTCGGCTACAACCTCGAGGACGTCCATGTTCACGGCGCCTGGGAGGGGCCGGCGCGCCTGCACCTGATCCCCCACGTCAATTGCCGGGTGGCGGACCTGCCGGTTCGCCGGGTTGTGGGCGGCCGCCACCAGGTCGTGGATTTCGTCCTGCCTTATGGGCGGGTGCTGCACGACTATCTCGCCTGACCCTCCCCTCGCGCCGGACAAAGGAACAGCCATGACCCTCGCTTCCAGAAACGCGGTCGTCACCGGATCCACCAGCGGCATCGGCCTCGCCATCGCCCGCGCCCTGGCCAAGGAGGGCGCGAACGTGACGATCAACGGATTCGGCAAGGCCGAGGACATCGAGAAGGAGCGCGCGGCCATCGAGACCGAGTTCGGCGTCAAGGCCCGCTATTCCCCCGCCGACATGACCAAGCCCGATCAGATCGCCGGCATGATCGCCGAGGCGGATAAGGCCTTCGGCTCGGTGGACATCCTGGTCAACAACGCCGGCATCCAGTTCGTCGCCCCGGTGGAAGAGTTCCCGGTGGAGAAGTGGGACCAGATCATCGCCATCAACATGTCGGCCGCCTTCCACGCCATGCGCGCCGCCGTGCCCGGCATGAAGGCGCGGGGCTGGGGGCGGATCATCTCCACCGCCTCGGCCCACTCCAAGGTCGCCTCGCCGTTCAAGTCCGCCTATGTGACCGCCAAGCACGGCATCGCGGGGCTGACCAAGACCGTGGCCCTGGAAACCGCCACTCACGGGGTGACGGTCAACTGCATCAGCCCGGGCTACGTCTGGACCCCGCTGGTGGAAGCCCAGATCCCCGACACCATGAAGGCCCGGGGCCTCACCCGCGAGCAGGTGATCAACGACGTCCTGCTCGAGGCCCAGCCGACCAAGCAGTTCGTGACCCCCGAGGAGGTGGCGGCCTTCGTGGTCTTCCTGTGCTCGGACGCCGCCAAGCAGATCACCGGCGCCAACCTCTCCATCGACGGCGGCTGGACCGCGGAATAATCCGCTCATCCCCGCGAGAGGCGAGACCCCGCGGACCTTCAGCTGGCCTCGTCCTGCACGAACTCGAGCCCCACGTCCCACCACACCGAGACGCCTTCGGCGGCAAGCACATCGACCAGCGGCTTCACCCTCGCGCGATCCTCGCGTTTGCACGAGATGAAAACATCGGCCATGCCGTGTGCAATACCGCGGTGCGGGCCGGCCACAAAGCGCCGGCGATCTTGTTTCCGGTCCCAGCCGCGTGGTCTACGCTCGCGGGGTTGAGTGGAGGCCGAGTATGTTCAAATTGATTGCCTGCGTTACTCTTCTCGCATGCACGGCGCTGGCGGGCGGGGTCGCGCAGGCGCGGCCGTTCACGGCCCACGACCTGGCGACCCTCGACCGGGTGTCGGATCCCCGGGTGTCTCCCGATGGCCGGCTGGTCGCCTACAACGTTCGCTCCACCGACTGGGAGGGAAACCGGGGCTGGAACGCCCTGTGGGTGCTGGATCGGTCCGCCCCCGCCAGTCCCCCGCGGCTGATCCGCGACCACGAGCCCACGCCCACCTCACCACGCTGGTCGGGGGACGGCCTCTGGCTCTACTTCCTGTCGTCGCGGTCGGGGTCGAGCCAGGTGTGGCGCGCGGCGGCGGGTAAGGCCGAGGCCAGGCCGGTGACCGCCCTGCCGCTGGACGTGAGCCTCTTCCGCGTGGCTCGGGACGGCCGGACCCTGGTCGTCGCGATCACCGTCGATCCCGGCTGCACGAGCCTCGCCTGCGCCAGGGCGAAGGAAGACGCCAGGGCGAAGACCAAGGCCACCGGCACGGTCTACGACGGCGGCACGCCCCGGTTCTGGGACAGCTATCTGGACGGACGATTCGTCAGCCTGTTCGCCGTGCCGCTGGACGACGGCCCCCCGGCGACCGAAGCGGCCGCCCTCACCCCCGGGTACAAAGCCGACATCGTCTCGCGGCCGGAGGGCGACGATTCGGCGTTCGCCATCACCGCCGACAGCCAGGCGGTGATCTTCTCCGCGCGGCCATCGGGCTCGGCCCAGGGCTACGGCGAGCCCAACAGCCTCTACCGCGTCTCCGTTCACGGAGGGGAAGCGCCGACGCGGTTCACCTGGTCGCGGAGCAGCTCCGACGCCGACCCGGCCGTCTCCCCCGACGGGTTGCGGCTGGCCTATCTGTCCCAGACCGGATCGGTCTTCACCGCGCCGCGCGCGCGGCTGATGGTGCGCGACCTGGCGACCGGGGCGGTGAGGGAGCTGGCGGCGGGGCTGGACCGCTCCTTCGGCGACATCGCCTGGTCGCCGGAAAGCGCAATGCTCTATGCGACGGCCGAGGACGCCGGCCAGGACCGGCTCTACGCGGTGGACCTCGCGACCGGTGCGGCGCGGCCGCTCACCGGCGACGGCCATGTCTCGGGGTTCTCGGTGGCGAAGGGCGTGGTGGTTTACGGCCGCGACGCCCTCGATTGCCCTGCTGAGCTCTTCGAGTTGGCGAAGGGCGCCGCGCCGCGCCAGCTGACCCACCTTGACGAAGAGGCCCTGGGCCCGACCCCGATGTCGCCTTCCGAGCCTTTCAGCTTCACCGGCTGGAACGGCGAGACGGTGCACGGCTATGTGGTCAAGCCGGCGGACTTCCAGCCGGGACGCAAGTATCCGGTCGCCTTCCTGATCCACGGGGGGCCGCACGGCACGTTCGGCAACGCCTGGAGCTACCGCTGGAACCCGCAGGTGTGGGCTGGGATGGGCTATGCGGTGGTGATGGTCGATTTCCATGGCTCCAGCGGCTACGGCGAGGCCTTCGCCAAGTCGATCATCGGCCATTGGGGCGACCGGCCCCTCGAAGACCTGCAGAAGGGGTGGGCCTATGCCCTGGCCCGTTACCCCTATCTGGACGGCGACCGCGCCTGCGCGTTGGGCGGCTCCTACGGCGGCTACATGATCGCCTGGATCGCCGGCGAGTGGGCCAAGCCCTGGCGCTGCCTGGTGGATCACGACGGCGTCTTCGACGTCCGCCTGATGAGCTATTCCACCGACATCCCCGGCTTCCAGCAGGCCCAGAACGACGGCGCGACGTGGGAGAAGCCGGAATACGCCGAG
>JAQGIW010000097.1 GCA_028290905.1 Caulobacteraceae bacterium | reverse complement strand
GACAACGATCCCGCCGATCGACATCCTTCCGCACCAGTTGTCGGTCACCGAGACGGGCGGCGTGCAGGATGTGAGCAGCTTCTTCGGCCCCAACATCCTGGTCCAGGTCGGCTCCGACCTCAACGTCATCCCCGAGCCCGCCACCTGGGCGATGATGCTCGTCGGCATCGGCATGGCCGGCGCGATCATCAGGATGCGCAGAAGGCCCGCAGGGTCCGCCGCCTAGTCGAAACCTATTCACGTAAGGCGCGTCCGGCCCAGGCGACGGGAGAACCCAAGTCTGGGACTCTGGGCGCGCTTCACGCCGCCGCCGTCCCCGCCGACCCGAAATAAATCCGCCGGAGGCTAGTGGGAGGCATCCTTGGCCTTATCGCCGGCCTTCTTCGCCGCATTCCCCGCCTCCTGCGCCTGCGTCCCCGCTGTGGCGGCGTTGGCTTGCGCCTGCTTTGCTGCGGCGGTCGCGTCGGCGGCGGTTTTGCTCGCTGCGGCGGCGTCGGCCGCGGTGCTGGCGGCGTTCTGCGCGCTCGCCGCCGCGTCGGCGCTGGCGGCTGCGGCATTGGCGGCGTGATCCGCCTTCTTCTCACAAGCCCATGCCAACAGGCTCATGGCGCCGATAGCGGCGATGGTCATCGTTCGCATCTCGTATCTCCGTGGCTGTAGTGAGAAAATACCGCAGGCCTGCCACGGTTCCGACGCGGCCTGACTCGGGGAGGCATCCCGTATGGAGGGTCCAGCCGGTTCAAGGCGTCCAGGTAAGGTCACGTTTATGCCATAGACTCTGCCGGCGCCACGGCTCGCATACGAGACCGCGAATCCGATTTTCACCGTGCCGTGGAGCTGCGCGATGATGGGCGCCCCATATACCGGAAGCTGAAATAAGTCTGACAGGCCGTTTCGCGCTCACATCCATCGGTTGAGCGCGACCATATGGTCCGGGAGGCGCCTGACTGGCCGGCCATCATGGAGATCGCGAACGACTTCCAGGGCGGCAAAGACATCCTCCATTTCGTAGGGCTTCGGCAGGCAGCCAAAAGCTCCGGTCGCCGCCAGATCCTCAGGGTGGTCGATGTGCGCGGTCGCCAGGAGAACGACCGTGTCGTAGCGATCGCAAAGCTCTCTCGCCACCACGCGGCCGTCCCCCGGAGATAGCCGCACATCCACCACCGCGAACGGCGGATGCGTGGCTTCAGCCATCCGCAGAGCCGCGCGTTCGGAGGCCGCCACGCCGCAGACTTCGCAGCCGGCGGCCTCCAGCACGCCCTCCAGGTCCGTCGAAATGACGGCGTCGTCCTCGACGATAAGTACGCGAAACGGGTCCATATGTAGGAAAGCCGATAGAAGCGAGATCGATCCGTAGAAGGCGCAATTTATTGGCTTTTCCTCAGCTGCATCCGGCGCCGAAGCTCGACGCTGGGATCTTGGTTTCGATCAATATCGTGTGATTGCGTGGCTTTGCATGGCTGGGCGGGAGCAAAGCTTGGAGATACTGGCCCCTCGCGATTGTTCCCCACGGCGCCTGCCGCCCTGAAACGACTTTCTCGGCAATGGCTGATCCGGAGGAGCGATGGCGCAGGCCTCCGTTCCATGGGCGCGCGCTCAGACGAGTCCAGATGAAGTCTTCTTAATCTGGGCGACCACTGGTTTTTGAAGTGCTGACGTTCAGATCCGATCCGGTGAACACTACATACCTTCCTGATGAACGCGGAAATCGCGTCCCGCACCACCTTGGCGTCGGGGAATCCGAATGGAGGTTCCTGTGAACAGGATTTCAAAGACTGGTTTGGCGGCCGCAATAGCCGCAGGCTGCATGCTGGCGGTGGCCGCGCCGGCGTTTGCCGAAGGGCACGGCGGGGGCGGCGGCCACGGTGGGGGCGGCGGTCACTTCGGGGGCGGTGGCGCCCACTTTGGCGGCGGGGGTCATGCCTTCCACGCCGGTGGTCACGACTTTGGCGGCCACGACCACGGATACGGTTATCGCGGATACGGACACGGCTATGGCGGCTACGGCTACGCAGGCGCGTTCCTGGGCGGCGTGGGACTGGGCTACGCGCTCGATCCGTACGCCTACGACAACGCCTACTACGACGCTCCCGGCCAATGCGTCACCCCGCAGAACGTCTGGGACCCGGTCGCCGGTCAGTACGTCGTCCAGGACGTCCCTTACGGCTGCTAGCTGGGGCGCGTTCCAAAAAGTGGGAACGGGTTTCCGGAGCCAAACGCGCGGAAAACAACGACCTGGATCAGGGCTTCGATTCGACGGAAACGAAACCTGATCCAGGCGGTGGATCTCATTTCCTCCGCGCGGCCGGGACGCTCAGGAACGTGTGGATTTTGACGGTCGCAAGGGCCGGGTGGTCGCCCGACGCGCTTCACAATCCGTGATCGTCCTGGGTCGCCGCTGGCGCGTTCCTTGTACCAGCAACCGCCCTCAGATCGCCCCCCCGACGGGCGGTTGTTAGCGGGTCGCGGCATGGTACGTCGCGACCCGCGCACCGGGGCGGCAAGACGTCCTGAAGATCAGGTTTTGTGGCAGACCTTGTCCTTGGGGATGCAGGATTTGCCGCACGGCTTTCCGACCTTGCACACCGGGGATTTCGAAGCAGTAGACATCGGGGCGGCTGATTGCGTGGCCGACGACGACGTCGCCGGCTCGCCGAGGCGCACGTCGCAGCCGGCGCGCATTTCATGACCTTGCCCCTGGCGTCCCGGGCGCCCTTGCCTTGGCAGACTGCCTTGGCAGATTTGACAGCTGCGATGCGAAGGAGGCGGACACCCGCACCAGGCACGGAAGGCGCGCGAAGACGATCGGAAACGGTGATCAGCGGCTACTAAACCGCCCGTTGCGCGCCCGAAACCGCCAAAAACCGCCCAAACCCGCCCTAAAATCCGGCCCCGGCGCTATGTCGGCAGACTGTCTTTCCCCGCGGATCAGCTAAAGGGGACGCTTAAGCCCCTCCCGGAGACGTACCCTTGATCCGCCGCCTGCCCCAGCTCCTGCTTTCCACTGTCCTCGCCGTCGCCCCGGTCGCCGCCATCCTCGCGGCCGGCGCCGCCCATTCCGCCGCCCGATCCGCCTCTCCCGCCGCCACCGTCCCCGACACCGCCTACAACGCTCTGAAGTGGCGCAGCATCGGCCCCTTCCGCGGAGGGCGGGCGCTTGCCGTGGCGGGCGTCCCCGGCCAGCCCAACGTCTTCTATTTCGGCGCGGCGGCCGGCGGGGTGTGGAAGACCACCGACGCGGGCAACACCTGGAAGCCGATCTTCGATTCTGTGGGGGTCGCCTCGATCGGCGCCATCGCCGTCGCCCCCGGCAACCCCAACGTCATCTACGTCGGCACCGGCGAGCACGGCCTGCGGGGGAACATGACCTGGGGGGCCGGCGTCTACAAATCCGTCGACGCCGGCCAGACCTGGACGTTCCTGGGGCTCAAGGACAGCCGCCAGATCGGCGCCGTCATCGTCGATCCGAACGATCCGAACATCGTGCTCGTGGCCGCCATCGGCCATGCCTTCGGTCCCAACAGCGAGCGCGGCGTCTTCCGCACCACCGACGGCGGCAAGACCTGGACCCGGGTGCTCTACAAGGACGCCGACACCGGAGCCGTCGACGTCGCCTTCGATCCCCACGATTCGAAGACCGTCTGGGCGGCCCTCTGGCAAGTGCGCCGCCAGCCGTGGAACTTCTCCAGCGGCGGCCCGGGCAGTGGCCTGTACAAGTCGACAGACGGCGGCGTCACCTGGACGAGGCAGGAGGGCCACGGCCTCCCCGCCGGGATCCTCGGCCGCATCGACGTCGCCGTCTCGGCCGCCGATCCCCGCCGCGTCTATGCGATGATCGAGGCCCGGGACGGCGGCCTCTTCCGCTCCGACGACGGCGGCGCGACCTGGCGCCTCATCAGCCAGGACGGCCGCATCCGCCAGCGCGCCTGGTACTTCTCCAAGATCTACGCCGACCCGAAATCGGTCGACACCGTCTATGCGCTCAACACCGGCATGCTGCGCTCGGTGGACGGCGGCAAGACCTTCAACCTGGTGTCGGCCACGCACGGCGACCACCATGCCCTGTGGATCGACCCCAATAATCCCAATAGCCTGATCAATGCCAACGACGGCGGTGCGAGCATTTCGCTCGACGGCGGCAGTACCTGGTCGACGCAGGACAAT
>JAQGIW010000047.1 GCA_028290905.1 Caulobacteraceae bacterium | reverse complement strand
GCCTGGCGAGGCTTCGGCAGCGTCGCCCCCTCCACCCCTTCGGGGTCACCCTCCCCCGGAGGGGGTGGAGATTCTTTCGTTGATCCAGACGCTTGCCTCGGCTGATCCGGCCGGCTTCGCCGGGTTTGAGGACATTGTCGACGTCCGCAGCCCGGCGGAGTTCGCGGAGGACCATGTTCCGGGGGCGGTCAATCTGCCGGTGCTGGATGACGACGAGCGGGCGCGGGTCGGGACGATCTATGTGCAGGAGAGCCGGTTCAAGGCGCGGCGGCTGGGGGCGGCGCTGGTGGCGCGGAATATCGCCCGCCATCTGGAGGAGGGGCTGAGGGACAAGCCCGGGTCGTGGGCGCCACTGGTCTATTGCTGGCGGGGCGGGCAGCGGTCGAACGCTTTTGCGACGGTGCTGGAGCAGGTGGGCTGGCGCCCGGCCGTGCTCGCCGGGGGCTACAAGACCTATCGGCGGCGGGTGACGGCGGCGCTCTATGACGCCGAGCCGGATTTCCGGGTCGTGCTGCTGGACGGCTACACCGGGGTCGCCAAGACCGAGGTGCTGCGCCGGCTGGAGGGGCTGGGCGTGCAAACGCTGGACCTGGAGGGGCTGGCGGCGCATCGCGGATCGCTGTTCGGCGCCCTGCCCGGCCACCCGCAGCCGCACCAGAAGGGCTTTGAATCGGCCCTGCTGGCGCGGATCGACGGGCTCGACCGCGCGCGGCCGGTGGTGGTGGAAGCCGAGTCCAGCAAGGTCGGCGAGCTGAACGTGCCGCCGATGCTGTGGAAGGCCATGCTCGCGGCGCCGCGCATCGAGCTGGCGGCGCCGCCGGAGGCGCGAGCCCGCTATTTGACCTGCGCCTACGGCGACATCATCGCCGACCCGGCCGCCTTGGACGACGTGCTCGGCAAGCTGCCGGTGCATCACGGCAAGGAGCGCGTAGCGGAATGGCGGACGCTGGCGGCGGTGGGGGATTTCACCGCCCTGGCGGCTGGGCTGATCGAACACCATTATGATCCGGCCTATGAGCGATCGCGGCGCAAGGAGACGCGGCCGTGCGTGGAGCTGGTGGCGCTGGATGATCTCGAGCCCGCCAGCCTGGACGCCGCGGCGACGCGGATCGCGGAAAGCGTGGAGCGCAGGAGCCCTTCGACATGAACGACATCGCCCTTACCGAAGCCCCTCCCCGCCTGACCTCCCTCGCCCACGGCGGCGGGTGCGGATGCAAGCTCTCGCCCAAGGTGCTGCGGGAGATCCTGGCCGGCATGCCGGCGGCTGGGCACTTCGCCAACCTGCTGGTCGGGACCGAGACCAGCGACGACGCGGCGGTGTGGCGGCTGAACGACAGTCAGGCCCTAGTGGCGACAACCGACTTCTTCATGCCGGTGGTGGACGACCCGCGCGACTTCGGCCGCATCGCCGCCACCAACGCCCTGTCGGACGTCTACGCCATGGGGGCGACGCCGATCCTGGCCCTGGCCATCGTCGGCATGCCGGTGGGCGTCCTGCCGGTGCAAACCATACGAGCGATCCTGGAGGGCGGGGCGGAGGTGTGCGCGGCCGCGGGGGTTCCGGTGGCCGGGGGCCACTCCATCGACAGCGTCGAGCCGATCTACGGCCTGGTCGCCCTGGGCCTGGTCCACCCGGACAAGCTACTGAAGAACGACACCGCCCGGGCGGGCGACACGCTGATCCTGACCAAGCCGCTGGGCGTCGGCATCCTCAGCGCCGCGTTCAAGCAGGGGCGGCTGGACCGCGCCGGCTACGACGCCCTGATCGCCTCGACCACCCAGCTCAACACCCTGGGCGCGCGCCTGGCCGAGATTGCCGGTGTGCACGCGGTGACCGACGTCACCGGCTTCGGTCTGCTCGGCCACACGCTGGAGCTCTGCCGGGGGGCGGGGCTGGGGGCGGAGATCGACGCGGCCGCCGCGCCGTTGCTGCAGGGCGTGGAGGCCCTGGCCCGGGCCGGGGTGCGGACGGGGGCGTCCACCCGCAACTGGGAGAGCTATGGCGAGGCGGTGAGCCTGGACGCCGCCCTCCCCGCCTGGACCCGCGACCTCCTCACCGACCCGCAGACGGGCGGGGGGTTGCTGATCGCCGTGGCCCCGGAGGGAGCCGAGGCGGTGGTGGGGTTGGCGAGGGAGATAGGGTTTGATCGGGCGACTCGGGTGGGTCGGATGGTTGGTGGAGAGGTGCGGGTCGGGGTGCGAGTCGGCGGGATTTGAGGGGTCGAGCGCGGAAGGGGATTCCGGGGCGGTTTCGGGCGGTATTTGGCGCGCAGCGGGCGGTTTCGTCCTTGCAAGCAATAAGATCGGAAGGCGATCAGAGCGCCATTTCGCGCTCGCTCACGCGCTTTTCAGCGCTGCGCCCCCGCAGAGTAGCCCGGGCGGCCCATACGCGAAGCGTAACCTCCTCCTCCGTCCGTCGGGTAAGCCGGCTGGCGGCGGGGGGGCCGGCGGCAGCCTTACGCCTTCGAATGCGCCGGCTGCCAGGGCGTGACCATGCGCGCCCAAGGCGGCGAAGCTGCTGGGAGCGCCGCCGGCGCCAGCCGTGGACCGTTAATCACCGTTGAGACGGTGGGGAAACGCCGCCGGGGAAGCGTCTTTGTAAACGGTGTCAAAGAGCGGAGGCGCGATTCGCTCGCGGCCATGAACTGACGAAACATTGCATTATGCATAGTTTTCCGCCCAAAGTCAAGGGCCTCGACAGACCCGTGTAGGTAGCACACGATATGTCCGCTTTTCGTAGCAGACGATTTGTCCGGTTTCGGCCGGAGGGATCGCATGCATGCGGAGGTGAGAATGGCTCGGATCGTAGAGGCGATCGGGCTTTACCGGACGGGCAAGGTGACGTGCGCGGACGCGGCGGAATGGCTGGGGATGAGCGAGCGTCACTTTCGCAGATTGCGAGACCGGTACGAGGCTGAAG
>JAQGIW010000031.1 GCA_028290905.1 Caulobacteraceae bacterium | reverse complement strand
TTGTCGTCGGTGACCTCCGCCACCTGCGCGTCGACCCTTGAGCAATATCGGCCCGCGTTGTCCTCGAAGGTGGTGTCGGTGTCGTCGACCGTTTCGTGCAGCACCGCGGCGGCGACGAGGTCGACGTCGGACCCTCCGGTCGCCCGGGCCACGAGATCGGCCACCTCCGCCAGGTGGTTGACGACCGGTTCCGCGGCCTCGCCCTTGCGCCGCTGGCCCACGTGCCGGTCGGCGGCGAAGCGGTAGGCGTCCGCGAGTTTAACGATATCGTTCAGGGTCATCTCCAGGGTTGCCCGCCGACTGTAACGCCTCGGCGGCTCGATCGCTTCAAAGTCCTGCCGCCACCCAGCTGCCGCCGACGCAGAGCACCGCCTCCAGCGCCAACCAGTCCGGCGCTGTCGTCTCGGTGATCCCGCCCGTAGGGCAGAAGCGGCATTGGGCGAATGGGGCGGCGAGCGCCTTCAGCGCGGGGATACCGCCTGCCGCGACGGCGGGAAAGAACTTGAAGCGGTCGAGGCCCAGGTCCAGCCCGCGCATAATGTCGCTGGCCGTCGCCACGCCGGGCAGGAAGGGGACGCTGCGGGCCAGGGCGGCTTCGGCAAGCGGTTGGGCGAGACCCGGGCTGACGATGAAGCGCGCGCCGACGGACAGGCTGGCGTCCAGATCGCGGGCGTTGAGCACCGTGCCCGCCCCGACGATCGCGCCCTCCACCTTGGCCATCTCGGCGATCACCTCGAGGGCGGCGGGAGTGCGCAGGGTGACTTCGAGCACCGGATAGCCGCGCGCCACCAGGGCGCGGGCCAACGGTTGGGCGCGCGCCGGGTCCTCGATGATCAGCACCGGGATCACCGGCGAAAGCCGCATCAGGGCGTCGATGCCGGTCATGGCCCTAGAGTCCCGCCGCCGCCAGCATGGCCGAGGCGCCCCGTTCGGGCGCGTCGGCCCCGGCGCGCATGAAGGCGAAGAGTTCGCGCCCCGTACCCATCTCAGGGGGCGGCGCCGGCGCGTTCGTTCTCGCTTCCCATGCGGCCGGATCCACCTTGGCCGCGAGCACGCCTGCGCGGGCGCACAGGCGCACGATGTCGCCGTCCCGCAGCTTGCCGATCGGCCCGTCGCAGAAGCTCTCCGGGCTCAGGTGAATGGCGGCCGGGACCTTGCCGCTCGCGCCGCTCATCCGCCCGTCGGTGACCAGGGCGACCTTGTGACCGCGATCGAGCAGGACTCCCAGGGCCGGGGTCAGCTTGTGCAGTTCCGGCATGCCGTTGGCGCGCGGGCCCTGGAAGCGCACCACCACCACCACATCCCGGTCGAGCTCGCCGGCCTTGAAGGCGGCCTGCACGGATTCCTGGTCGGTGAACACCCGTGCCGGCGCCTCGATCGTCAGGTGCTCCTCCGCCACGGCGCTGGTCTTGATGATCGCCCGGCCCAGATTGCCGGTCAGCAGGCGCATCCCGCCGTCGGGCGAGAACGGCGCGGCGGCCGGCCGCAGCATGGTCTCGTCCCGGCTTCGCGCCGGTGCGTCGCGCCAAGTGAGGGCGTCCGCCTCCAGCGCCGGCGCGCGGGCGTAGGCGGAGAGGTCGTCGGCGGCCACGGTCAGGAGGTCGCGATGCAGCAGGCCGGCGCCCAGCAGTTCCCGGATCGTGAAAGCCATGCCGCCGGCCGCCTCGAACTGGTTCACGTCGCCCGAGCCGTTCGGATAGATGCGCGCCAGCAGCGGGGTGACGTGGGAGAGTTCCTCCAGGTCTCCCCAGTCGATGACAATGCCCGCGGCCCGGGCGATCGCCGGCAAGTGGATGGCGTGGTTGGTCGATCCGCCGGTCGCCATCAGCCCCACGGCGGCGTTCACGACGGCCTTCTCGTCGATGCACCGGCCCAAGGGCCGGTAGTCCGGGCCGTCCCAGCCGATCTCGGCCAGGCGGTGGACGGCGGCCCGGGTCAGGGCCTGGCGCAGGCGTGTCCCCGGATTGACGAACGCGGCGCCGGGCATGTGCAGCCCCATCACCTCCATCAGCATCTGGTTGGAGTTGGCGGTGCCGTAGAAGGTGCAGGTGCCCGCCCCGTGGTAGCTCGCCGCCTCGGCCTCCAGCAGTTCGTCCCGGCTGGCCTTGCCCTCGGCGTAGAGGGCCCGCACCCGCTGCTTCTCCTTGTTGGCCAGGCCGGAGGGCATGGGCCCGGAGGGAACCATGATCACCGGCAGGTGGCCAAAGCGCAGGGCGCCGATCAGCAGGCCCGGAACGATCTTGTCGCAGATGCCCAGCAGCAGGGCACCCTCGAACATGCCGTGGCTGAGGGCGACGGCGGTGGAGAGGGCGATGGTGTCGCGGCTGAACAGGGAGAGCTCCATGCCCACCTGGCCCTGGGTGACCCCGTCGCACATGGCCGCCACGCCGCCGGCGACCTGGGCCGTGACCCCCGCCTCGCGGGCGTAGAGCTTGATCGCCTCCGGGTAGCGGCCGTAGGGCTGATGGGCCGACAGCATGTCGTTGTAGGCGGTGACGATGGCGATGTTCATCGCCCTGCCCGCGCGGATGGCGGGTTTGTCGTCTCCCGCGGCGGCGAAGCCGTGGGCGAGGTTGCCGCAACTCAACATCGGCCGGTCGACGCCGCCCTCGCGCTGGCGGGCGATCAGGTCGAGGTAGGCGCGGCGGGTAGGGGCGCTACGACGGACGATGCGCTCGGTAACCGCCGCCACCGTCGGATGGATCGATGTCGTGATCTCAGTCATGCCAGGTCACTCCGTCACGCTCCGTGAGGCCTATCGCCGCCGAGGGTCCCCAGGTTCCCGCGGCATAGGGCCGGGGCGTCATGCCGTTGGCGGCCCAGCCGGCGCGGATGGCGTCGATCCAGGCCCACTGGGCCTCCACCTCGTCGCGGCGCACGAACAGGGTGGAATCGCCGTCGAGCAGGTCGAGCAGCAGCCGCTCATAGGCGATCCGCCGCCGGAAATCGGCGAAGGCGTTGGGGATGGAGATGTCGAGCGGCGCCTCCCGCAGCCGCATGCCGGCCCGGTCGAGCCCCGGCTCCTTGAGCATGACCCGAAGGGTGATGGCCTCCTCCGGTTGCAGTCGGATGATCAGCTTGTTGGGCAGCAGGCCGGCGCCTGGCCCGGCGAAGATCGAATGGGGCACGGCCTTCAGCTGGATGAAGATCTCGGTGCTGCGGGTGGGCAGGCGCTTGCCGGTGCGCAGATAGAAGGGGATCCCGCGCCAGCGCCAGTTGTCCACATGGGCCTTGATCGCCACGAAGGTCTCGGTGGCGGACGACCGGCCCAGTTCATCCGCATACCCCTTGACGGGCGCGCCGCTCACGGCGCCCGGGCCATACTGTCCGATGACCGTATGGGTCATCGCGGTCTCATGGTTGATGGGGCGCAGCGAGCGCAGCACCTTGACCTTCTCGTCGCGCACACTGGTGGCGTCGAAGTGCGCAGGCGGTTCCATGGCGGTCAAGGCCAGGAGCTGGAGCATGTGGTTCTGGACCATGTCGCGTAGGGCGCCGGTCTCGTCATAGAACCCCAGACGCCCCTCCACGCCCACGGCCTCAGCGACCGTGATCTGCACATGGTCGATGCCCTGGGCGTTCCAGAGCGGCTCGAAGAGGGCGTTGCCGAAGCGCAGCGCCAGCAGGTTCTGGACCGTCTCCTTGCCCAGGTAGTGGTCAATTCGGAAGGTCCGGCTTTCCGGAAACACGGAGGCGACCGCGTCGTTGATCGCGCGACTGGACTCCAGGTCGTGGCCCAGGGGCTTCTCCAGGGCGAGACGGGTCTCGTCCCCCGTCAGGCCGGCGCTTTGCAGGCCGGCGATGGTGGGCCCGAACAGGGACGGGGCGGTGGAGAGGAAGATCCTCAGCCCGTCCGCCGGCTTCTCCCCGTCCTCACCGCGGAGCAGGGCGTCGCGCAGCGCGAGGAACTGGTCCGGCTGGGTGACGTCGAGGGGCACGTAGCGCACGCGGTCCAGGAACTTGGCCACGCACTGGGGCCTGAGGCGATCGGGCTCAACGAATTCGCGCAGCGCGCCCTCGATGAGGCTCCGGTAGGCGTCCTGTTCAAGGTGGCTGCGCGCCGCCCCGACGATGCGTAGATCGTCCGGCAGCAGGCCGTCGCAATCCAGGCCGAAGAGCGAAGGCGCCAGCATGCGGCGGGCCAGATCCCCCGTCGCTCCGAACAGGAGCAGGCTCTTCATGGTAAGGCGCCCGTGGTTGCAATGCTGCGGCGCACCAACTGTGCCATGGCGTTCCCGCTGAAGGCAACCACCGGGGAAGTTCTCTTCCCCCTCTGGGGGAAGTACCGGCGAAGCCGGGGATGGGGGCTGACCGGGCGAAATGTGCGCAGCGTCGGCCCCCTCCACCCCTTCGGGGTCCCCCTCCCCCAGTGGGGGAGGAGATCCTCCTGGGCTCGCTATGCGGCCTCCAACGCCCGCTCCAGGTCGCGCGCCAGGTCGGCTGGCCCCTCCAGTCCCACTGACAGCCGCACCCAGCCGGCCGTCAGGCCGATCTCCAGCCGCTGCTCCTCGGTCATCGAGCGGTGGGTGGTGGTCGGCGGGTGGGTGGCCATGGACTTGGCGTCGCCGAGGTTGTTGGAGATGTCCACCAGTTCGAGGGCGTTGAGGAACCGGAAGGCCGCGTCGCGTGAGCCGAGGTCGAAGGCGACTACGGTGCCGCCCGCGGGCTGATTGCCGCCGCCGTTCATCTGGCGCATGGCGACCGCGTGCTGCGGATGGTCCGACCGGCCCGGATAGCGGCAGGCCTTGACCTTCGCGTGGGCGGCGAGGCGGTCGGCCAGCAGGGCCGCCGTCTCGGTCTGGCGGCGGACGCGCAGGTCAAGGGTCTCCAGCCCCTTGAGCAGCACCCAGGCGTTGAACGGCGACAGGGCCGGGCCAGTGTGGCGTGCGATGTCCTTGTAGGCCTCCTCCATCAGCGCGGTCTCCCCCAGCATGGCGCCGCCGAGGACGCGCCCCTGGCCATCGATGTGCTTGGTGGCCGAATAGACCACGATGTCCGCTCCCAGCTTCAGCGGCTGCTGGAAGATCGGGGTGGCGAAGACGTTGTCGACCACCACCTTGGCGCCGATCTCGCCGGCGATGGCGCAGATCCCGGCGATGTCGCAGATCTCCAGCAGGGGATTGGCCGGGGTCTCGATGAAGAAGAGGCGGGTGTTGGGCCGCACCGCATTGCGCCAGGCGGCGAGGTCCGGGCCGTCCACCAGGGTGGTCTCGACGCCGAAGCGCGGCGCCCAGGTGTTGAGGATCCACCGGCAGGAGCCGAAGAGCGCCTTCCCGGAAATCACATGGTCGCCGGCCCGCACCAGGCCGGTGATCGCCATATGCACCGCCGCCATGCCCGAGGCGGTGGCGCGACAGGCCTGCGCGCCTTCCAGCAACGCCAGGCGGTCCTCGAACATCTTCACCGTGGGGTTGCCGTACCGGGCGTAGATGAAGCCCGCCTCCGCTCCGGCGAACCGCGCGTCGGCGCTCTCGGCGCTGTCATAGGCGAAGCTCTGCGTCAGGTAGATCGGCTCGGACGTCTCCCCATGAGGAGACCGGGCCAAGCCCCCGCGGATCAGGCGGGTGGCGACCTCCCAGTCGTTCGGATCCTCGGCCATGGCGCTCTCCAAAAAGGGGCGGCAATAGAGGCGCCGGAGGGGGTGGGGTCAAGGGCTCTCGGGGAGTGGGAGCGCGGGCGTCTCGCCTGCGGCTATGGCGGACAGGACGTCCGCCCTCCGGCGGAGAGGCCCGGCGCGCTCTTGCCAGAATCTCGCGCTTCCCCCAACTGTGCCGGCCCCATGACCCAGCCTGTCGGCATCCTGCCCTGCCAGTCCATCAGCGATCTCATCGACCAGGGCGCCGTCACCGCCCCCGGCGGCGTCGGCGGCGATCAGGTGCAGCCGGCCAGCCTGGATCTTCGCCTGGGCCGGCGCGCCTGGCGGGTGCGGGCGTCGTTCCTGCCGCGGCCCGGCGGCACGGTCGCGGGGCGCATCGCCGATGTCGCCATGCATGAACTCGATCTTTCGGCGGGCGCGGTGCTCGAGCGCGGCTGCGTCTACATCGCCGAGCTTCAGGAAGGCCTGGCGCTGCCGGCCGGGATCGGCGGGCGCGCCAATCCCAAGAGCTCCACCGGGCGCATCGACATCTTCGTGCGCCTGCTGACCGACGGCCAGCCCGCCTTCGACGATGTGGCGGACGGCTATCGCGGACCGCTCTATCTGGAGATCGCCCCCCAGACCTTCTCCATCCTAGTTCGCACCGGCACCCGGCTCAACCAGCTGCGCCTCAAGCGCGGCGCCGTAGCCCCGTTGGCGGCGGTCGACGTCGGGGTGGATCTCACCGGCGTCATCGCGGGCTATCGCGCCCGCCGCCACGCCGGGGTGATCGACATGGACCTGGTGGACGGCCACGATCCCCGTGACTTCTGGGACGAGCTGGCTCCCAGGCGCGGGGAACTGCTGCTCGATCCGGGCGAGTTCTACATCCTCGCCTCCAAGCAGGCGGTCGAGATCCCCGTCGACCAGGCCGCCGAGATGATTCCCATCGACCCCGCCGTGGGCGAGTTCCGCGTCCACTACGCCGGCTTCTTCGATCCGGGCTTCGGCGTCGCCGAAGCCGGCGGCCAGGGCTCGCGCGGCGTCCTGGAGGTGCGCAGCCGCGAGACGCCGTTCCTGCTGGAGGACGGCCAGACCGTGGCGCGCCTGGTGTACGAGCCCCTCACCGAGCGTCCCACGCGGCTCTACGGCGACGGCGTCTCCCACTACCAGCGCCAGGGCCTGAGGCTGGCCAAGCACTTCAGGGCGTGGGCCTAGCGATCGGGAACTGAGGCGAGGCGACGGCGTAAGGAGTTCGCGTCCCTGTCACGTGTGGAGAGGATCAGATGCCGCGCGTCACCTACCGAATCCACGGTCCGGGGCTGCCGCCGCAACCCGTCGCCTTGCCGGTGCCCGGCTGGGCCGGCGAGCCCCAGCCGCGGGCCGACGGGTCGCACGAGCAGGTGTGGCACTGCGCGCCGTTCTCCGAGGGCGCCCGCTACGGGATGGAGATCCTCTATCCGTTCGAACCGGAGCTGCGCGTCCGCTCGGTCGAGGGACAGGTGGTGCTGGAGGCCGACTGGGGCGAGGATCCGCGGAACGGCCTCAACTGGCCGCCGTTCCGGCCCTTCGGCGAGGCCTACTACTCCTACCAAATCCTGCTCGACCTGAAGGTCGACCCCGGCTGGGCGATCCGGACGGAGCCGCATCCCCGCTACTACGCCGACATCTCCAACACGACGCCGCTGGCGGTGCCCGCGCTCATCCGCACCGAGTGGTGGCCGATGATGTTCTTCGTCATCTTTAAGGCCCCCCCGGAGGGAGTGACCCACATCTTCCGCCAGGGCGAGCCCTTCGCCAGCATCATCGTCATTCCAGCTGAGCCGGACCTGATGCTCGAGCCGATGGGCGAGGAGGAGGCGGCGGAGCGGGAGCTGCGGGCACGCCGGATCAGGGACAGCCGCGATAGTCTCGCCGAGGGGACCCGCTGGCTCTCGACCACCGACACGGTCTTCGACGGCACCTATCGCCACATGCTCCGCGCCGCCAAGAGCCGGGATCGCGGGCGCTGATCCGCCTCGCGTCCCGGCCGGGCTTCCGTCTCACCGGGGCCAGGAATTGTGGTGATGGTGGTGGTGGTGATGGTGATGGTGACGATTATAGTAGCGGCCCCGCGGGTAATAGTACCCCTGGTTATAGTAGGGATACTGATAGTAGGGTGAATTGTAATAATATGGAGTCCCGTAATAATACGATCCCGAGTAATAGGGGTCGGCATAGTACGAACCCCAGGAGTTGTGATGGTGATGGTGATGATGGTCGTGGTGACTATGGTGATGGTGATCGTGGTATTGCGCCTGGATCAGGCGTGCGGGGCGGGCCATCTCCTCGGCGTCGGCCGCCTTTAGCCGTTCCACCGCATTGGGGATCGGCTCGAGCAGGTCCGCATAGGATTTCGCCTCCGGCATTGCGGTGGATGGCCCGGGGCTTGCGACAGCGCCAATCGCTGGCGCGGTGGCGAGGGCGGTGATGAGGCCAAACGTCCTGGTTCCCATCTTTTGAACTCCTTCTCCTAACGCAGCCGCGGAACCCAGGGCTCATCCGTTACTCAAGGCAACGCTGCGTTTCCTCCTTCCAGCCAAACACACATTTCCTAAACCGCGACTGAACGGATGGTTCACGTTCGGGCGTCGCGCCGCCGATCCGAGCGCTTTGCAAGCCGGCGAAAACCGCGTAATTCGTCCCCGCTGCGGCCGTAGTTCAGAGGTAGAACGT
>JAQGIW010000283.1 GCA_028290905.1 Caulobacteraceae bacterium | reverse complement strand
ATTGTGACCGCCGTAGTCGGGATCGTCCAGGATTGGGTCCACGATTAAATCACTGATTGCCGAACTATATTTGTCTTGGATATCCTCCGGAAGATCTTCGAGCGATTTCATCCGCTGTCGGTGATTGAAGCTAAACCCCTCGCTGAGGGGCACGACGTTATCCCCGCCAGAGTTCTGTCCCAGGACATGATCACCGAGATCAGGCGCCTCGTACGCCACAGTAAGATTCGGCTTGGGTGTCGGCGCCTTGAGCTGGGGCAGCTTGCCGACGTGCGTGGTCAGCCGGGGGGGCGCCCCGCTCGGACGCGTAAAGCGTTGAGGGGCGGTTTCCCCGGGCCCCGACAGCAAGCCCCTTTGGGCTGACGTCTCGCCCGCTGTCGACGACAACTCGGAGATTGGCGACATCTCGCCGGCTCTCTGTAGGAAGCTCTCGGGAGCCAGCATGAGGCCTGCACCATTGAGGATTTGGTCGGTCGCGTAGCGGGGATCGAAGTGTGTGCCGAACTTCGTGTTGACCCCGCGGACGACGGGGCCCGTCACCTGATCGACGCCCGCCGCGGGGACCAGCCCAAAGGCGTTGGGAACATAGCGCGCGACCGCGCTCAGAATTTTCGGGCCGTTAAGGAGACTGGTGGGATGCGCCCTCACGTCGGCGATCGCGCCGGTGAGATCGGCAAGGTCCTGCTTGGCCCGCGCGCCCACGTCCATCGCGAACTGGCTTCGCCGTGGGCCGACTTGCGGCCGATTGTCGGCGACGGGCGATCGGGCGGAAGCCTGAGCGGCCCACCGCTGGGCGTACCGCGCCGTGGTTTGCGGGTCGGGGCCTTCGAAGACGTGGCGCTGACCATTTATCGTGTAGGCGTACTGAGGCATTCTAGCGCGCAGGCCCGAGATACCGGACCCCTCCCTGGGTGGATGGATTGGCTTCGTGAAGCGGGCCGACGTAGCGGGGCTGCGCGGCGGCGGCGAGCGCCTGCCGCAGGCCCGTCACGCTGGCGATGTGCCCGGCGACGCCGGTGTCGGTGACGTCCCGCAGGCTGATGTCCTCGGGCCGCAGGCCCAGACCAGGGGTGACCTGCGCCAGGTGGCGCGCCATCCTGAGGCGTTCGGCCGGATCGGGGGTCGCGCCCTGGAGGCCCCGTAGGACCTCCGTCAAGGCCTCGGCCCGCTTCGCTATCGCTCCGCGGCCGCCCTCGTCCATGCGCGCGACATGGACGCCAAGGCCGAGCGCGTGAGCCGGACCTGTCTCGGGCCGGCCGGCAGCCAGGTCGGGGCCGCTCAGCATTGCGGGGTCGAACATCGCGCGGTCGCTCATCGTTAACCCCCGAACGCCGCGTAGCCGGGCTGGTTGAAGGCGTTGCTGTAACTGCCGCCACCCCCGCCGAAGCTGGACGGGCCGCGCAGCGCGCCATAGGCCGACAGGGCGTTTCCGATCAGGGCGTTGGTGTTGGACGCACCATTCAGTCTGGCGTTGGCGGCCGTGGCCGCCGCGGTGTTGTTGTTGGACGAAACCGCGTTGGCGTAGCTCTGACCGGCGCCGGTGAGGCCGCTGACGGCGTTCTGGCCGGTCGAGACCTCGTTCTGCAGGTTGCCGACGTATTGCTGGCCATACTGGTCGGCGAGCCCCGTGCCATAGGCGTCCAGCGCCTTCAGGGTCGAGCCGCTGCCCAGCAGGCCGGCCGCCGCCTTGCTCTGGTTCACCGCCCCCAGGCCCTGGTTCAGGTTGAACTGATAGCCGGTGGAGTTGAGGTAGTCGTTGAACGCCTTCTGCGTCGCCGCCGGATCCCCGCCCAACCCCAGGAAACCGTTGAGCGCGGCTTCGGCGTGGTTGCCGGCGTCCACGTAAGGCTGAGCCAGGGCCTTGTTGGAGCCGTAGATCTGACTCTGGAGGGCGTTGTTCTGGGCTGCGGTGCTGGCGGCCGTGTTGGCGGCGCTGTCGGCGGCCCCGCCGCTGATCGCCGCGCCGGCCACGGTTCCCGCGCCGATCACCAGCGCTGGTATCAATGCAGGCATGCTGCCCTCCTCTTCGCGACGCGGCTCTCGCCCCAGGTCGACTTTGTAAGGATCCACAATCTGAGTTCGCCCACGGGCGTCGGCGTCCAATCGCCCGCCGGCGCGAAACCGAAGCCCTTCCAGGGCCTGCTGCGCGGATTGGTCTTCACCTCGAAGGTGGAGATCAGGCCGGCGTTGGACCCGAACATCAGCCCCAGGGCCTCGATCCCCGCGACGATCGCCTCGCGGCCCCAGCCCTCGGGCGTGAACAGGGTGTGCAGTTCCCAGGCGAAGCCCAGATCGTCGCGCCTCTGCAGCAGAAAGCCACCGTGTTCGGCGGCGATCGGCATGAACTCCCGCCGCGCCGCCAGGGCGCCGATCAGAGCCGGCTCGACGCCCTGAAGCATGGGCGCGACACTCGGATGGGCGGCCACCGTCGTCCAGAACAGAGAATCCCGTTCGATGCGGATCAGGGCAGAATCCCCCGGCCGCCGCCGCCGCCGCTGGAGTTCACGACGTAGTTGATCGTCGCCAGGGTGGCGCCGCCGTTGGAAACGTTGGTGACGGTGATGGTCCCTGACTTCGCGGCCAGCCCGACGGCTATCGTGAACAGCAGGATGTCGCCGGCATTCACCGTGAACGGTCCGGTGTAGTGCGTGGCGACGCCATTGAGACTGTAGAGCAGCGCGCCGGCGCCGCTGCTGGCCAGGCTGAGGGTGATCGGGCTGGTGATCCCGGAAATCGTCTGGCTGTTGGTCGAGCCGGCGTCGACGCCGTAGATGTTCGTCCAGACCGGGCTCGGCGACGGGATCACGGTCCCTGACGATCCCAGCTGGCTGTTGACCCCGGCCGCCGCCATCACCGCGCCGGTCATGAAAGACCCGTTCCCGTGACGACCCAGGAATTGTTGGCGTATTCGTAGATCAGGGTCGCCAGCCCGTTGGCGGCGAGCGCCCAATCTTTGTTCGTCCCGCTTCCGGCCGCGTACAGCGTCACGCCCGAGCCCCGGGTGAGGGTTATCACCGCCGCCGAAGCGCTGGCGTTGCGCAGGATGATCACCGTCCCCGCCGTCCACGCGACCGATGATTGAGGCGGGATGGTCCACGCGGTGGCCGAGCCGGGATTGCCCCGGACCAGCTTGCCCGCGTCCGTCAGGGCGAAGGTGTAGGCGCCGTCCTGCTCGTTGAGCGGGGCGCCGAGATAGCCCGCCGAATTGCTGGCCAGGGCGGTCGTGGCCAGCAGCAGGTTGGTGGCGGTGTCGCCGGCCTTGTTCACCGGCGTATAGCCGAGGTTCGCCGTCGCGACCCCCGCCTGCAGCATGGCCGCGGCGATGGCGTTGTTGGCGATCGTCATCGGCGCCGCCACCGGGTCGATATCCCGGATCAGCCCCCCGCCGCTGGTCTGCAGCTGGCAGCGATAGGTGACGGTCGGGTCGAGATAGATCGGGACGAACAGTCCGCCGGCATCGGCCGCCACCGGGTTGGAGAGGGGCGTCCCCAGGGAGGCGGCGGAATAGACATTGGCGGGCGTCGTGGTGCCGGTGACGTAGAATTGCAGCAGCGCTCCAGGCAAGGGCGCGCCATTGGCGTCCACCGCCCGCAGGACGGGCATGGTCAGTAGATTGCCGGTCATCATCGGATGGCCCCTAAGCTGTGACTGTCGCGCCGCTGGTCGCCGCGATCCAATGGCCGTTCGACCAGAAGCACGGGACTCCCGTGCCGGAACCCGCGCCTTCGCCGGGTTTCCGGCCGTCGACGGCGTAGGCCCAGTCGCCCTCGCCGTTCCCGGAGGTCGGCAAGGCCGCGACGACGCACTTCAACCGGTAGAGAGTCACGGCCACGTTCCCGCCGAGGGATCCGCCCGCCTGCAGGCCGCCGCCCGCCACGACCTGCGTCGCTCGCGGAACGGCCGCCATCGCCGCCGCGTGGGCCGCGTCGACCTTGTCGAAGCCCTCGCCATAGAGGGCGCCGTACAGGGCCGAGAGGAAGAACTGCCAGGCGTTCGAGACGAAACCGCCGTCGAGGAACGGCGTATTGAACGGCGGCGGCGGAATGCGGGTCGCGGCCATGTCAGCCTCCGATACGTTTGCCGAAGCCTTGGCGTAGGTGGAAGCTTCAGCGAAGGAGGATCAGTACGCCGGCCGCGCCGCGTTCAGCTCGAGGTGGCTGAACACCACGTTCACCGGGTCGCTCACCCGCACCTGCACCAGCCGCCCAGGCGCGCGCAGCAACCCCAGCCTCTGCCAGAACGCCCGGACCCGATAGGCGCCGCCTCGCCCGAGCGTGGCGGCGCGCCAATCGGTGAAGGTGCGACCCTGGTCATCGCTCCAGCGCATCTCCACAAGCGGGCTCGATCCCTGGCCGGTGGCGAGCCCCTGCCCCACCAGGCCGTGCAGGACAATGTTCTGGCAGCGCGGCTGGCCCTCTTCGATCTTGATGAAGGCGCTCGCCATGCGGGTGAAGGGTCCATTCGCGTCGCTGTAGACCCCGACCCGCATGGTCCACAGGTCGTTGGTGGCGTTGTCGCCGACCCAGGCGACGCCGTTCATCATTACCCCCACCTGTCCGCGGAACGTCGGCTGGCCCCAGCTCTGCCATTCCTGCCACTCGCCGCGTTGATAGCTGTCCCCATAGGCCTGCGACTGGGTGCCGATGCGGCTGATGTCGTAGGCGTAGGTCCCGACGCCCGGAACGTTGAGGACGTAGAACTCGTGCCCCTCGAAGGTCAGGGCCAGGGCGGTGATCTGGCCCGGGGTCGCACACTGCCGGAGCTTGTCTTCAATCGAGGATGACGAGACCCGCGCCGGCGCGTTGCCCACCCGGTAGACCACCAGGTTGTCGCCGACCCAGAACAGTGAATTGTCGGCGAAGACGATGGAATCGCGCGAGGCGCACCCGCGCTGAAAGCCCCGGCCGATGTTGGGCTGGAACGGCGCCGCCGGGTCCTGGGTGACGCTCCAGAATTCCACCGACTGGGTCCCGAAGATCACCGCCTCATCATTGAGAACGGACACCGCGACATTGGGGTCGGGGGCGGCCTCGGCGGTCGCGAAATCGAGCCCCGTCTCATTCGCCGCGTCGTCGATCTCCGAGTACCAGAACTGATCCGTTCCTACGGCCATGTAGATGAAGCGGCCCGCGAGCCACGCCACATCCGACAAGGGCGGCAGCGAAGGATTGACGATCGGATTGAAGACCGCCCCATCGAACAGATAGGCCGTCCCGTTCGCGACAAGGACAAGCTGGTGTTCGCTGGCAGCCCAACGCACCCGGTCGGCGCCGGGAATGGCTCCGCAACCCGCGCCGGTGGCGACGTTGTAGGCGCCCTGACCCGAGACGACGAACAGCCCGCCGCCATAGAGCTGCGGGGCTCTGAACACGCCTCGGATCGGCCCCGCCCCCAGGTTCGATCCCGTCACCAGGGCGGGTCGCGAGTAGTGGATCTCCCTCAGGCCCACGAATGGGACGAAAGGGCGTTCCTCCCGCAGCGGCGTCTCCTCGGAGATCACGTTCACCGGAACGGTCGCCGGAAAGCCGAAGGCGCGTGAGAAGGCGTCGGTGAAGAATGGAATGCGCAGGCCGGTCTGGGCGGTGATCCCATCGCTTCGGAACTGCGCGATCTGCTTGGCGGGCGCGGAGCCTTGGTCCGGCATCGCCTAACCCTGCTGCTGCAGCCCGGCGGGCGCGCCCAGGCCGATCGGCCCTTCCGGCTGCGCCCGGCCCCGCCGGCCGTAGGTCCGCGCCAATACCGCCCGGCCTTCCAGGTTCGCCGCTTCGATTTCGGCCGTCACGTCCGCGGAGAATTCCGCCGCCATGGCCACCGCCAGCATGTAGGGCATGTACGCGATCAGCGGATCGGGAAATTCGATGGCTGATGTCAGCGCGGGCGTATCGGCCTCCTGAATCCAGTTCCCCGTGTCGCCTCGATACCACCATCGTCCGGATTGGCCGGGCGTACTGAGGACGATGTTGGCCGCCAGGCCGATCAGCAGGCGGCCGTTTCGCAGGATCGAGCAAGGCGTGGCCCCGCTGAAGCTGAAGTTCACGTCCACCACCCCGAACCGGTTCCCGGGCCGCGGATTGCTTGGCGCGCTGAGAATGAAGGTGTTGGGCGGGATAGCGTATTCGCCACCGTTCTCAGCTTGGCCGGATGCGCCGCTGAGGCCGATCGACGTCAGCCGAGGCCCGATCAGGGTTCCGAACCAGGCCCGCTTCATGGCATTGAACGCCGCCAACGCGTCGATGGCGTCGCTGGCCGCCGGCGTATCGCCGCCCGCTAGCGTCCCAAGCAGGCGAAAGGCGCGAGAGATCACGCCGAGGGCGTTGAGGGACATCGGTCAACTCCTTCGGCGGATGGGTCGAGCCTCAGCTCGCTCGGGCTTCCCGCAACTCGTCTCTCTGGCAGTAGATTAGGGCCGTATAGAACGTGATCGACCCGAGGAATGACCCAATCGGTGAGCCGAACGCAAAGATAGCCGTGATCAGACACAAGACGACACTTGCGAAGCTCTGCTGCGGTCGCCGCGCGCCTTGGGCGGTGAGGCTGGCCGCCATCAGCGCCACTGCGGCCGGCAGGCCATAGAAGATCGCGAATTGAGCGAAGCCTGACTCCACAACACCGAGAGAGTGAAGCCATTGATATGTTGCGAACAGCGATCCCGAGTCGATGTACGACGGGCCTGATCCTAGGAGCGGATGGCGTATCGCGTCGTCAAATCCGTCGAGAAGCAGCATGGACCGGAGCGCGTTGTCGTGATCGCCGCTAGCAGAGTTGAAGGTCATATAGAGAAACAAGCCGGCAATTGCGACGCCGCAGATAACCAAGGGGGCGCGCCGGTTCATTGGCAACACAAACAGGGCTGCGGAGGCCAGGGAGGCAGCGAGGTAGGTCCTCGTGCCGGTTAGGAAGATTGAGCCCATGAATGTGGCGATTAACACTATTCGCACCAGGTTGCTTACTAAGCTACCCGCCGCGAACCCGCTCGCAACGAAGGATACGGCTAGAAACCCGACGAGACCGGCTGCAAGTGTGCTACCGGCCGCCCCAAGGTAGTGCAGCCCGTAACCCGATCCAGGCTCGCCAACGTGATTGGCCAGGTGGAGTATCCCAGAATAGTCCAGAAGGTCGAAGGCCAGATCCACGCAGCCAAAGCCGACGCAGACAATTCCAATTGCTCGGAGAAGTTCTCCCCTCGCATTGCAAAACCCGATGAGGACGGGCACGCCAAACGTCACGCCAGCCACTCCCCATTCGGCTATCAGCACCTCGTCGGCAAAGGCGTGGGAGACCGTCGACGCGAACGCCAATAGTAGCGCTATAGTTAGCAAGAAGCTCGAAGCATGACGCGCCGGACTCGCTGTCAGTTGGTACTGCCGCTCCAGAAAGCCAAAATAAGCCATTCCCAATAGGCCGACTGCCACAGCGGCAGCCGAAACAGGCGTCACTTGGTAGGAAGGCAGGCCAAACACCGTATGAGCATAGAAGGCGAACACAGCGGCGAAGGCGGTCGCCCACGCGAAGGCTTTCTGAATCCCCACCAACATCGGCACACCATAACCAACCTCAATAGCCTGTGCACTGAAACTGAAGGACATCGCTAGCGATGGTCGATGAGAGGGCGAAGGTCACGCTAGTCATGTTCGTGGCGGTCTCCCTGATCGTTCCTGCTGGCGTCGTTCGGTCGACACCTAGGCAGTTCCAGCCAGAGCTGGCCACGGGCATTCCCAGGACACCAGTGACAGCCGGGGTCGCGCCAATAGCGACGGTAAAGGCCGCGCTCGTGGTTCCCACTATCGTCGGAGTGCCGGTTGAGAAGCCGCTTGTATAGGTCGGCGGGCTGCCCGCAATCACCAGGGTCGCGTTCAGGTACATTCCGGGGGAGGCTGGCGCGGTGGAAATGCTGAAGACATTCTTGGTCGCTGCGGCGTTGTTTACCTGTAGCGCCACACCGTCGGCCGCCGGTTGGGCGATATCCTCTTGGAAGAGCGATACGCCATTCGAGGTAGTGATCTTCCATGTCTGGCCGGTGAACGAGCCGGAGTAGCCGATTAGGCCCTGACCATTCAGGACCGAGGTGAAGCCCGACGAGGTGTTCACATCGAAGAGGTAGGCGCCGGCGCGGTTCTGCACGGTCAGGGCGTCGGTGTCCGACGAGGGCGTGATGTTGACGATGCCGGTCTGCATCGTGCCGGCCCCATAGGTGTAGAACCCCGAGGCCGTGACCTTCGCGCCAGGGACGTCACCACCGCCGAGGAACAGCGCCGATCCGCCTGGAAGGGTCGTCAGGACGCCGTCGCCGGCGGCCGTGCCCGGCAGAATGTCGCTAGCCGAACCGGCGACCCCGAAGAGGACGTCATTCCCGATCCGGCCGACGATCATCTGATAGTCGGCCCCGGAGGCACCGCTGTAGAAGCTCGACAGACCGGCCGCGCCCTGATTGTTGAACTTCACGCCGCCGACGCCAAGGCCGAACGGATAGGTGTTATAGTTGACCTGCTGGTCGAGCAGTATGGTTGACTGGCCGGGCGTCCCGATCATGTAAGTTCCGCTGAAGCCCTGAAGTTCGGTGTGGCTGAACAGATAGTTGACGGTGCTGTCGACGTTAAGGAACACCCCCGTTCCTTCGACATCTGTCGCAATCTCATAATCCGTTCCGTTTCGGAAATAAAACTTGGTGTTCCCCGTCCCCTGGTAAGCTCCGCCGATGAACCTAAGGCTGTTGCAATAGTTCGAGACCACGCTTCCGCCGTCGTGGCTGAACACGGTGATAGTAGTTGCGCCGTTCGCGGTGCTGGTCCCCTCGCAATCCAGAATGTTGCCTTGGGTGTCGCGCAGCGTGGTCGTGTAGGCCCCGGTCGAGAACAGCCAAGCCCGCTTGTTGGCGCCGTCGTTGACGACACGAATGTGGTCGTAGTGACCGTCGTAGGCCTGCACTTGGTTGAAGGCGACGTTCGAGGAGACGTCCGTCATGTTGGCGAGGTCGATGGTCAGGTTCTCGAAGCCGAAGCCCTGAAGCCAGCCGCCGAAGGGCGTGCCATCGATCTTGAAGACTGCCCCAGTCATTCCGGGGGCGGGCTTGAACACGCAGCGACCGGCCGTGATGCCACCGCCGCTGTTCGTGGCACCGGACCCCGCGATCACTTGGCCATGGCTAGCCGTAGTCGACATCGTCAGGGTGGCCGAGACCTTGTAGACCCCGTTGCAGGTAAGGCTTTGCCCCGTGTTGAGCGCAGCCTGGATGTAGCTGGTCGTGTCGGTCACGCCGGTGGGGTCGGCGCCGTAAATGTCGATGCTGTTCAGCGCGAACTTCTTAATGTCGCTGGCCTGCGCCGACATCAGGTTCGTGGACCCGTTAGGAAGGACCGGGATAAGATCCGTCCCGGCCACCGCCCCGCGCGCGCCCAGGCCGCTGACAGGCGCGTTCGCAGCCCAGGCGGCGCTGGTGAAACCGATGGCCGAAGTGGCGGCGACAAGCGCGAGGCGGCGCTTCATCGGCCGCCGTCCTGGCCGAAGAACCACCGCCCGAACGCCCGCCACGCGAACGGCGCGCCGCAGAAGATGACGACAGCGGCCAGGGCGATGAGCCAGCCCACCGATCAGGCTCCCGCCGGCCTGAGGCTGTCCGCCAGGGCCACCGCGTCGGCGTGGAGCTTGTCCAGCGTGGCCTGGTCCTTGGTCTCGTTGGCGGCCATGGCCTGGGTGGTGATGTCGGTCAGCCGCGCGATCAGCGGGCCGATGATCTCGAGGATGGAGGCTAGGCTTGCCATGATCAATTCCCCAGGGCTTTGGCCTGAGCCGCCAGGGCGGTCAGGGCGGTGAGATCGACGGTCCCGGCGAGGGCGTAGGTCCGGCGCTCGACCATGAGGGCTTCCCACGCCTTCAGCTTCAGACTCTCCGCGCCGGCTGCCTGGACGGGCGTGACACCCGTTCGGGCCTCGTAGGCGTTGATGCTGGTGGCGATGGCCGCATAGGCGAGCGAGGCGTCGGTGTCGGCCCGCTCGGCGTTCCGTTTCACGTCCATCGCGGAGCACGCCGCGAGGGATCCGGCGCACAGGGTGGTGACGAGGAGGCGCTTCATCGGTCAGCCTCCAATCTTGGATTTGGCCGCGGTGAGTTGGGACAGGCCCTCGTCGAGCGCTTTGCCGATGGCGTCCTTGACGATGGCGTCGGCGATGCCGCCGAACACCGGCAGCTTGTGGAGGTAGGTCGCGGCGACCAGGTCGAGCTCGTCTTTGACCACGGGCTCGAGGGCGTCGAACGCGTAGTTCACGCGGGTCTGATCGTCCGGCGACAGCGTGGCGATGGCGCCGCGCAGGGTCTGCAGCGCGGTCGTCAGCGCGTCCGATGGGGTCACGGAAGTCATGGGAATGTCCTTTCAGGTGAGATGCGTCACAGGGTCTTCCAGCCCTCCATCACGCGCGGCGCCCGTCCCCATTCCCGCTCCCAGCGGTCGGACGGGTTGACCGCCGGGACGGCGGGGCGGGCGGTGAGGGGGCGGCTCAGGCAGGCGTAGCGGGCCTCGTCGGCCACGTGGTCCTCGGCCCCGGTGTCGAGGTCCTCGGGCCGGGCGGGATCGTGTTGCAGCACCGGCACGGTGCGGATGAAATCGCGGCAGGTCTCGAAAACGTAGAGCATCGGGCGCACGCCATCGCCGTTGATCCGCGCCCGCATCTGGTCCCAGCCGCCCAGCGCCCCGGCCTTGCCCACCCGGGTGTTGTCGGCCTCCCGCCACCTCTGGCCACCGGCCCGCGCCATGCGCTCGCCGATCGAGGGGCCGCCGTCCTGGCGGAAGATGCTGGGATCGGCGACGCCGTAGGCGATGGTCTCGCCGGCGTCCCGCTCGGTGATGCCCAGCGCCACCTGCTCGGCGTCGAGCCGCAGGCCTTCCCCCGGCTTGCCGGTCGAGCCGTACCACTCGCGATAGCGCACCAGCGCCCCGCGCGGGATCACGCCGGTCTCCACCGCATGGTCGTCCGAAGCCACCGCCCACCAGCCGACGCTGAACGGCGCCGCATA
>JAQGIW010000244.1 GCA_028290905.1 Caulobacteraceae bacterium | reverse complement strand
CGGCGCCAACACCAGCTTCGTGCACCAGATCGCCGACAGCCACCTGAGCGACCAGGACCTGCTGGCCGATCCGGTGGAGCGGGCCCTCGCCACCGGCCTGACGCCCCATCCCGCCATCCCGCGTCCTCCGGACCTCTACGGGCCCGAGCGGCGAAATTCCGCCGGCGTGGACCTTTCCGAGCCGACCGAGGTCGAGCCTCTGCTCGCGGCCATGGAGGCGGCCTGGAGAGTCCCCGGCCGCGCCGCGCCGCTGATCGCGGGCGCCGAGCGCAGCGGTTCCGAACCCGGTCGGCTCGACCAGGGCCGGGTGACCCGCGCGGTTCCCGATCCCGCCGACCACGCCCGGTCGGCCGGCCAGGTCGTCGAGGCCGCGGCCGACGACGTCGGCGCGGCCCTGGAGGCGACCGCCCGAGCCCAGGGCGCCTGGGACGCGTTGGGCGTCGAAGCGCGCGCCGGCATTCTCGAACGCCTCGGCGATCTTCTCGAGCGCGACCGCGCGCCGCTCATGGCCCTGCTGGTACGCGAAGCGGGAAAGACGCTGGGCGACGCCCTCGGCGAGGTGCGCGAGGCGACGGACTACTGCCGCTACTACGCCATCCAGGCTCGCCGCCAGTTCACTCCCCAGCGCCTGCCGGGCCCGACGGGCGAGCTCAACGAACTGACGCTGCAGGGGCGGGGCGTGTTCGCCTGCATCAGCCCCTGGAACTTCCCGCTGGCCATCTTCCTCGGGCAGGTGGTCGCTGCGCTGGCGGCGGGCAATGGCGTGGTGGCCAAGCCGGCGCCGCAGACGCCGCTCATCGCCGCCGCCGCCGTGCGCCTGGCGCTCGAGGCCGGCGTTCCGCCCGAGGTGCTGGCCCTGGTTCCGGGTGGCCCGGCCGTGGGTCAGGCGCTGGTGGCGGACCGCCGCGTCGCTGGCGTCGCCTTCACCGGCTCGACCGCCACCGCCCGCAGGATCGCCGCCGGCCTCCTCGAGGACGAGACGCGGCCGCTGGTCCCCCTGATCGCCGAGACCGGGGGCCTCAACGCCATGCTGGTCGATTCCACGGCCCTGCCGGAACAGGTGGTCGGCGACGTGATCACCTCGGCCTTCCTCAGCGCCGGCCAGCGCTGTTCGGCCCTGCGGCTCCTGTGCCTGCACGAGGATATCGCCGACGACACCCTGCGCATGCTCACCGGCGCCATGGACGAGCTGGTCATCGGCGACCCCGCCGATCCGGCCACCGACGTCGGCCCGGTGATCGACGCCGCCGCGCGGTCGAACCTCCAGGCGCACCTGGACCGCTGGCGCGGCCGGATCGTCCACGCCGTGTCCCTGCCGCCGGGGCTGGAGCGGGGCGAGTTCTTCGCGCCCGCCCTCATCCGCCTGGAGTCCGTGGAGGATCTGGACCGGGAGGTGTTCGGGCCGATCCTGCACGTGGTCACCTGGAAGACCGGCGACATGGAAGGGACGCTCGGCCGCGTGCTGGCCTCGGGCTACGGCCTGACCCTGGGCGTCCACAGCCGCATCGCCGGCGCCGCCGACGCCGTGCGCCGCCGGGCGCGGGTCGGCAACCTCTACGTCAACCGCTCGATCATCGGAGCGGTGGTTGGCGTCCAGCCGTTCGGCGGCGAGGGCCTCTCGGGCACCGGCCCCAAGGCCGGCGGCCCGCACTATCTGCCCCGCTTCGCCGTGGAACGCACCTGGACCGTCGACACCACCTCGGCCGGCGGCAACGCCAGCCTGCTGGAGATGGAGGATTGAGCGCTTAGAGAGGAGAAGGGGGCGACTCTCTTCCCCCTCTGGGGGAAGTACCGGCGAAGCCGGGGATGGGGGCTGACTGGGCGAGACCTCAGGAGCGGCGTCGCCCCCCTCCACCCCTTCGGGGTCCCCCTCCCCCAGAGGGGGAGCAGATTTGTTCTACTTCTGGGCGGCGAAGTAGGCGATCAGGTCGGCGCGCTGCCTGGCGTCGGGGACGGTGATCGGCATGGCCGTGCCGGGGATCGCGGCGCTCGGGTTGGTGAGGAAGCGGTCGAGCTCCGGCGCCGTCCAGGTCACCCCCGAGGCCTTGAGCGCCGCCGAATAGGCGAAGCCGGGCGTGGAGGCCGCCTTGCGGCCGTAGACGCCCTTGAGGCCCGGACCCTGGCCGCCGCCTTCGGCGACGTGGCACATGGCGCAGCGGTCGAGGAACAGATCCTCGCCCGCGGCCGCGTCTCCGCCCGCCGATTTTTCGGCCGTTGTCTGGGCCGGCGCGCCTGGTGTTCCGACCAGCGCCATCGTCATCACGGCGGCCGCGACGAGCGCCGACCTCATTTGGCCGCCGCCGCCTTCGGCGCATAGGCGACGCGCCAGATCACCCCGCCGTCGTCGTCGGTGACCAGCAGCGCGCCGTCGTGGGCCACGGCCACGCCCACCGGCCGGCCCCAGACGCTGCGGTCGTCGGCGACGAAGCCGGTGAGGAAGTCCTCGTAGGTCCCGTCCGGGACGCCGTTCCGGGTCTTCAGCACCACCACCTTGTAGCCGGTGCGCCTGCTGCGGTTCCACGAGCCGTGCAGGGCCACGAAGGCGTCGCCCCGATAGCCGGCTGGAAACGCGGCCGGCCCCGTCGCGGCCGGGTAGAAGGTCAGGCCGAGCGGGGCGGAGTGGGGCTGGATCAGGACGTCGGGGACGATGGCCTTGCCGGCGAGGTCCGGCCGGCGCCCCTTCAGGCGCGGATCCTCATGATCGCCGATGTAGTACCAGGGCCAGCCGTAGAAGCCCCTGACCTGCACCCGGGTCACGTAGTCCGGGGGCAGGTCGTCGCCCAGGCTGTCGCGCTCGTTGACCGCGCACCAGGGCTGGTTGGTGACCGGGTTGACCCGCACGGTCACGCAATTGCGGATGCCGGTGGCGAAGATGGTCTCGTCATGGCCCTCCGGATCGAAGCTGAGCACGTCCGCGCGCCAGGCCTCCCGGCCCCAGGCCGACCCGAGCGCGTGTTCGGTTTCCCAGGCCTTGGCGTCTTCCACGGTCTTCGGCGGCATGCCCTCGGCCAGGTTGGACCCCGAGCCCACCGAGACCAGCAACCGCTTGCCGTCGGCGGAGAAATCGATGTCGCGCGTGGTGTGGCCGCCGGTGGAGCCGGCCAGCTTGGCCACCACCGTCTCCGGCGCTCCGGAGGCCTTCAGGTCGCCGCTCGCGTAAGCGAAGCGGACCACCGAATTGTTGTTGGCCACGTAGACGTAGCGGGGATGTGGTCCCGGCGGCCAGAAGGCGATGCCGAACGGCTGGTCCAGTCCCGATGCGAAGACCGAGGTCGCCGCCGGGGCGGTCGCGCCGTCGGGCGCGCGCAGCACCATGATGCGTCCGGCGTCTGTCTCGGCCACGAAGACGTCGCCGTTGGGGGCCACCCGGATCTGTCGCGGATGATCGAGCGTGGCGAAGGCGCGCACCGTGAAGCCCGGCGGCGTCCTGAGCTTGGCGTCGGCGGGCTTGGCCACCATCGCCGCGGGCAGGGCGGTCGGATGGGTGGCGTAGGGCGCGGGCATGTCGGCGACGGTGATGTGGCGGATGACGCCCGGCGCGTCGGTGCGCCAGTCGCCCAGGGCCGCCGGGCCGGTGCGCACCTGCGCCTCGGCGGTCCCGGCCAGGGCGAGCAGGGAGGCGGAAAGAGTCGGCAACACTCTGGTGGTCACGGGGGAAACCTTGGCTTGACGGGGGCGCGCGCTTCTAGACCAGTGTCTTCCGCCACGCCAAGGGGCCATGCCGGTGTCCTTCGTCCTGATCAAGCCAGACCTCGATCATCTGCCCGGGTTCCTGAACGCGCTGGAGCGCGGTTGGTCGCCGGACAATGTACGAGGCGCGGACGCGGCCACCGAGATCCTCGCCGCTGCGGCCGCGGACCTGGCCGCGGTCGTCGAGGCCATGGATGATCCCGAGGCCAAGGCGGGGCCGATCCGGCTGCCCGACGGCTCGGAGGTCGAGCGCCTGCCCGGCTTTCATCGCTGGCTGTGGGATGGCGAGTTCTGCGGCGTCATAGGCTTCCGCTGGCGGCCGGGGACCGTGGCCTTGCCGCCGCATGTCCTCGGCCACATCGGCTATGCGGTCGTCGCCTGGAAGCGTGGCCGCGGGTACGCCAGCCGGGCGTTGGGCCTGTTCCTCCCGGAGGCCGCGGCGGGGGGACTGCCGTGGGTGGACCTCACCACCGACGCCGACAACATCCCCTCTCAGAAGGTGATCCTCAACAACGGCGGCTATCTGGTGGAGCGATTCACCAAGCCCGCCGCCTACGGCGGATTGGAAAGTCTCCGGTACAGGATCGACCTCTGAAACCGGCGGACCCCAGCGCGGGCGCCTGAAGCACGATGACATGAGGCGCAGCCGCCTCGTGTCTGAATCGTGCTTTGGATCATGGATGAGAGCCTGATTCAGACGTTTCGAAGAAACGTGATCAGGCTCTCCCCGCGCCGCGGCCCGCCGCGCCGCTTCAGCCGCCGATCTGACGGCTGACGCCATTCTCCTGGCGGTTCAGCCGGTGCTGTTCGCTCCGGGTGATATGGCCGTCGTGCCGGGAGGCGTAGAAGCGCTCCTGGGCGCGGATGCCGCGATGCTCTGCGCGCAGCTCCTGGGCCTGGCCGCGGGTCAGCACGCCCTGGCGGCGTTCGACCGTGATGCGGTGGTTCTGGCGCACCAGACGCGTGTTGACTTCCTCGCGGCGCGGATGATCCGGCTGCCAGCGGGTGTCGGCCGAAGCGCTCGAGGCGCCGGCGAGGACGACCGCCAAACCCATGGCCAGGGTGGCAATCTTGAGAGAGGTGTTCATGGACGTTGTCTCCGGTGGTTCACGCCTCGATCAGGCGATGGCGCAGAACTACCGAGGCTGAACTGAACAGATCGTGGGGGACGCATTCACCTTTCGTTCAGGGGTGGACGCCTGCCCCTCCCGCCGATAGGCCTCGGCCCAGTCGGAGGATCGCCATGCCCATGAGCCTCGAAACCTACCGGGCCCTGGACCTCGACCAGCAGCCGCCGCTGGAGATGAACGGCCGTGGCGCGGCGGACTTTCGCCTGTCGCTGAACCATCCGGGCGATGCGCCCTACCACCCGTGCGCCGAGGCCTGGCCGGCCGACGACGTGGCGGTTGGCGAGGTGGCCATCCACCGTGGCTGGGACCGGAGCCGCCTCTATGCTGGGACGCGCCGGGACGTCTTCGTCCATACGCCCGCGGGCTTGGACCGTTCGCCGCCGGCCCGCCTGATCGTCTTCAACGACGGGGTGGGCTATCTCTCCCGCCAGGGCCCCGTGCGCGCCGGCCTGGCGCTCGACACCCTGCACGCCCGCGGCGAGATCGAGCCTACGGTGGCGGTGTTCATCAACCCCGGGAGCCGCCGCGACGACGGCGAACCCGACTGGGAACAGCGCCGGCGCGAATACGACCCGCTCACGCTGACCTACGGCCCCTTCCTCCTCGAGGAACTGCTGCCGTTCGTCGAGGAGGCGGAGGGCCTGACCTTTACGGACGATCCCGGGGGCCGGACCATCTGCGGCATCAGCAGCGGCGGCATCTGCGCCTTCACCGTGGCCTGGTTCAACCCGGAGCGCTTCGGCCGGGTGCTCAGCCATTGCGGATCGTTCGTCAACATCGACGGGGGCCACAACTATCCCTTCCTGGTCCGCTCGACGCCGCGCAAGCCGATCCGGGTGCTGATCCAGGACGGGGCGAACGACGGCCGCAACGTCTATGGCGACTGGCCGCTCGCCAACCAGACCATGGCCAACGCGCTCGAGTTCGCCGGCTACGACGTGCGCTTCGAGTTCGGAACCGGCGGCCACACCCTGCGCCACGGCGGCGCAATATTCGCGGACTCGCTGCGCTGGCTATGGCGATAACCGCCGACCAGGGCCTGAGCGTCAGCCGGCGCTGATGCCGCCTTCGCAGGGGAACACCGTGCCCGTCGTCCAGCGCGATTCGTCCGACAGCAGGAAGAGGGCCGCCCGGGCCATGTCGTCCGGATGGGCGACGTAGTTCATCGGCGTCCGCGCGGCCAGTCCGGCGCGGGCTTCCTCGGTGGGCATCCAGCGGTCGAACATCTCGGAGCGGGTGGGTCCGGGGGCGATGGCGTTCACCCTTATGTTCAGGCGCGCATAGTCGAGGGCGGCGCACTTGGTCAGGCCCGCCAGGCCCCACTTGCTCGCGGCGTAGATGCCGTTCTCCGCGCCGCCTACCAGTCCGCCGATGGACGAGGTGTTGACGATCGCCCCGCCGCCGGTCTCCAGCATCGCCGCGATCTCGTGCTTCATGCAGAGGAACACCCCTCGCAGGTTGACCGCCATGATGTGGTCGAACATGCCGGTGTCGGCCTTGTGCATCGGCGCGTGCCCGCCGCCGGCCCCGGCATTGTTGAACGCGCCGTCAAGCCGCCCGTACGTCTGGACGGCGAAGCGCACCGCCTCCGCCACCGAGCCCTCATCCGTGACGTCGCACACGACCGCCTCGGCCCGCCGCCCTTCGACCTTGAGCTCGTCGGCGAGGGCGGTGATCCGCTCCGCGCGCCGGGCGGCGGCGACCACCTTCGCGCCTTCGGCGGCGAACAGGCGGGCGGCTGCGGCCCCGATGCCACTCGAAGCGCCGGTCACCAGGATCACCCGATTCTCAAGCCGATTGGCGTGGAAGGCGAGGGGCGGCGGGTTCAGGTAGGTCATGCCAAGGTCTCCGAGGTTGACGTTGTCAACCTGACCCCGTCCGGTTGACGCTGTCAACCCCCAGGGGCAAAACGTTCCGCATGGTCGAAAGCCGCCGGGACAGTCTGATTGCCGCCGCCGCCGCCTTGCTCGACCAGGGCGGGCCGGCGGCCGTAACCCTGCGCGAGGTCGGGCGGACCGCCGGCGTCTCCCACAACGCGCCCTACAAACACTTCGCCGACAAGGACGCTCTGCTCGCCGCCGTCGCCGGCCGCGAGCTCGATCAGCTGGCCAGGGTTGCGCGAGCGCGGGCCGGCGCGACCCCTCAGCCGAGCGCGAAAGCGCTGATGACCGGCTACGTCGCCTGGGCTTTGCGGTATCCCGAGCGCTTCAAGCTGACCTTCGGTCGGTGGACGCGGGAGGAGCCGGAGTTGGCGGCGACGGCCGCGGCGGCGCATTCGATGCTTCTCTCGGCCGTGGCGACGGCCCAGGCGCAAGGCGACCTGCCGCCCGGAGATCCGGAGCGGCTGGCAGGTCTTCTGCAGGCGCTGGCCCACGGCGCCGCCGACCTCGCCCTCTCTGGACATCTCTCTGAAAGTGGCAAGGGGCGGGCCGGGCCCGCCGACCTGGTCGCCGATCTGTTCGACTACCTGCGGCTCGCCGCCGCGGAGAAGGCCTCTCAGGCGCCGGTTTCCATAGGCGCCGCCGGGTCGCGGCACCATTCGGACAGCGAGCCGTCATAGACCGCCACGTCGGGATGGCCCAGGCGGGTCAGCGCCAGCGCGGCCATGGTCGCCGAGATCCCGCCACCGCAATAGCAGATGGCCTTCGGGCGCTCGAGCGCGCCCACGTGGTCGAACCGGGCGCGCAGTTGGTCGTCGCTCCGCCAGGTCCCATCCTCGTTCAAGAGCGTGGCGTAGGGCACGTTGCGGCTACCTGCGATGTGCCCCTTGCGGCCATAGTTCACCGGCGACTCGCCGGTATGGGCGGCGGAAGAGAGGGCGTTGATCGTGCAGACGCCGCCGTCGTCGATCGCCGCCATGACCGTCGGCTTGTCGGCCCAGGCGCCGGGCCGCGCGACAAGGGCGAGGTGGGCCGGCGGATAGCGCCGCTCGCCCCTCTCGACGGGGCGTCCCTCCGCCCGCCATTTCGCAAGGCCGCCATCCAGCACCGCGGCGTTGTCGAAGCCGCTCGACCGCAGCATCCACCACAGCCGCGTCGCCCACATGGGCGAGATGGTCGTATAGGCGACCACGCGTGTGTGCGGCCCGATCCCGGCCGCGCCCAGCGCCCTGGCCAACTGATCGCCGGAGGGCAAGGTGAAGGGTAGCGGCGAGGTAGTGTCCGAAAGGTCGCCGGGAAGATCGAGGAAAGCCGCGCCCGGGATGTGCGCCGCCTCATAGTCGGCGCGTCCACTCTCGATCCGGTAGGGGCCGATGGGCGAGGGGCGCAGGTGGACGGTGAGATCGAAGACCCGAAGGTTCGCATCCTCCAGGTGCTCCGCCAGCCACTTCGTCGACACCAGCCCCCGACCATCCCAGCCCGACATCGCACCCTCCTCCTGGCGAATTGGAGTCGGAACCATGAACGTCCAGATCGGACCGCGCCAGTGCTCGCCGTCTCCGTCCACCTGCTCGAGATCGCGAACGCCGGCGGCCGCGACCGCGCCCGGCCAGAAAGTTTTGGCGACGGTATTACGCTCGGCGACCGCCACCTCCCAGCGGCCCCGATAAAGGGCGAGGATCTGGCGCACCGCCTCGGCGGCCACCCCGCGCCGGCGATAGAGGCGCGCGATGAAGAACTCGCCCATGTTGCGCTCGACCAGACCGCCTCGGTGGGAGACGGTGTTGACGAGGGCGAAGCCGGCGACCCGGCCCGCCACCCGGATCACCAGCGGGTGATAGCCGTCGAGGCGCCAGTAGTCGGCCATGTCGATGAAGGGGGCGTAGCCGCCTTGCTCGTCGAAGGCGAAATCGTCGGGGTCGGCCGGCTGCATCTCCGAAAAGTCGTAGATGTAGAACTGCAGCAGCCCCTCGATCAGCGGCCGCTCGGCTTCGCTCGCCGGCTCAACCCGCACGCTCGATGGCTCGATGGCGTCCATCCCTGGATCCTTCCGGAGGCGAAACTAGCGCAAGCGGAAGATGTTCGCCGTCAAATGGCCGACGCAACTCGCCCCTCCCGGCGCGCGGCGCGCCAGACGGTCCGCGCCGCGTCGGCGTTCATCGCCCCGATGGCGAGGCCGACGCCCAGGTCCCACCAGCGGACGTGGGTGATGGCGGTGGCGGCTCCGGCCGCCATGATGGCGAGGCTGGCGAGGACGTCATTGCGAGCCGACAGAAACGCCGCCCTTGTCAGGCTGCCGCCGTGGTCGCGCCGGCGGACGAGGAGCAGGGCGCAACCGAAGTTCACCGCCAGCGCGCCCAGGCCCGTGAATCCGAGCGCGACCGGGTCGGGCGCGCCGGGCGATGTGAACCGCGTCCAGGCCATCCAGACGGTGGCGACCCCCGGCGCGAGGAGCAGGACGGAGAGGGCAAGCCCCACGCGCGCCCGCACGCGCGACGACCAGCCAAGGGCCAGCAGGACGAGCAGGTTGAGGCTGGCGTCTTCCAGAAAATCGGCCGAGTCGGCGAACAGCGACACCGAGCCGATGGCTGAAGCCACCGCGAACTCGACGCCGAACCAAGCGAGATTGGCCATGGCCACGGTGGCGACGACGCGCCGGAGGCCACGATCTGTTTCCGCTCCCATCACACATCCCTCGATCCGTCAGCGAGGGGTGTGCGCTAGGGAGAGGGTGGTGCCGCCGGGCAGGATTGAACTGCCGACCTCAGCATTACCAATGATGCGCTCTACCACTGAGCTACGGCGGCGTTCCCCTTTCGGGAAGGGCGCGTGTTAGCGAAAGGCGCCGCGCGAGGGAAGAGAAAATCGGGTCTTGACCTGCGTGGGCCACAGGCTAGGCGAGGGCGTGGACAAGACCGTCGATCGAGAAACGCCGCCCAGGCCGCCGACGTCCGAGGTCTCCGAAAGCGACGCGTCCGGAGCATCCCGCGAACGGGAGGCGCGCTTGGCCGCCGCCCTGCGGGCCAATCTGCGCCGGCGCAAGGCGGCCCCGAGAGCAGGGCGATCCGCGGGCGAATAGCAAGCCGCTGGCGCTTGCTCGCTGGCCCGATTAAGACGCTATCTTTCTCCTGAATTCGCGGCCGCGGCGGGCGGCTGGCCAAGGGACCTCAATGGATCAGATCGCCATAACCGGCGGCGCCCACCTGGTGGGGGATATTCCCATCAGCGGCGCCAAGAACTCGGCGATCAAGCTGATGACCGCCAGCCTGCTCACCGACGAGCCCCTGCGCCTGACCAACATGCCGCGGCTGGCGGACACCCGGTTTCTCGGAAAGCTGTTGCGGCGGCTGGGCGCGGAGGTCACCGAGAGCGAGGGCCCAGACGGGCCCCAGACCGTGCTCCACACGCCCGAGATCGTCAGCGCCTTCGCGCCCTACGACCTGGTGCGCCAGATGCGGGCGTCCTTCAACGTCCTGGGTCCCCTGCTGGCGCGCACCGGCCACGCCAAGGTGAGCCTGCCCGGCGGCTGCGCCATTGGCGCCCGGCCGGTGGACCTGCACCTCAAGGCGCTGGAGGCGCTGGGCGCCCACATCGATCTCAACGAGGGCTATGTCTACGCCCAGGCGCCGCGGGGCCTGAAGGGCGCCACCATCGAGTTCCCGTTCAGTTCGGTAGGCGCCACCGAACACGCCATGCTGGCGGCCGTCCTCGCGCGAGGCGAGACCGTGCTTATCGGCGCGGCGCGCGAGCCGGAGATCGTCGACCTCGCCGATTGCCTGAACGCCATGGGCGCCAAGGTCGAGGGGGCGGGCGGATCGACCCTCCGCATCGTCGGTGTCGCGCGGCTCACCGGCGCCACCCACGCCGTCGCCCCCGACCGTATCGAAACCGGCACCTACGCCCTGGCCGCCGCCATGGCGGGCGGCGAGGTGCGTCTCACCAACACGCGCGCCGACCTGATCGAATCGCTGCTGGTGAAGATGGAGGAGGCCGGGGTCGACGTGGAGCGCCGCAACGATGGCCTGATTATCCGGCGCAACGGCGCGCGGCTGAACGCCGTGACCATCGAGACCGATCCCTACCCGGGCTTCGCCACGGACCTCCAGGCCCAATTCATGGCCCTGATGACCGTGGCGGACGGCGAGAGCGTGGTGCGCGAGACGATCTTCGAGAACCGCTTCATGCATGTGCCGGAACTCTCGCGCCTGGGGGCCGACATCGTGGTGTCGGGCGGCGAGGCCCGCGTGCGCGGCGTCGATTGCCTTCAGGGCGCCCCGGTGATGGCGACCGACCTGCGCGCTTCCGTCAGCCTCGTCATTGCCGCCCTGGCGGCCAAGGGCGAGACGGTGGTGAACCGCGTCTATCACCTCGACCGCGGCTTCGAGCGCCTGGAAGAAAAGTTGTCCGCCTGCGGCGCCCAGGTGCGGCGCGTGAAGGGCGCCGCGGAGCCGGAGGGCTGACGCCATGGGATCTGCCGCCGAAGCGTTCCGCGCCCTTCGCCTGCTGGCGGAGGACGCCGATGACCTGGCGGTGATCTCGGCGGCCCTGCAGGACGCGGTGGCGCGCATCGGCGACATCCGCTGGGAGCCCCATCATCGGCGCCTGACCATAGCCTTCAACCGGTTCCGCTGGGAGGCCGCGGACGGCGCCCACGAGCGTGTGCGCGCGGCGGTGCAGCTCGGCGGCGTGATGAGGGTCAAGGCGCGCAATCTGCGCCCGGAGGCCAAGGAGGCGGTCGTCCAGCTGCTCGCCGTCACCTTCGCCGCGAGCGAGCCCCCGGGCGGCGTCGTCACCTTCGCCTTCGCCGACGACGCCGATCTGGCCGCCGAGGTCGAGTGCATCGACGCGGCCCTCGCCGACCTGTCCGCACCCTGGCGCACGCCGCGGACCCCAGAACACGACATGTAGGTCATGCGCCGCTTCGACGTCTCCGACCCCGCCTTCGAGGCGGCTTTCGCGGCCTTCCTGGCCGAGCCACGCGGCGCACCCGCCGACGTGGAGGCGGCTGTGATGCGCGTGATCGACGCGGTGCGGGCCGAGGGGGCGGCGGCCCTGATCCGGTTCTCCCGCGAGTTCGACCGTGTCGAACTGACCGAGGAGAGCTTGCGTGTCTCGCAGGACGAGATCGCCGAGGGGGCGGCCCGCTGCCCGGCCAACGTGCGCGAGGCCATCGCCTTCGCCGCCCGTCGCATCGGCGACTATCACGAACGCCTGCGGCCGACCGACGGCGCCTTCGCCGACGCGGCGGGGGTGGAACTCGGCTGGCGCTGGACGCCTCTCGACGCGGTGGGGATCTATGTTCCGGGAGGGCGCGCCGCCTATCCTTCCACCGTGCTGATGAACGCTGTCCCGGCCCGGATCGCCGGCGTGTCGCGCATCGCCATGGTGACCCCGCCCGGTGGCCTCAAGCCAGCCGTTCTGGAGGCCGCGCTACAGGCAGGGGTCACCGAGATCTGGCGCGTCGGCGGCGCCCAGGCTGTGGCGGCGCTGGCCTATGGCGCCGGGCCGATTGCGGCTGTGGACAAGATCGTCGGCCCCGGCAACGCCTACGTCACCGCCGCGAAGCGCCGGGTCTACGGTCAGGTCGGAATCGATTCCCTGGCCGGCCCGTCGGAAGTGGTGGTGGTGGCCGATGGCGCCAACCATCCGGACTGGATCGCCGCCGATCTCCTCGCCCAGGCCGAACACGATCCGGACGCCCAGTCGATCCTGATCACCGACGATCCCGCCCTGGCCGAGGCCGTGATCAGCGCCGTGGAGGAGGTCCTGAAGACACTGCCGACCGCCGCTGACGCTGCGGCGTCTTGGCGGGATCACGGGGCGGTGGTGCTCGCCCCGATTGACCGGGCCCCCGCGCTGGTGGACCAGATCGCGCCGGAGCATGTGGAGTTCGCGGTCGATGATCCCGAGCGCCTGGCGGGTCGCGTTCGTCACGCTGGCGCGATCTTCCTGGGGCGGCATACCCCGGAGGCCATCGGCGACTATGTGGCCGGCTCCAACCACGTCCTCCCCACCAGCCGGGCGGCGCGGTTCTCCTCGGGCCTTTCGACGATCGACTTCCTCAAGCGCACCTCGATCGTCAAATGCGATCCCGCCGCTTTCCGCGCTCTCGCCCCTTCCGCTGTCGCCCTCGCCGACGCCGAGGGCCTGAGCGCCCACTCGCGTTCCATGAGCCTGCGGTTCAATCGCGACCATTGACCGCTTCCGGGGGGGCTGGCGAACGGGCTAGAACAGGCCGATGGGGCCCGATCCGTCCAAGCACCGCCTGCAGTCCGTCGTGCTCGACGATGAATCCCTCGCCGCCGCTTCCCGCGATCAGGAGCAGGAACGGCAGATCGCCATCTTCGATCTGGTGGAGGAAAACGTCTTCGCCCCGGACGGGGCCGACACCGGGCCCTACGACCTGCGCGTCGCCCTGATCGATAACCGCCTTGCGCTCGACATCACCGGTCCGGGCTACCAGCGTCGCCACCTGCTGTCGCTCTCGCCCTTGCGCGGGGTGGTGCGGGACTATCGAATGGTCTGCGAGAGCTATTACGACGCGATCCGCAACGCCACGCCCCAGAAGATCGAGGCCTTGGACATGGGTCGACGCAGCCTGCACAACGAGGGCTCGACCCTGCTGCGACGGCGCCTGGCCGGAAAGGTGGAGATCGATCCCGACACCGCCCGGCGGCTCTTCACACTGATCTGCGCCCTGCAATGGCGGGGGTGACAGCCCCCGCGCGGATCCATCGGGGGTTGCCCGGCGCCGTCCTCTTCAGCTGCAACCTCAATCGGGTCCGCTCGCCCATGGCAGAGGGGCTCATGAAGCTGCACTTCGGCGGGGCGGTCTACGTCGACAGCTGCGGCCTGCACACAGGCACGCGGCGCGACGCCATGCCCCCCGGAGCGGACCCCCTCACCGTCGCGGTGATGGACGAGTTGGGCGTCGACCTCAGTCGCCACAGGCCCAAGAACTTCGACGACCTGGAGGACACCTCCTTCGACGTGGTCATCTCGCTTAGCCCCGAGGCGCACCACAGGGCCGGCGAGCTGGCGCGCCGCCGGGCCATCGACCTGGAATATTGGCCCACGCTCGATCCGACCCTGGTGACCGGCCAGCGCGAGCAGATGCTGAGCGCCTATCGCGACGTCCGCGACGCCCTGGAAAAGCGCCTGCGCGCGCGGTTCGGCGAGGTCCGCACCTTCGGCGGGTGAGTGGCGCGCGCGTCAGGTCGTAGGCAGGGCGTAGCCCTCGATGCGGACGAAGGCGTAGCCCTTCGCCGCCGCCTCCTGCTCGTCCTCTGCGCCGGCGGCAAGGCGGGTACGGCCGGTGGCGCCGTCTCGATAGAGCTTCAGGGCGACCGCACCGGGCCGCGGGTCGATCCATACCCAACCCTGGCCCGCCTCGAAGCCGAAGCCGGCTGCGAGAGCGTCGCGTTCACTCTGGGCCGAGGCCACGGTCTCGCGCAGTTTCTTCTCTTCGTTCACATATAGCTTCAGTCGCGTCGTCCCCGGCGCATCGGCGGCGAGCACCCGCGCCTGGCCCCGCAGCCTCTGGTAGCCGGCGGCCGTCGCCTCCGCGACGCTGCCGGACGTCGCCAGGCTCAGGCGATCGCCCGTCGTCGGATCCTCGAAGAGATCCAGGGGGACCAGGGCCTCGGTCGCCGCCGCCGGGACCGGCGCCGATGCGGGCGCGGCCGCCGACGGCTCCGCCTGGCAGTCGTCCAGGGCCCGGCCCCACCGCATGACTCCGCCCTCGAAATGCTGGAGCGACCCGTCGGGGGTGTTCTCCTGGTCGGCGATGGGCAGGCCCAGCCAGCCGCTCGTGCCCCCGTACTGAACGTAGAGGCGATAGCAGCCACCGCTGACGGCGACGGCCTGCCCGGCCCTGGGGCCCGAGACGGCGACCACGATCATTCCGTTTTGCCCGAAGGTGGCGACGCGATTGGCGGACCCCTGGGGCGAACGCTCGCCTGCCGTTTCCAGGCCGGTGGGGCAGCCGAGCCGGCCGCTCTCGCCGCCGAGGTCGCGCCAGGCGCCCGCCACGGCCTCGCTGAGGGCGAGGCTGCAGGCGCGTCCCTGCGCTGCCGGGGCAGGTTCCGCGACGTCCTGCCGTCCGGCGCCTTGGGCGCGGGCGCCGTGCGGGGCGTTGAGGGCGCTCAGCAGGACCACCATATTCAGGCAGATCGCCGCCCAAGGCTTGTCGATGGTCCGCATGGTCGGGCCTCTCCGGATCGGGCTTCAAGGCGATACGCCCGCCGGCCATCGACCTCAACGTCCTTGGTGCGTATGATCGGTTTTCGACGCGGGCCTGCGAGAGCGATCGCGGGCGGCGTCGCCGTTTGTCTTAATCGAGGAGCCGCATGGCGAAAGAAGAACTGTTGGAACTTCCCGGCACGGTGAGCGAGCTGCTACCCAACGCCACCTTCCGGGTGACCTTGGAGAATGCCCACGAGATCATCGCCCACACGGCCGGCAAGATGCGGAAGAACCGAATCCGGGTGCTCGCCGGAGACAAGGTCCTGGTGGAAATGACTCCCTACGACCTCAGCAAGGGCCGAATCACCTACCGATTCAAATAGACGCGTCGCGCGCCGCGGCGTGCGCAAGGGTCGAGGGCCTGATGGAACTGCTGAAGGACCGCCGTGCCGTGGCGCTGGTCGGCATGGGCCTGGCCTTGTTGGCGGGCTTGGCGATCGCCGCCTTCCTGCTGCTTCATCATCGGGGCGCGAGCGAGCCCCCGCCCGCTTCGCAAGGCGGTCTGATCGTCCAGACGGGGCGCGACGACGACGTTAAGCTCGATGAGGGCCGCCCCCTACGTTGTTTCGTGAACGGCCAGCTGGTGGGCGATCTCAAGCTCAGCGACTGCGCCAAGCGCAATGGCGTCGCCAGCGGGTCCCTCGACGTCGGACTCGATCCCACCGGCGCCCTGGCCGCCGCGCGCGGCGCGTCTACCCAGATCACCCCCCTGCCGCCGGCGGAAGCTTCGTCCGAAATACAGCCCGAGTCGTCGGCCGCCCCGCCCAGCGAATCGCCCGGGGGCGTCCAGGCCGGCGGTCGGGTGGCGGCCTGCTGGCTCTACGCCGATGGCGGCTGGAGCCGCGTCCCGGAAGACCTGACCTTGAGCGCCTGCCTGCGCACCCTCTATCCCGATCGCTGCGCCCGCGGCGGGCCCCCGGCCTATGGTCGCTGGGCCGAACGCACCTTGCGACTCCTGGACGGCCGGATCGAGATCTCGCCCGACAACCGGAACTTCCACCCGCTGGCCGGCCGTAGCCCGGACTGCGAAAGCGGGCCGCCGCCCTACTGAGCCACCGGTTCCCTCGCCGATCCCGCGGGGGTAGACTCCCGCCATGCGCCTCGTCCGCCTCGGCTTCGGCCTTCTCATCCCTCTCGTCCTTGCGGCGTGCAGCCCCTCCCTGGAAGCGCCCCGGGACACGGGCGTCTGCTGGCACATGGTCACCGACAACCAGGGCAAGCCGAAGTTCAACCGCTTGGCCGACCGCCAGCCGGACCTGGAGCATTGCGCCGCCCAGCTCGAGATGATGCGCCTGCGCTTCCGCGTGCTCGGCCTCAACCAGAACAGGCTGACCGGCGCCTACCAGGGCCAGTTCCTGTTCATCCAGCCCGAAGGGGTGTTCACCGCCCAGAGCTACAACGGGTACCACTATCCATTCATGGTGCGGACGGGTGACGGCCGCCTCGCCGTGCCCGGGGCCATGCCACAGGGACAGTGAGCCGCAGGGGCATGCGGACGATCGGCAGTGGATAAGTCGGCTTTCAACCGTGAGAATCGGAACAAACGAGGAACTTTCTTGTTGCCTTCGATCCCAGGGCTGTTATCACTCGTTAACGATTCCGGCGCGTATGGTCGCCGGGCGAGCCGGGAGAGCCGCCGATGGCGGGCAGCGTGAACAAGGTTATTCTGGTCGGAAACCTGGGGCGGGACCCCGAAATCCGATCGCTGGGCTCCGGCGACCGGGTCGCCAGCTTCAGCATCGCCACCTCGGAAACCTGGCGCGACCGCGCCACCGGCGAGCGTCGGGAAAAGACCGAGTGGCACCGTATATCGATCTTCAACGACAACCTCGTGAAGGTCGCGGAGAACTATCTGCGCAAGGGTTCCAAGGTCTATGTGGAGGGCGCCCTCCAGACCCGGAAATACACCGACGCCTCAGGCGCCGAGCGCACGGCGACCGAAATCGTGCTGCAGAAGTTTCGCGGCGAACTGACGATGCTCGACGGGCGCGGCGACGGCGACGGCAGTGCGCGGGAGTCCGATTCCAGCGGCTTCTCTGCCGGTCCCCGCGCTGCGGCCAGCGGGCCCCGCGAGACCTTCACGGCGGATCTTGACGACGAAATCCCATTTTAGGACAGAACGGCTAGTACTGTTGAAGCGTTATCTCAGCGTATCTGTACGATACGGCGTCCCCACGTAGGGTTATTGCGTCGACCGTGCAATAAACAGACCTTGGGCCGTGCTCCGCGGGCGTTCGGAGCAGGAGGAAACCTATGACGGATCCTATCCCTCTTCGCACGAGGGCAAAGGGGCCGGCGCGAACTCAGGCCCCGAGCGCTGCTCCGGCCAGGGCGCCTGGGCCGGCGAGGGGCCTTGGCTCTGCCCGTCCGCCCGCCTACCGTCGCGAGCCTGTTCCGCCGCTGCGCTGGCACGCGCGCTGGCCGCGTCCGCACCCGCTCGCCTGGGCGGTGTTCGCCTGCGTGGCGTTCTGGTGGGCGGTGATCTGCGCGGTGCGTTTCTGAATCCCCGCCGGGCCTAGGGGCGCCCGCGACTGGCGCCGACGGGACTCGGATGCTAGGAGACGCGGACGGTAATTGTCCGAATCCTGAAGCGTTGAACCCCCCATTTGACCGAAGAGACCCCCTCGCCGCCGGGTGATCCCCAGCGGGGCCACGTGAGCCCGATCTCGATCGAGGACGAGGTCAAGAAATCCTACCTCGACTACGCGATGAGCGTGATCGTCAGTCGGGCGCTCCCCGATCTGCGTGATGGCCTCAAGCCCGTTCAGCGGCGCATCCTCTATTCGATGAACGAACAGGGGCACACGCCCGACCGCGGCTACGTGAAATCCGCCCGCGTGGTCGGCGATGTGATGGGTAAATACCACCCCCATGGCGACCTTTCGATCTACGACACCCTGGTGCGCATGGCCCAGCCGTTCTCGATGAGCCTGCTCCTCATCGACGGCCAGGGCAATTTCGGCTCGGTGGACAATGATCCGCCGGCGGCGATGCGCTACACCGAGTGCCGCCTGACCCGGGCGGCCATGTCGATCATGGCCGATCTCGACAAGGACACCGTCGACTTCAAGGACAATTACGACGGCAAGGAGCAGGAGCCGGCGGTTCTCCCCTCACGGATCCCCAACCTGCTGGTCAACGGCGCCGGCGGCATCGCCGTGGGCATGGCCACCAACATCCCGCCGCACAACCTCGGCGAGATCGTCGACGCCTGCCTGGCCCTGATCGATCGACCGGACCTGCCGATGGGCGAGTTGCTGGACATCGTGCCGGGCCCCGACTTCCCCACCGGCGGCGAGATCATCGGCCGCAGCGGCGCGCGCCAGGCCCTGATGACCGGTCGCGGGTCAGTTGTTGTGCGCGGGGTGGCCGCCATCGAGGAGATCCGCCGCGACCGGGAGGCGATCATCATTACCGCCATTCCCTTCCAGGTGAACAAGGCGGCCATGGTGGAGCGCATCGCCGATCTGGTGCGGGAGAAGCGCATCGAGGGCGTCGGCGACCTGCGCGACGAGAGCGACCGAACCGGCATGCGGGTAGTCGTCGAGCTGAAGCGCGACGCCAGCGCCGAGGTGGTGCTGAACCAGCTCTACCGCTTCACGCCCCTGCAGAGCTCATTCCCGGTCAACGCCCTGGCCCTCAACCGCGGCCGCCCGGAACAACTGGGCCTGAAGGACATGCTGACCGCCTTCATCGACTTCCGCGAGGAGGTGGTGGTCCGACGCACCCGGCACGAGCTCTCCAAGGCGCGGGACCGAGCCCACGTGCTGGTCGGCCTGGCCATCGCGGTCGCCAATATTGACGAGGTGATCCACATCATCCGGTCGTCCAAGGACCCGGCCGAGGCGCGCGAGCGGCTGGTGGCGCGGGACTGGCCGATCGGCGACATGGCGCCCTTGATCGAGCTGATCGCCGACCCGCGCACGGTGATCGTTGGCGGCGACCAGGTCCGCCTCACGGACGAACAGACCCGGGCCATCCTGGCGCTCACGCTCAGCCGCCTCACCGGCCTCGGCCGCGAGGAGATCCTCGACGAGGCGCGCGAGCTCGCCGCCGCCATCAAGGGCTACCTCGACCTGCTCGGCTCTCGCGATGCGATCATGGGCGTGGTGCGCGCCGAACTTGTCGAGGTGCGCGACGCCTTCGCCGTCCCCCGCCGCACCGTCATTGTGGAGGGCGAGGCCGACGTCGAGGACGAGGACCTTATCGCCCGCGAAGACATGGTGATCACCGTCACCCACGGCGGCTATGTGAAGCGTACGCCCCTGGCCACCTACCGCACCCAGCATCGCGGCGGGCGTGGCCGCGCAGGCATGTCGACGAAGGAGGAGGATGCGGTCACCCGCGTGTTCTCGGCCTCGACCCACGCGCCGATGCTGTTCTTCTCCTCCAGTGGCAAGGCCTACAAGCTGAAGGTGTGGCGCCTGCCGCTCGGCACGCCGACCTCGCGGGGCAAGGCCTTCGTAAACCTTTTCCCCATCGAACCCGGGGAGACGATGACCTCGATCCTGACCTTGCCGGAGGACGAGGCGGTTTGGGATTCGCTGGACGTGATGTTCGCCACGCGCTCGGGACGGGTCAGGCGCAACAAGCTGTCGGACTTCGTCCAGATCAACCGCAACGGCAAGATCGCCATGAAGTTGGATGAGGGGGACGCCATCGTGGGCGTGAGCCTGTGCACGGCCGCCGACGATATCCTGCTGACGACGGCGCTCGGCCGCTGCATCCGCTTCGCCGTGGACGAGGTGCGCGTGTTCGCGGGCCGGGAATCCACCGGGGTGCGCGGCATCCGCCTGGCCGATGACGACAGCGTGATCTCTATGGCCGTGCTGCATGGCGTCGACGCCACGCCGGCCGAGCGCTCGGCTTATCTGCGCCACGCCTCGGCCATGCGCTCGGCGGCCGGGGGGGAGGACGCCGAGGCGCCGCCGGCGCCCGACGACGAGGAGGAGGGGGCGTCCGGCGAGGGCGAGACCCTCTCTCTGGAGCGCCTGGCGCGCCTGGGCGCGGCCGAGGAGTTCGTGCTGACGGTGTCCTCCGAGGGGTTCGGGAAGCGCACCTCGGCCTACGACTATCGCCGCACGGGGCGGGGCGGACAGGGCCTGATCGCGCACGACCTCTCCCGTCGCGGCGGGCGCCTGGTGGCCTCCTTCCCCGTGGAGGACGCCGACGAGATCCTGCTGGTGACCGATCAGGGCCAACTCATCCGCGTGCCGGTGAGCCAGATCCGGATCGCCGGGCGAAATACGCAAGGGGTGACGATTTTCCGTACCGCCGACGATGAACATGTGGTTTCGGTGGAACGGCTGGAAGGCGAGGCCAACGGGGGCGAAGCCAACGGGGCCGAGGTCCCGGCCGGCACTGAGGACAGCTGAGGGGGGAGCAGCCTATGACGCGGATCGGTCTCTATCCGGGTACCTTCGATCCCATCCACAACGGTCACCTGGACCTGATTCGGCGAGCGTTGAAGCTGGTTGACCGGCTGGTCATCGGCGTCGCCATCAACAGCGGCAAGGGACCGATGTTCTCCCTCGAGGAGCGCGTGGCGATCCTTAAGGCCGAGACCGCGACGCTGGAGAACGGCGGCGAAGTCATCGTCCATCCCTACGCCGGGCTGACGCTCACCGCCGCGCGCGAGGTCGGCGCAACGGTGATCCTGCGCGGCCTCCGGGCCGTGGCCGACTTCGAATTCGAATTCCAGATGACGGCCATGAACCAGCAGCTCGATCGCAACATCGAGACGGTGTTCCTGATGGCCGATCCCCGCCATCAGGCGATCGCCTCGCGCCTGGTCAAGGAGATCGTGACCTTGGGGGGCGACGTGTCCCCGTTCGTCTCCGAGGGCGTCAAGCGCCGGCTGCTGGAAAAGGTGGTCAAAGCCTGATGACGTTTGATCGAAAGGTCTGAATCAGGCTTTGCACTTTGACTCTACAACAAGATTCTTGCTTTGGCCGCTTCCCGCCCAAACTCATCTTGCTTCGGTGGCTGAGCCCCGCCGCTTGCGGGGCGCGCCGCCCCGGGCTAGGGCCCGCCGTATGAAGTTGCTCGCTCCGGCCCTGCTGCTCGCCCTCCTCGTCGGCGGGACCGCCTCGGGGGCTCCCACCCCGCCCGCCGCCGCTTCCGGCCCGCCCACGGACGCCGACTGGCGGACTCCCGATCCACAGAACGTGATGGTGATAGACACCACCAAGGGCCGGATCATCGTCGAACTCGATCCTGTCTCCGCGCCCCAGGCGGTTGCCCGCGTGCGCGCGCTGACGAAACAGGGCTTTTATGACGGGCGGAGCTTCTTTCGGGTCGTCGACACCTTCATGGATCAGACCGGCGATCCGCAGGAGAACGGGACCGGCGGCTCGACCCTGCCTAACCTGCCGCCGGAGTTCGCGTTCCGGCGCTCGAGCGACATGCCCTTCGTGTCGGTGACCAAGGCCGGCGGCCTGGAGGCGGGGTTCATCGGGGCGATGCCGGTGATCAGCCAGTCGATGGACCTTGGCCTGCTCACCGCCGACCACAAGGTCGCTGCCTATGTCACCTTCTGCCCGGGCGTCGGCGGGCTGGCGCGGGCCGACGACCCCGCCAGCGCCAACAGCCAGTTCTTCCTGATGCGCGCCGCCCACGATAACCTGGACCAGAAGTACGCCGTCTGGGGCCGGGTTATCGCCGGCGAGGACGTGGTGCGCGCCATCAAGACCGGCGAACCGCCGCCGCCGCCCGCCGACAAGATGACCAAGGTGCGCCTGCTCGCCGACATGCCCGCCGCCGAGCGGCCGCCGGTCAAGGTGATCGACGCGCGCAGCCCGTGGTTCAAGGCCATGGTTGACCGGTTGAAGGCCGAGAAGGTTGTGGACTTCTCCCTTTGCGACGTCGAACTCCCCTCCCAAGTCAAGTGAACGCCCCAACTCCAGTGGGCCCCTGAAGGCAAGTGAGCACCATGAGCAACGAACCGACCCTGATCATGACCCTGGACACCGGCCCGGTGACCATCCGCCTGCGTCCCGACCTCGCTCCGGGCCACGTCGCCCGGATCAGCGAGCTGGCCGAGGAGGGCTTCTACGACGGGGTGGTGTTCCACCGGGTGATCGACCGCTTCATGGCCCAAGGCGGGGATCCCACCGGCACCGGGGGCGGTGGCTCGAAGAAGCCCAACCTCAAGGCCGAGTTCAGCAGCGCGCCGCATCGGCGCGGCGTCTGCTCGATGGCGCGCACCTCGGCGCCGCACTCGGCCAACAGCCAGTTCTTCATCTGCCTGGCCGACTCCAACTTCCTCGACAACCAGTACACCGTGTGGGGCGAGGTGATCGACGGGATGGAGCACGTGGACGCCCTCCCCAAGGGCGAGCCCCCGCGCGCGCCCGGCAAGATCATCTCCATGCGCCTAGGGACGTAAGGGCGGCGCGCACCGCGCTTTCGGCGCGGAATGGTTCGGAGAACAGAGCCGGATCGTCGAGGGCGGCGCCCAGATCGCGATGTACTGCCGCTGCCCAGGCGCGCATCACTGCGCCGAGGCGGCCCGCCGCGCGCCCGGCTCGCACGTTCCCAGACCCAGGTAGGCGAGCGTGGAATGGGCGGCGTGTTGGGAAAGGTCGTCTCGCCCGCAATCCAGGCAGCCAACTCCGGGGCCCGGCGCGCGGCCAGGGCCCGCACCGCCCCCTCCAGCCGCCGGCCGTTTTGCCGCAGGTTGTCGCAGGAGAGGATCGAGACCATTCCCGCGCCGGCCTCACGCCGCCGGGCCAGGGCGGCCACCAGCCACCCGACCGCGGTGCGCGGCCGTTCTGGCTCCGAGAGGTCGTGGACGACGTCCGGGTGGGCGACGTCGAGTGCGCCGTCCGGCCGCAGGGCATAGCCGGGCTCGGTGATTGTCAGGGTGATCAAGTGGACCCTGGGGTCGGCGAAGGCCGTCAGGGCGACGTCTGGCTGTCGCGGGGCGGTGATCACCCCGCGCAGGGCCCCGACTATGCGCCGGGCCGGCTCGGCGGCGCGGATCTCCAGGGTGTAGAGGCCGTCCTGAGGGTTCAGCGCCGCCGCCGCGTCCGGCCGGCGCAGGGAGAGCCCGACGATCCCCCAGTCACCGCCCGCCGCCTCGATGGCCTCTTCGGTGAACACAGCCTGGTGGGCGCGATGGAAGGCCCCCACGCCCACTTGCGCAACGCCCACGCGCAACCCTCCCACGTCATAGGCAGGTCGCCGCGCGCCGGTGGCCCGCTCGAGGGTCGCCAAGCTGAGCCGGGTCAAAGCCTGTAGGCTCGCTTTGCGAGGCCGTGGGCAAGGTCGATCGCCAGTTCGGCCGCCTCGTCCTCCTCCAGCCGGGCGGTGGCGACCAGTTCGGCGAGATAGGCGCAGTCCACGCGGCGGGCGACGTCGTGGCGCGCGGGGATGGATAGGAAGGCGCGGGTGTCGTCGTTGAAGCCGACGGTGTTGTAGAAGCCGGCGGTCTCGGTGGTCTGGCGGCGATAGCGCCACATCCCCTCGACCGAGTCGTGGAACCACCAGGGCGGCCCGAGCCGCAGGGCCGGGTAGTGTCCGGCCAGGGGCGCCAGTTCGCGAGCGTAGGCGCTCTCGTTGAGGGTGAACAGGATCAGGCGCAGGCGGGGCGACTCGCCGACCGCGTCGAGCAAGGGCTTCAACGCGTCGACATAGGTCGTTCCCTGCGGCATGTCGGCGCCCTTGTCGCCGCCGAAACGGGCGAAGAGGGCGGCGTTGTGGTTGCGCCATGATCCCGGGTGAAGCTGCATCACCAAACCATCGTCGATCGCCATCCGCGCCATTTCGGTGAGCATCTGGGCCCGGAACAGATCGGCCTGAGCGGCCGTGCCGCCGCCGCCGCGCACGGCCGCGAAGAGCGCGGCGGCGGCGGCCGGGGTCAGGTCGGCGGTGCGGGCGCTGGGCGGACCATGATCGGTGGCGGTGGCGCCGAGTGCGCGGAAGGTGGCGCGGCGGGCGGCCAGCGCGGCGAGGTAGCCTGCCCAGCCCGCGGTGTCCTCGCCGGTGATCTCGCCCAGGCGGTCGAGGTTCTCTGCGAAGTCCTCGCGGTCGGGGTCGGTGACGTCGTCGGGGCGGAAGGTGGGGATCACCCGTCCGCGCCAGTCGCTGGCCGCCAGGGCGCGGTGGGCGGCGAGATCATCGACGGCGGCGTCGGTGGTGGCCAGAACCTCGATCCCGAACCGCTCATAGAGGGCGCGCGGGCGAAACTCCGATCGGGCGAGCGCCTCTCCGATGACATCGAAGTAGTGGTCGGCTGTTGCGGCCTCCAGGCGTACGTTCAGGCCAAAGACAGTAACGAAGGTGTGGTCGAGCCAGATGCGCGACGGGGTGGCGCGGAAGAGGGCGTAGTGCTCGGCGAAGCAGCGCCAGACGGCGCGGGGATCGGGCGGGGTCCAGGGCCCCTCGAGGGGCGGGATCCCAAGAGCCTCCAGGGAGACGCCCTGGCTGTAGAGCATGCGCAAGAGATAGTGGTCCGGCTGTACCAGGAGGCTGGCCGCGTTGACGAACGGCGCGTCGGAGGCGAACCAAGCCGGGTCGGTGTGGCCGTGCGGACTGATGATCGGCAGACGCTCCACCTGCGTGAACAGAGCCCTGGCCAGGGCCCGGGCGCGATCCTCCAGGGGAAAGAACCGGTCGGGATCGAGGCGCAGGGGCCTTGCCATGCGACCCACGTTTGCAATCGCGCCGCCCCCCGTCAACAGTGACGCCGATGCGCCGTGCGACCCTCGACAAGCCACCACTCTTCCGCCTCGCCCGCCGGGAGGGCGCCCGGCTGACCCTGGCCAGCGACACTGGGGCGGTGGCCCACGTGTTTGTTTTGGAAGAGGACGTTATCCGCCTCCTGGTCCTGCCTGACGGGCGCCTGCGCCACGCGCGCAGCTGGACCGTCGCGCCGGGCGCCGAGGACGTCCCCGCGGAGGGGCGGGACCGGTTCGACACCGCCGGCTTCGCCTGTCCCGCCTTCATCTGCGACATGGCCGATGAGGATCGCATCGTCGTGGCCACTTCCCGCCTGAGGCTGACGGCCGAGCTGCGCGGCCTGAAGTGCCGGTGGGAGGTGCGGCGGGACGGAGTGTGGACGGAGGCGGCGCGGGACCGTCCGACCCAGGCCTACGACTTCGGCTGGTGGGACGGGACGCCGCGCCACTACCTGGCCCGTTCGCCCGGTGAGCGGTATTTCGGACTGGGCGAGCGGTCGGGGGCGATGGACCGGGCGGGGCGGCGATTTCGCCTCAGCAATGTCGACGCCATGGGCTACGACGCCCGCACGTCCGACCCGCTCTACAAGCACATCCCGTTCTACATTACGCGGCGGGCCGACAGCGGCCTGGCCTTCGGTCTCTTCTACGACACCCTTTCTGACTGCGTGTTCGACTTCGGCTGCGAACACAGCAACTACCATGGCCCCTACCGCTATTTAGCCGCCGAGCATGGAGACGTGGACCTCTATGTCCTGGGAGGCCCGACGGTGGCCGAGACCGTGCGGCGGTTCACCTGGCTAACCGGCCGGCCGGCGGCGACGCCGGACTGGGCGCTTGGCTACTCGGGTTCGGCGATGGGCTATGCCGACGCCCCGGACGCGGCGGTCCGGCTGGAGGGATTCCTGGCCAAGCTGGTCGAGCACGATATTCCGTGTACGTCCTTTCACCTGTCGTCGGGCTACACGTCTGTCGGCGGTCGGCGCCATGTGTTCCACTGGAACCGCGAGAAGTTCCCTGACCCCGCCGCCTTCAGCGAGCGCTTCGCTCGGGCGGGGCTGAAGATAATCGCCAACATCAAGCCGGTCCTCCTGACCGACAATCCGGCCTTCCCCGCCGCCGCCCGGGCGGCCCTGCTGCTGGCCGACGCCGACGGCGAACCAGTGCTCGAACAGTTCTGGGACGGCGTGGGGGCCTATGTCGATTTCACCAACCCGGCCGCGGCCGACTGGTGGACGGGGCAGGTGAAGGAACAGCTGCTGGCGTTCGGGATCGCCGCCACCTGGAACGACAACAACGAGTACGAGGTGAACAACCCGCGCGCCTTGGCCCACGGCTTCGGCGCGCCGTTTCCCGCCCGGGAGATGAAGCCGCTGCACACCCTCTTGATGCTGCGCGCCAGCCGCCGGGCCCAGGTCGAGCACGCGCCGGGCGACCCGGCCTTCCTGATCTCCCGCGCCGGCTTCGCCGGGATGCAGCGCTACGCCCAGACCTGGTCGGGCGACAACCGGACCTCGTGGGAGAGCCTGAAGTGGAACATCCCCATGGGGCTCGGCCTCGCCCTGTCGGGGGTCTCCAGCATCGGCCACGACGTGGGCGGGTTCGCGGGACCGCGTCCGGACTCCGAGCTGTTCGTGCGCTGGGTGGGACTGGGCGTCTTCCTGCCGCGCTTCTCCATCCACTCGTGGAACGACGACGGCAGCGTCAACGAGCCCTGGATGCACCCTGGGGTCCTCGACGACGTCCGCGCCCTGATGCGGCTGCGCCAGCGGCTGGCACCCTATCTCTCGACCCTCCTGCAGCGCTATCGCGACTCCTACGAGCCGGTGATGCGGCCGCTGTTCCACGACTTCCCGGACGACCCGGAGGCCTGGTCGGAGACCGACGACTTCCTCCTCGGCGACGCGGTGCTGGTGGCGCCGGTGACCGCGCCGGGGGTCACGGCGCGCCGCGTGCGCCTGCCTGCGGGCGCGCACTGGCGCGACGCCTGGACCGGCGAGATGTTCGTCGGCGGCGAAACCGTCGACCGCCCGGCCCCCTACGCCCGGCCGCCGTTCTTCATCCGCGTGGACCCGCCGAGCGGGATCATACCGGCGTTATGAGCTTGGACAGCGTCGTCTTGCGCTTCGGAGCCGAGAGCGTCGGCCAAGGCGGCCGTGAAGCACCGACTGTTCAATGAATAGTCTGGAGAATCTTTGCACTAGCGCCCCAAGCGCGCGTTAGAATGCCTGCCAGTTCGTGGCCTTGGGGCAGAAGGGGAGACCGCAGGGGAGAGTGCTGCGGATAGTGCGCTCCCGGCGGAGCCTGCATGATGGCTGGCAGGACGCCAAAGCCCAAAACTTGCCCGCGCACGTCGATGTCGGAAGGGTTGAGGCGGAACGCCTGCTGGGTGGCCAGCCCAACGCTGGCGTCGGAGTCCCAATCGAGCTGCCGCAGCGCAAGGGGATCGGCGCTCCGGTCGTCCGCCCACCTCTGCAACATGCCTATGGCCGACCGAAACATCCAAGGCGCTTGCTCCGCACCGACGCCTATTCGGCTGATGGACGCGTCTTCGGCCGCAGTGATGGCCTTGGTGATCGGAGCCAGGGTGGGATCATGGGCCAGCGCGATTGAGGCAAGACCGAATAGAGCGTCGAACACCTTGTAGACGTGTCGGTTATCGGCCAGCGCGCGGAGGTATCGGTCGACGACATCTGGACCGAAGGCCGCGGCCGACTTGGCAGCCGCCGCCGCGAGCCAGACGGTCCGCTCGCGAACCAACGGAAATGAAGGCGTCCAGTTGGTCCACTCAAAAGACAGCGCCATGTCGGCGAGCCATGCACCGGCGCCAACCTCGCTGCTGAGGACGCTGAGATGCGCCATCGAGTGAACGAGCGGATAGTAGAACGAGATGACCGACTCGCGTGGCGATACGCCGTTCGACGCATCGCTCAGCGCCGAGTTTCGCCAAGTGTCGAGCGTGGATGAGGCCCGGGCGGCAAATCGGTAAGCTGGTGCTTCAATGAGCGGGCCCCAACGGATGACGGCCTCGAACGCCGGACGCGACGGCAAGTTGCCTGGCAGGAAGAAGTCCTTGAGCAGGGCTTGCGCGGCGGGCTCGGCTTTGACGTAGGCCGCCCTCACGCGCCTATCGAGTTCGGAATGGGCCGCGACCAGCGCTTCAAGGCTTGGCGCATGTGTCGCCTTCGATGTCCGGAGCGGGCGCA
>JAQGIW010000242.1 GCA_028290905.1 Caulobacteraceae bacterium | reverse complement strand
CCGGGCTTGACGATCTCATCGAAGCCATCCTCGTCCAGGCGCAGGTCATGGAGCTCAAGGCCAATCCCGAACGGACGGCCGAAGGTGTGGTGATCGAGGCCAAGCTGGATCGCGGTCGTGGTGCTGTCGCGACGGTGCTGGTCAAGCGCGGCACGCTCAAGCGCGGCGACATCGTCGTGGCCGGCTCCAGCGCCGGGCGCGTGCGCGCTCTGCTCAACGAGCGCGACGAGCAGGTAAGCGAGGCTGGCCCGTCCAGCGCCGTGGAGATCCTCGGCCTCGACGGCCCCGCCGATCCGGGCGAGCCGTTCGCCGTGGTCGAGAACGAGGCCCGCGCCCGCGAGCTCACCGACTATCGCGTCCGGCTCAAGCGCGAGCGCAACCTCACCCCGGTGGGCGCCGGCGGCTCCCTGGCCGACATGATGGCCAAGCTGGCCGACAAAAAAGTCTCCGAACTGCCGCTGCTGGTCAAGGCGGATGTCCAGGGCTCAGCCGAGGCCATCGTCGGTTCGCTGGACAAGCTCGGCACCGACGAGGTGCGGGCGCGCATCATCCTTTCTGGGGCGGGCGGCATCAACGAAAGCGATGTCATGCTGGCCAAGGGGGCCGGGGCGCCGATCATCGGCTTCAACGTGCGCGCCTCCAAACAGGCGCGGGAGCTGGCCGAGCACGAGGGCGTGGAGATCCGCTACTATGCGATCATCTACGACCTGATCGACGACATCAAAGGCGTGATGTCGGGAATGCTGGCGCCGATCCAGCGGGAAACCTTCCTGGGCGCCGCCGAGGTGCTGCAGGCCTTCGACATCTCCAAGGTCGGCCGCATCGCCGGCTGCCGGGTGCGCGAGGGCGTGGTGCGCCGGGGCGCGCGGGTCCGGATCATCCGCAAGGATGTGGTGGTGCTCGAACTGGGCACACTCAAGACCCTCAAGCGCTTCAAGGACGAGGTGGCGGAAGTCACCTCGGGCATGGAGTGCGGCATGGAGTTCGCCGGCTTCCAGGACATCCAAGCGGGCGACTACATCGAGTGCTTCACAGTCGAAGAGGTCAAGCGCTCGCTGTAGGGCGACGTCTGCCCATCAGCGGCAGAGGTCGCGGGCGCGGGCCAGACGGCGCGCGCCCTCGTCGAGGGTGGCGTCGCGCTTGGAGAAGCACAGGCGGATGACCGTGGTCACCGGGTCCTCCTCGTAGAAGGCGGAGACGGGGATCGCCGCCACGCCCGCCTCCCTCACGGCCCGCAGGCAGAAGTCCATGTCCCCGATCGTGACCTCGGACGCGGTCAGGTCGACGTTCAGGAAATAGGTCGCCTGGCTGGGCAGCACCGAGAAGCCTTCGCGCCTCAGGCCCTCGGCCAGGCGGTCCCGCGAGGCGGCCAGGTCGGCCGGCATCGTTCGGAACCAGTCCTCGCTGTTCCCCAGTCCCCAGGCCACGGCGCTCTGCAGGTTAGGCGGGGTGGTGAAGGTGAGGAACTGGTGCGCCTTGGCGATCACCTCGGTGAGTGCCGGCGCGGCGCAGAGGAAGCCGACCTTCCAGCCGGTCAGGGCGAACATCTTGCCGGCCGAGCCGATCTTCACGCACCGCTCACGCATGCCGGGGAAGGCGATCAGCGGACGATGGACAGCGTTTCCGAACACCACCTGCTCCCACACCTCGTCGCAGACCGCGATGGCGTCGTGGCGCACGCAGAATTCCGCCAGCAGGGCGAGGTCGGCCTCGGAAAAGGCGGTCGCCGTGGGGTTGAGCGGATTGTTCAGCACCACCAGGCGCGTGCGGTCGCTGAACACCTTCTCCAGCATGCCCCGGTCGAAGCGCCAGTGCGGCGGCGTCAGGGTGGCTAGGCGCGCCACGCCCCCGGCCCGGCGCACCATCGGCAGGTAGGCGTCGTAGAGAGGCTGGAACAGCACCACCTCGTCGCCCGGCTCGATGAGGGCGAGGAAGGCGCAGGCCAGGGCCTCGGTCGCGCCGGACGTGACCGTGATCTCGCTCTTCCAGTCCAGGTCCAGGCCCTGATGGCGGGCGTAGTGGTGGGCCACGGCCTCGCGCAACTCGGAGATGCCCGGCATGGGCGGGTACTGGTTGTTGCCGTTCAGCACCGCCTCGGCGGCCGCCTGGCGGATGGCGAGCGGTCCTGGCTCGTCGGGAAAGCCCTGGCCGAGGTTGATCGCCTCCCTCTCGCGGGCGAGGCCCGACATGACGGTGAAGATGGTGGTGGGAAGGGCTGTGTAGATCGCATTGGCCATGGCGAGGATTTCCTTATCATGGCCGCCATGCCCGTCATCGACTTCGAGCCCCGTTTCGCCGACGCCTTCCGCAGCCTCAACGAGGCCTGGATCACCCGCTTCTTCGCCATCGAGCCGAAGGACGCCGAGATCATCGGCGATCCTGAAAGGCAGATCATCGCCAAGGGGGGCCACGTGTTCTTCGCGGTCGAGGAAGGCGCGCCGGTGGGCTGCGTCGCCCTCATCCCCATGGCCGACGGCGGCTTCGAGCTGGCCAAGATGGCCGTCTCCGAGGCCAGCCAGGGCCGCGGCCACGCCAAGGCGCTGATGGCCGCCTGCGTCGAGCGCGCCCGCGCCCGGGGCGCCCCGCGCCTCTACCTGGAGAGCAATGAAATCCTGACGCCGGCGCGCGCGCTCTACCGCGCCTTCGGGTTTAGGGACCTGGAGCCCGAACGACGTCCCCCATCCCCATACACCCGCGCGAACGTATGGATGGAGCTGCCGCTCTGAGCGGGCGGCGGCTCGGCGGACCCCGGCTCAGCGGCCGGAAATCTCCTCCAGCGAACAGCCGCTCGTCCTGGGGCCGAAGAGACCAATCGTCAAGGCTACGACGACCATCGATCCGGCGATCAGAGCGAAGACGCCGCCGCTACCGGTCCGATCCAGGATCGCGGCGATGAGGAAGCTCGAGAAGATCGCCGACAGCCGGCTGAACGAGTAGACGAACCCGACGGCGCGGGCGCGGATCGGCGTGGGAAAGAGCTCGCTCTGGTAGGTGTGGTAGGCCAGCGACATCAGCGAGTTCCCGACCGCCGCCGCCGCCCCGATGAGCGTGTAGACGACGAAGTTCGAGTGCTGGGTCATGGTGGCCAGCAGCAGACCGAAGGCCGCCGCCGTCAGCGCACCGGCGACGATCAACCACTTGCGCTCCATCCGGTCGGCGATCAGGGCGAACGCCAGGGGCGCCGTGGGCGGAACCAGCGCCAGCACCAGGCCATAGGCCAGAGTCCTGGTCAGGGTGACGCCCTGGGACACCAGCAGGGTCGGCAGCCAGTTGCTGAAGCCGAAGAAGCCGACGGTCTGGAAGATATGAAAGATGATCAGGACGACGGTCCGCCGTCGATAGGGCGGTCGCCACATGAGCCCGAACCCGGCGTGTTCGGGGGCGGGGGACGGCGGCGCGACCCCGACGTCCGGCAAAGGCCGCCCGAACTCTCGTGCGACTCGCGCCTCGATTTCCCGCAGCACCCGGTCGGCTTCGGCGCCGCGGCCATGGGCCGCCAGCCACCGCGGCGATTCAGGCAGGGCGCGCCGTACCCACCAGACCATTAGCGCCCCGACACCCGGCACGAACGCCAGCCAACGCCAGCCCGCCACGCCGAACAGGGCGTGGGGCACCAGGAGCCACGCCAGCAGGGCGACCACGGGCGCAGACAGGAACTGAATCGAGGCGCTGACCGCGAAGGCGCGGCCGCGGATCGTCTTGGGCGCCAGTTCGGCGAGGTAGCAGTCGATCGCCACCAGCTCGAGCCCGACGCCCACGCTGGCGACGAACCGCCAGAGGTCCACGGCGATCGCCGTGGTCTGCAGGCCCATGACCACCGTGGCCACGGCGTACCAGACGAGCGCGAAGGTGAAGATCGGCCGCCGGCCGAAGCGGTCCGCGACGGCGGAGAATCCAATCACGCCGACATAGAGCCCGGCGAAGGTGGCGGCGAGGAACGTCGCCTGGTCGGTGAGGCCGAAGAGTCCCGCACTCCCCCGATGGAATATGCCCGCAGCCAGGAGCGCCAGGCTGAGCGGCGCGGAGAGGGCCAGGTCATAGATCTCGAAGAATGCGCCGAAGGACAGCAGCACCACGAGCCACCAGACGTATCGGGTGGCCGGAAGCCGATCCAGACGCGCGGCGATCGACGCGTCCGCCGGGGGAGACACCGCAGCTGGCGCCGCGTTCACGGAATATCGATGTCCATCAGCGGGATGAACTGCTGGCCGCCGTGCAGGTCGCCGTCGGCCAGATCACCCTGGGTGAGCGGCCGGGGAATGCTGAACTTGAAGGCGCGGGCGTTGTCGCACACGAAGAACCGCACCTGCTCAGGAGGCAGCCTGAACAGTTCCGCGAAGTGTGCGGCGTTCAGCAGGCCGGACCGCTTCACCCGCCCATAGCTCTCCTCGTCCGGGAACATGATGTCGAACGTCAGGACGAACGGGCCGGCGTTCTTGCTGCGGATCAGGCTGGACAGTTCCGCGAGCCTCGTCATTTCGCACTCCCGAGCTGGAGGAACTCGGTCCTGAACATTTCCGTCTTCGTCCTGGGAACCGCGACATGGTTGAGGTTGAACCGGTAGACCGCGCCACGGTCGATGTGGGCGGGATTGTGCAGGCAGGCGAAACTGGTGATGCCGCCCATCCATTCGGGGACCCCGTGGTGAAGGAAAGGCTGGCGCGTCAGCTGCGCCGCCTTGGTCGCGAGCTCCTGGGTGGCCGCGGTGGCGGCGACGACAATACCGACCTCGCGGGAGATCGCATGGGGGTCCGGCTCCAGGTCGCCCATCACGGCATCGCGGCCGTAGACATGGACGGTCAGGGTCCACTCGCGGCGACCCAGGCCCAGCACCCGTTCGACGATCGCGTAGATGTGGGCCTCGACCTCCGCCAGCCACTGGTCGAGGCGCCGGATAATGTAAGGGTCCCTGATCCCGCCGACCATGATCGACTGGTAGCCGATGCGCTCGGCGCCCTCGAGCTTGACCGTATAGTCATTGGACGGAATGAACGCGCTGCCGGTGATCCGTACGGATCGCTCGTCGATCGCCTCGTACTGGGACCGGGTCAGGTCCAGCGTGCCCGAGCACTCCTTGTGGAGGTAGGGATCGCCGTTTTCGTAGAGGGTGTGGGCGGCGATGCTCTGTGGCGTGCACCGCACTCCATCGCCGAAGGGCGCGATGATGGCCTCATGATCGCGGATGGTCGCGGTGATCACCCCGCCCCGACCGCCTTCACAGGCCATTGTTCCGCACTCGGTGACCTTGCCGGCGTGCCAAGCCAGGCCCGCCGGCAGCCCGCGCATGATCGGCAGGGCCGCATAGAGGGCCGGATCGCTGCAACGTCCCGCCAGAACGAAGTCGGCGCCGCCCTCCAGAGCTTCCTGAAGGGGTTCCGCGCCCATCATGCCGACGATCCGCGCGCTCCGCTCGATGACGGCCTCATCAAGGGGCGGCGCGGGGTCCAGGGGCCTGATGCGACCTTCACGATACAGACCAACGAGGTAGTCCTTGGATTGTTCGGACCGGATGACCGCGGTTCGCAGGCTAAGGTCGTGCTCGGCGACGATCTCGTGGGCGATGTCGAGCACCCAGTCCACGTGCGGGTCGCCCCCCGCCGTGCCGGCGCTGCCGATCAGAGCGGGAATTCCCGCCTTTCGGCTGGCGAGAAGGACGCGCGTCAGGTCGCGTTTGACGGCCTCGCGGGGAAAGGCCGGCTGGCCGCCGCCGAGCGAGAAGGGTCCCGCGTCCGTGGTGCCCGCGTCCGAGGCGATGAAGTGAGGCTCGAGCGCCAGGGCGCGGTCGAGCGCCCCTGCGTCGACCCCCGCCCCCAGCGCTCCCGATGCCGCGATATATCTGATTTCATTCATCAAAACTTACCTGTCAGGCTGATTCCGAGGGTGCGCGAGTTGGTCCAGTTGTCGATGGAGACGATCTTTCCGGCGCTGTATTCCGCGATGGTGTCGAAGAAGTTGGATAGATCGGCATTGTTGATGATCGCTTGAGTGTTGGTCAAGTTCTTTGCCCACAACGCCACCTCGAACTTATCGTTGTCGGAAGACCAGCGAATGTGCATATTGAGCAGGCCCTTGTACTGACTCTTCGAGACGATGAACGCAGGGGTGCTGTTGGCGTCGTTGAACTGTACGCCGCTGCGGTAGGTGACATCGCCGCCGATGTTCACGACGCCGGAACCGCCGGGCGCCCTGAAGTGCGTATCGGCGCTGACATTCAGGGCATGGCGCGGGGTGAACGGGATGAGGTGTCGTGAATTGTCAGTAGGCGGTCCGGAAGGATTGGGTGTGAGATAGCGCCCGTACTTGGCGTCGGTGTAGGAATAGGTGGCGCCCAGGTTGAGCCAGCTGGTCACGGCGGCGCTGGTGTCGAGTTCGACGCCGCGCACCCGCCCCCGGGCCGCGTTGCCGGCGATGATGTTGCCCGAGATCGGATCGAAGTTGCGGGTCTGCAGATCGGTGTATTCGGCGTCGTAGACGGCGAGGTTCACCTGCAGCCGCTTATCGAACAGGGTGCTTTTCACGCCCCCTTCGTAGCTCCAGACTTTTTCGGGGTTGTAAGCCGACGCCAGCGCCGCGTTGGTGGTTCCATTGGTGTCATAGCCGCCGCTCTCGAAGCCATTGGTGGCGCTGGCGTACAGGAGCAGTTCCGGCGTGGGTTGGTAGGAGAGCAGCGCCTTGGGCGTGAACGAGTCCCAATCGTGGGAGTAGGGGCCCGTGCTCAGATTGGGGTTGGTGACGCTGGTGTCGAAGACTTCGGTGTGACCCGCCTTGCTCTCGTGGGAATAGCGGCCGCCAACGGTCAGCTTGAGGGTCTTGGTGAACGCAAAGGTCGCTTCGCCGAACACCGCCTCGTCGTCCAGGGTGATGTGCTGGTTGGCGTAGCTGACGTACGGCCCAAGGAAGCGCGCGAGGCTGGGGACGCCGAGCTGGGCCAGGGCGTTCAACCGCGTACCGGGGGCGGCATCGAAGCTGACGGTCTGCAGATAGGCGCGATGGCCGTGCAGGAAGAAGGCGCCGGCCACCCAGGTGAGCCTCTGGTCCGCGGGCGAGGTGAGGTGGATTTCCTCGGAGATCTGGTCGTCGCGGGTGACCGGGTCGGAGATGATGCTGTTGAAGGGGTCCCCGGATGTGGAGAAGTGCACGCGCGTCTTGACGTTCCGGTAGCCGGTGATCGAGGTCAGGGTGGCGAACGGCAGGGTCCAGTCGACGCGGGCGAGCAGGCCGCCGATCTTCTTGTCGGTGCGGGCGTTCGAACCCTGGTTGGTCTCGCTGGGGCTGTAGGAGAGCGGCGGGAACAGGCTCGGCTGGAAGTTGCCGACGAGCCACTGGACCTTTCCCGACGAGGTGTCGTCCAGATAGTCGCCGCCCAGGAGGACGCGGACCTTCGACGTGGGGGTCCACAGCAGCTGGCCGCGCACGGAACCCAGGTTTTCGCCGTAGGTCTTGTCGTGAAGGGTGATGTTGCGGAGCCAGTCGTCGCGTCGACGCAGATCCACGGCGATTTTTCCGGCCAGCGTGTCGGCGACGAGCGGCCCTGTCACATAGGCTTGGCCCTCCATCAGATTGTCCGACCCGTAGGTGAACGTGCCCTGTCCGGCCATCATGAAACTCGGCGGCAGAGTCCGGATCAGGACGGCTCCGCCGGTGACGTTCCGACCGAACAGGGTGCCTTGCGGACCGCGGAGAACCTCCACGCTCTGCAGGTCGTAGAGATCGGGGCTGTCGTCGCCGAAGCCGGTTGGGGGCACGTCGTCGATGAACACCGATACGCCCTGATCGATGCCGGCCGCGTCGTTGCCGATCGTAGTGCCTCGAATTGAGATGAACGATTCGGCGTGGTTCACCTGGTGAAGGTGATGCTGGGAATCTTGTTGGCGATTTCACTCAAGTTCACCAGTCTTTGCTGCTGTATCGTGACCCCGCTGACCGCGGAAACGGCGATCGGGGTGTCCTGAAGGCGTGTCTCGCGTCGTTCCGCTGTCACAATGACTTCGCCCACCTGAGTCGAGCCGTGATCTTCCGGCTTCGCATCGCCGGCCTGCGCGTGCGCATGGGACGAAACGGCTGTCGTCGCCGCGAAGCAGGCCACGACCGTCACCCGGCGCATCATATTTTCCCCTGACATGTACGTTTCCTGTCTATATATTGATTATTGTGTTCAGATTGACGAGCACTCGGACATGTGTCAATCTTGACGGAATTCATACATATTAAGGAGCGACAGGGGTGAGCGATGGCCTCTACATTTCGGCGGAAGAAGCCGCCGAGAGGCTCGGGGTCAGCGTGACGACCCTCTATGCCTATGTGAGCCGCAAGGGGATCCGCTCGCAGCGCGTGCCGGGGTCCAGGCGCCGGCGCTACTGGAAGTCGGACATCGATCGGGTTGTGGGAGTCGGCTCACCTCAGACGCCCGCCAGAGCCGGCGGGCTGAGTCGCGATACGGAAATTACCCTCATCACGGAGGACGGGCCCTACTACCGAGGTCGGTCCGCGACCGCCCTCTCGAGGACCGCGACTCTGGAGGAGACAGCCGCGCTGCTCTGGCGCGCCGACGCCGCGGAAGTATTCTCGGACACCTTACCCCAGGCGCCTCCCAACATGGCCGCGCACCTGAGGTTGCTGGCCGGCGCCACCGCCGCCGATCGCGCCACGGCGCTGTTTCCGTTCATTGAGATCGCCAACCCCCGCTCCTATGATCTGTCGCACGCCGGCATGGGCCGCAGCGGGGCGGACGTTCTTCGCTGGTATGCAGCGATGCTGATCAAGGCGCCCGCGCCGCGCAGCGACCCGCTGCACATCACGCTTGCCAGGGGACTGCGCGTCTCGGACGCCTGGTCGGATCTGATCCGGCGGGTGCTCGTCCTGTCCGCCGACCACGGGTTCGAACCCGGCACCTACGCGGTCAGGGCTGTCGCCAGCACAGGGGTGACGCCGTACCGCTCGGTGTTGACGGGGCTGTCCGTCACCATGGGGCGAAGAACCCGGATCGGCCGCTTTCAGGGGCTCGCGCGCCTGCTCGCGGAGATCGCCGAGGCGGCGGACCCGCAGGATCCGATCGTGCAGCGCCTGCGCGGCGGAGAGGACCTGCCGGGCTTCGGATCGAACCTCTACGCAACGGGAGATCCCCGGGCGCGGGAGATGCTTCAGCAGCTGGAGTCCACGCTGGAGGGGGACAAGGACTTCGGCAAGTTGAAAAGGGCCGTGACCGCCGTTCGCGAATTCAGGGGGCTGGAACCGGACTTCGCGCTCGCCAATCTCTACATCGCCCGTCGGGTCGGGCTCGACGGGAACGACTCGTTTTTCCCGCTCGGCCGGGCGGCCGGGTGGATCGCCCACTCGATCGAACAATACGAGGTCGGCGCGGTCATTCGCGAACCCTCAATGTACACCGGCCCCCTCCCGGGGGGCTAGAGCACCGATCTGATGGAATCGGATCGGCGCTCTAGTCCTTTGTTTTGACGCGCGTTTTGTTCCGAAAACCGGTTCCCACTTTTCGGAACGCACTCTAGTCTTTTGTTTTGACGTGCGTTTCATCCGAAAACCGGTTCCTGCTTTTCGGAACGCACTCTAGTGGTGCAAATCAAACACATGAGTCCGATCCCCGCGGTTCAGAATGCACCACAAGATTCAAAGCCTTGTGGTGCG
>JAQGIW010000176.1 GCA_028290905.1 Caulobacteraceae bacterium | reverse complement strand
TGGCCAGCTGCGGCGACCCGGGCGGCGCGTCGCTCGCGCCCCCGGCGGGCGGTCGCGGCGATGGAGGGGAGACGGGCCGGGCGAAGAAGGTGTCGAAGCAGGCGTCGAAGCGGTCCACCTCGTCGGCGCTCTTGGCCAGGGTGACGCAGAGGGCGTCCTTCAGGAGCGCGCGATCGCCGTAGCCAACCTCGGCGGCGGCTCGGTGGGCGTCGATGGCTTCGGAGGGGGATACCCGCACGTCATGGGCGCGGAGGGCCTTGAGGAAGCTCTCCAGGGTGTGCTGCATCGGCTCCACGACGGCCGACCCCTCAGTCGCGACTGAGCAGTTCGCCGATCCTGGGCTCGACGGCGACGACGTCGACCTCGAACTTGAGCAGCACATTGAGGGTCTCGCGCACCAGCTCGACGTCGAGGGCCTGGGCGTGGAGCAGGATCAGGGCCCGCGCCCAGTCGACGGTCTCCGAGATCGACGGCAGCTTGCGAAGATCCAGGGTGCGCAGGGCCTGGACGAAGCGCACCAGCTCGGTCTTCAGCCTCGCCTCGATGCCCGGCACGCGGGTGGCCACGATCCTCTCTTCCAGCCCCTGGTCGGGAAGGGGGATGTGCAGATGCAGGCACCGGCGCTTCAGGGCGTCGCCGAGGTCGCGCACATTGTTCGAGGTAAGGAACACCACCGGCGGCGTCACAGCCTTGATCACTCCGATCTCTGGGATGGACACCTGGAAGGCCGACAGCATCTCCAGCAGGAAGGCCTCGAAGGCCTCGTCGCTCTTGTCGATCTCGTCGATCAGCAGCACCGCCCCCCCGGGTTCCCGCAGCGCGTTGAGCAGGGGCCGGGGTTCCAGGAACGGCTCGGAGAAGAACAGGTCGCCGGTCCCGTGCAGCCGCTCCATGGCCGTGGCCATGTCCGGGGCGTCGGTCAGGGCCGCGCCCATGTGGTCCTTCAGGATCTGGGTATAGAGCAGCTGCTTGCCGTACTTCCACTCATAGAGGGCGCGCGACTCGTCCAGGCCCTCGTAGCATTGCAGGCGGATCAGCGGCAGGCCGAGGAGGGCGGCGGAACACAGGGCCAGTTCGGTCTTGCCGACCCCGGCGACGCCCTCGACCAGCACCGGCTTCTGCAGGTGGGCGGCCATGAACAGGGCGGTGGCGATGCGGCGCGAGGCGATGTAGCCGACGCCGGCCAACCCGGCGATGATGCTCTCGACGGAGCTCAGGGGGCTGAGCGCCTGGGGGCCGGACCCGGGAGGGGGAGTCCCCGGGGAATCGGTGGCGGGACCCTGAACGGCGAGAGAAGTGGGCAAGGCGAAGAACTTTCGATAGCTGAACAGCGTTTATGCCCGTTCGCCATCCAAGGGAGAAGGCCGCGTGTCCATCGGCGCCGAAGTTCTGACCGACCTTCCCGCCGAAGACCTGGCGACCATCTCGCCGAAGATCCGCAACGGCGACCTGCTTTTCTGTTCCGCGAACGACCCGTTTTCGCGGCTGATCGGGTGGAGCACCAAGAGCCCCTGGACCCACGTCGGCATCGCCTGGCGCTGGGAGACCGTAGGGCGCATCGTCGCCCTTGAATGCGTCCAGAAGATCGGCGTCCATTCGGTGGCGATCGAACGCTTCATCAGCCAGACCAGCAGCGGCCAGCGGCCCTATCCCGGCAAGATCGTGCTCGCGCGGCACGCTGATATCGAGGCGCGAGGCGATCTGCTGCCGCTGATCCGCTACGCCATCGACTGCATGGGCGATCCGTTCTCGCAGGCCGAGGTCGCCAAGATCGGCATGCGCATCGCCTTCGCGCGCACCGGGCGCGAGCTGCCCGATCAGCTGAAAGCCGAGGACGAGTTCATCTGTTCCGAATACGTCGATCGCTGCTACCGGACGGTCGGCGTCGAGATCCCCTGGGACGGCAAGGGCTTCATCGCTCCGGCCGACATCGCCAACGACCCCAAGGTCAAGGCCGTGGCGCGCTTCCAGACCCGGTGAGGGGCCCCCTTCCCCCCCTTCGGGGGTACTTCCCCCAGAGGGGGAAGAGACGCGCATCTCTCCTCCCCCTCTGGGGGAGGGGGACCCCGAAGGGGTGGAGGGGGTTCTTAGATCCGCTTTTCGTAAATCCTGTAGGTCTTGTAGATGCGGGCGTTAAGTCCTTCGAGGATGTGCCGCATCGGCATGTTGTCCTCCAGGATCCACGAGTATTCGGCGCGCTCCAGGCCCTGGGGGACGGAGTGGCGGCGGACGGCGTCGATCAGGATGAAGGGCGCCAGCGCCCCGCGCCGGTCCCTCTGGAACTTCTTGCGCACCCCCATCAGCGGCACGCGGGCGCCCCTGATCGGTTGGAACTTGAGACGCCAGACGAGCTTGGCCCAGCCGAAGGGCGCCAGGCGCCCGCCCAGGTCGTGGATCATCTCTGTGATGTTCGGCAGCAGGACGATGAACGCCGCCGGCTCCCCGTCGATCTCGACGAACCAGAACCATTCCTTCTTCAGGATCAGACGAAGCGAATCACCCAGGTACTTCGCCTCCGCCTCGGTGATCGCCGCCGAGCCCCAGTTCTCCGACCATGCGTCGTTGAGGATGTCGGTGAAGATCGCCACCTCCTCGCGGAATCGGTCCATCCGCACCCGGCGCAGCACCATGCCCGGCGGCAGGGGGCGCCGGATGCGCTTCTCGATAAGCGCGTTGAAGTCGAAGGTCTCCGAGATGTAGGCGTAGACGTCCTTGGCCTTGCCATAGCCCTGTTCCTCCACGCGTCGTGCGACGTAGGGCAGGTCGTGCCCCATCATCAGCATGGGCGGGGTGTCGAAGCCGTCGATCAGCAGGCCGACTTCCTCGTTCACCGAGAGGTTGAAGGGACCCAGGGCCAGCGCGCGGCCGCGCTGGCGCAGCCAGTCCTCGGCGGTCCTGAACAGGGCCGAGAACACCTCCGGATCGTCCTCGGCGGCGATCATCCCGAAGTAGCCGGCCGGGGCCGCCGGGTCGGTCCTGGCCAGGTGGTCGATCTGGGCGCTGATGCGCCCGACGTCGCGCCCGTCCTTGCGCGCCAGCCAGAACTGCGCGTCGGCGTGCTGGAAGAAGGGGTTGACCTTTCGCGACAGCGCCTCGCGGCGCTCGAACATAAGGGGGGCGATGTAGTTGGGGTCCTTCGCCGACAGGCGCATCGGCAGCCGGATGAAGCGCTCCAATTCGGCCTTGGAGTCCGCCGGGATCACATCTACGGCCACGGCTATCCTTCCGCGTAAAGCAGGACGGTGACCGCCCCGGCGGCGAACGCCACGGGCGCGCCCCAGGCCGCCGCCAGCGGCGGCAGTATTCCGGTCGAGCCCATGGCGGTCAGCAGCCCGTCGGAAACCAGATAGAGCAGGCCGCACCCCAGGGCGAAGATGATCGGGCCGGTGCGGTTGCTGCGCGAATGGCCCAACGCCGTAGGCATGGCCAGCAGCAGCATGATGATCGGGGCCAGTCCCTCGGCGATGGTCCGGAACAGGCGGGTCTTGAACTGGCTGGGGCTGCGATCCACCGGCCCCTTGCCGAACAGCGACCGATAGGCCGTCCCCGAGGTGATCTCATAGGCGTCCGCGAACAGGCGGGCGGCGTCGGCCGGCCGCAGGGTCGTGCGCCAGCTGGTTTCCCCCACGGTCATGGTTGTCGCCCGCGCCTCGCCCATGTCGGTGATCGCCGCGTCGTGGAGTTCCCAGCCCTGCCGCGTCCAGGTGGCGCTCGTCGCCTGCACCCGGCGGGTGAGGGCCTTGTGCTCGTCCCGCTCGTAGACCGAGACGCCACGCAGGGTCTGGCCGTTGCGCGTGGCCGACCGGACCATCACCACATTGCCGTCGATCCGGAACCAGCGGGGCGTCCCCGGCTTGGCCGCCGCGCCGGGCGCCGTCGCGTTCCACCAGGCGTTCAGGTACTGTTCGGCGCGCGGGGTCACCTGGTCGGTCACCACCAGGTCGAGCGCCGCCACGGCGAGCGCCACCGGCAGGGTGCGCTTGAAGATCTCGAAGAGCGACAGGCCGGATATCCGCATCACCACCAGTTCGCTGCTGCGGGAGAGCTGGCTGAAGGTGAAGATCGCCCCGCCCAGCACCGCGAACGGCGCCACCTCGTGAAACAGGAACGGCGTGCGCAGGACCATCCACTGGAGGATGTCTTGCGCCCCGCCGCGCGCCAGAAGGCCGCCCGTCCGCTCCAGGAGGTCGATCAGCTGCAGCAGTCCGATCAGCGCCAGGGCCGCCGCCAGGGTGCGCACCGCCATGATCCGGGTGAGGTAGCCCGACAGGCTGATCATTCCACCCCTGGCCTTCATGGCGGTGGGTGCGACCTTGGTGCGGCGGTCCAGCAACGCGTCGAGCCGCATGAAGAAGCCCGAGATGGGCGTTTCGCCGGGGCGGCGCCGGCTCGACAGGAACAGCCAGAACGCGATCCCCGCCAGGATGGCGTAGAGCCCGGCCACGGCCGCCAGCGGATCGAGCAGCCCGTCGGCGGCGAAGCCCTTCGCCAGGGTGATCCCGTGATGGTAAGCGACCAGGATCACCGCGCCGATGATCATGCCCGGCGCGCGCCGGCCGCGCTTGGCCGCCAGGGCGAGGGGCAGGGCCAGCAGCGGCAGCAGGGGGATGGCGAACGAGCGGGCGAGGCGGGCGTAGAGCTCGGCCCGCAGCGCCCGTTTCAGGATCAGCGACTCTGGCGACCGGGCTTCGCTGAGCAGCTCGGGGAGCGTCAGCTCCTCCTCGTCGCCGCCGCGCGGGCGAAGGGTTTCCGATCCTGCCACCACCTCATGATCGACGAAATCGCCGAACCTCAGCAGTCGCGCGGACCCGGGTCCGGCGTCGGACAGGATCATGCCGCCCTCGAGGCGCAGGTCGGTGGTCTTCTGGTCGCGCCTGAGGCTCAGCACGCCCTCGGTCGCGGTGACCACCGTCTCGCCGGTCGCCGTCTTGCGGCGGATGAAGACGCCCTTCAGCCGACGCCCGGTGGCGTCGGCCTCGTCTGCTGAGATGGTGAAGTCCGGTCCGGCGTTGATGAACATCTGCGGGTCGAGCCGGGCGGTCCATCCCGCGTCGGTGGCGGCGTTCAGCATCGCCCGATACCCGAACCGGCTGTAGGGTTGCAGATAGCCGACCAGCAGCAGGCTCACCACGCCCAGGACGAGGCCCGCGAACACCAGCGGGGCCACGATGCGTTCGAACGACACGCCCCCCGACAGCAGCGCGTCTATCTCGCTCTCCTCGTCCAGGCGCGCGATGACGATGAACATCGAGACGAAGAAGGCCGCCGGCAGGGCCAGCCCCAGTTCATAGGGGACGAGGTTGGTGACCAGTCCGAACAGATAGTCCAGTCGCGCGCCGTTCGAGGCCAGTTGGTTGATCAGGTGCAGCGTCTGGTCGAGCAGGAACGCCACCAGGGTGACGCCCAGCACCGCCGCCGCCGGCGCGGCCAGCATGCGCAGGATGTAGCCATCCAGGATCGAAGGGCGCCACGGGGAGGTGTAGGCGCCCGGCGCGCCGACCGAAATCATTACGCTCTAGCGTGGCGATTCAGAAATTCGCCAATAGTGGTGGAGGGCGAGGAGCGAATTTCTGGATCTCGAGCCACGCTAGCAACCTTAACCTTTCCAGTGTGCTTGTTGAATTTGAAGTTCGCACCTCGCCAGGCGGAACAGCGAGCGAACTTCAAATTCGGCACACTAGAGGGCTCCCGCCGCGCGACGCCGATCCGACTGCAGGAAACCCAGCTTGCGGCCCACGTCGGCGAAGATGTCCAGCGCTGTGTCGATCTGCTGGATCGTATGGGCGGCGCTGATGCTGGTGCGCAGCAGGCTGGCGTTGGCGGGGGTGGCCGGCGGCACGGCCAGGTTGATGTAGAGCCCCGATTCCAGCAGCATCTTCCAGAACACGCCTGCCGTCGTCTGATCGGGCATGGTCACCGCGACGATCGGGTTGGGCTCTGGCCCGGTCTGGAAACCCATTGCGGTCAGGCCGTCGTAGAGACGCGTGGCGTTGCGCATCAGATTGACTCGCAACGCCGGCTCGGCGCGCAGCTTCTTGAGGGCTTCGTGGGTGGAGGCCATCACGCCCGGCGGCAGGGAGGCGGTGAACATGTAGGGGCGGCAGACGATGCGAAGGAGGTCGAAGTCGGGACTGTCCGACACGCAGAAGCCGCCGACGCTGCCCAGACTCTTGGAGAACGTGCCGACGATGAAGTCCACGTCGGCTTCCACGCCGGCCGCCTCGGCGAGCCCTCGGCCGGTGCGGCCGAGGACCCCCAGGGAGTGCGCCTCGTCGACCAGCAGATAGGCGCCGGTCTCCCGCTTCACCGCCGCGATCTCCTTCAGCGGGGCGGTGTCGCCGAGCATCGAGTAGATGCCTTCGACCACGATCAGACGGTCGCCTGGAACGCCCTCCAGGCGCCGCAGCCGCTTGTAGAGGTCGTCCGGATTGTTGTGGCGGAACCGGATCACCTCGGCCATGCCCAGCCGCGAGCCGTCATAGATGCTGGCATGGCTGTCGGCGTCGAGCATCAGGTGGTCGCCGCGGCCCACCAGGGTCGACAGGACGCCCAGGTTGGCCTGATAGCCGGTGCTGAACACCATGGCGTGCTCGCGGCCGTAGAAATCGGCCAGGGCCTCCTCCAGCCGCTTGTGGCCGTCATAGGTGCCGTTGGCGACGCGCGAGCCGGTGGTGCCGGTGCCCTGGCCGCGGGTGGCTTCCACCGCCCGCTCGATGCAGTCGCTGTCGAAGGTGAGGCCCAGGTAGTTGTTGGTGCCCAGCAGGATGGTGCGGCGACCGTTCCATAGGCCCTCGGTGGGCGACAGGACCGAGTCGAAGCGCACGTTCAGGGGGTCGACTCCGTGGGCGAGCAGGGCGTCATAGGCCTGTCGATAGCCGGCGTGCTTGGCCAGGATGGTCATGCCGCGGTCCCGCTTTTGAGCTCTTCCACGGCGCGAATCAGGTCGGCCACTGTCTGGATCTGGGCGACCCGGTCGAGCGGAATGGACAGGTCATAGAAGTCTTCGATCGCCATGACGAAATTCATCACCCCCAAGGAATCCATGCCCAAGTCCTCGACGATATCGGTATCGTCGCTAATGGCCACCGGCCGTCCGAGCACTTGCTCAAATATGGCGGCGATGTCGTCCCGCATGGAGCGCTCAGGGCTGCCACCGTTACTGTCCACTAACGCCAATTGATGATTGTGTCGCATCCGGCCAGACCGCCTTGAGGCTTCGGGGCCGAAGGATGAGCCCCCTGATCACCGTAACAGGTTTGAGACATTGGCTTCAACCGCGCCGTAAGACCGCACCCTCGGCGAGGCCTCTTAACCGACGTACCGGCCTTTGTCCGGTGAGGAAGTTATTTTTTGATGGAAATTTGACCCCCGCCGGGAAAAAAGGCGCCGCTCAGCGTAGCCATCCGGCCTGCCGGTACCAGGCTACGGTGCGCTCGAACCCCAGGCGCAGCTCCAGCGACGGAGGCGGCGAGCCGGGAGGCAACTCGGCCGCGCTGACCGACCAGTCGTCGTGAAGCAGCTCCCGGGCCTTGCCGCGCGTGAAGATCGCCGGCTCGCCGCGCAGGCCGGCGAGGAATTCCGAGGCGGAGGCGGCGAACTGGATCAGCGCGTCCGGCACCGGCGCCAGGAGCGCTCGCCGGCCCATCGCCGCCGCCGCGGTCTCGAAGATCTCCCGCCAGCCGTAGCCGGCCGGCCGTGCGCCGCCGAGGGCGAACACGCCCGGGCTCCAAAGCCCATCGAGCCGCTGGAGGACGCCGGCGGCTACGTCGTCCACATGAACGAGGGCCAGGCGCGCCGCGGCCGAGGCGGGCGTCGGCAGGCATGGGGCAGTGGCGGCCAGCTGGAACAGGGCCAGGGTCTCGCGATCGCCGGGGCCGTAGATCGCCGGCGGCCGCAGCACCGTCAGGCGCTCGCCCAGCACCGACCTCGCGGCCTCCTCTCCGGCCCGCTTGCTGGCCGCGTAGTCGGACAGGCCGGGCGCGCGCGCCGCCAGGCTCGAGAGCAGGACCATTCGGCCTTCGCCGACCGCCCGGGCCATCCGCCGGGCGCCCTCGACGTTCACGTCGAAGAAGGCTGCCCGGCTGCGCGCCTTGATCAACCCGGCGACGTGAACGACGACGTCGGTCCCGTAGGCCAGGCTTTCAAGCGCCGCCGCGTCGTCCAGGTCTCCGGAAACCACCTCGGTGTCGGCATTGACCCACAGTCCGGCCCCCGAAGGGCGCACGAGCACGCGCACCCGCCAGCCGGCCGCTCCCAGGGCGTGGACGAGCCGCCGCCCCACGAAGCCGGTCGCCCCGGTGACCGCAGCGAGACGACCTTGCGTGAAGCCCGCCCGCGCCACGAACCACCGCTCAGGCGGTCAGACTGGCGGGCGCCGGTTCGAAGGCTCCCGATACATAGAGCGCCTTGGCCTTGGATCGACTGAGCTTGCCCGACGAGGTCTGCGGCAGGCTGTGCGGCGGGACGGGCGCCACCCGGACCTCCAGCCCGTGGCGGGCGCGCAGCAGATTGCCGACCTCCGCGGCCAGCGCGGCGCGCGCGGCGGCGTCGCTCATGCGGCACTGCACCAGGGCGACCACCTTTTCCTCGCCGCTGTCGTCATGGACGGAGAACACCGCCACGTCGCCGGCGCGCAGGGCGGGCGCTTCCTGCTCGGCGGTCCATTCCAGGTCCTGCGGCCAGACGTTTCGGCCGTTGACGATGATCAGATCCTTGGCGCGACCGGTGATGACGATCTGGCCGCCGAGCACGTAGCCGAGGTCGCCCGTGTCGAGCCAGCCGTCCGCGGAGAGGGCCTTGGCCGTCTCGTCCGGCTCGCCGAAATAGTTCTTCATCAGGCTGGGACCGGAGGCGAATATCCGTCCCACGCGGCGCTCGCCCAGCGGCGCCCCCGTCTCGTCGCGTACCTCGATCCGGTGGCCGACCAGGGCTTCGCCGCACAGGGTGAACTCCCGGCGGCGGGCGCCGGGCCGCGTCGGCGGGCCGGCGCGGCCGCGCCGTTCCAGGTCGTCGACGTCGGCCAGGTCGGTCTTCAGGCCCTGGCCGAGCGGGCTGAGCGTGAGCCCCAGCGTCGCCTCGGCCATGCCGTAGCTGGCGGTGAAGGCGCGCGAATCGAAGCCCGCGGGGGCATAGGCCGCGGCAAAACCGCGCAGAGGTTCCGGGCGGATCATGTCGCCCCCGAGGCCCGCCACCCGCCAGGTCGACAGGTCGAGGTCCGCCAGGGTGGCCGCGCCGGACCGCCGGGCGGCGAGGTCGTAGCCGAAGGTGGGGGCGTAGGAGATGGTGGCGCCCCGACGTGATATCAGGTCGAGCCACAGGCCGGGGCGGCGCACGAAGGCGCCCGTCGGCAGCAGGTCCACCGAGACCTGGAACGCCAGGCTGTTCAACAGCATCCCGACCAGGCCCATGTCGTGATAGAGCGGCAGCCAGCTGACGGTGCGGTCGGAAGTGTTGACGCCCAGGCCCCGCGGCCCGCCGACGGCGAGGACATTGGCCATCAGAGCCGCCTGGGTCACGGCCACGCCGATCGGGAACCGGGTGCTGCCCGAGGAGAACTGCAAATAGCATAACCCCACCGGATCGGGCGGCGGCAATCGCTCCGGGCCGGCGTCGGGCAGATCCGCCAAGGCCCCGGTGAACAGCAGGTCCAGACCCTCGGCGGCCTGGGCGAACCAGGGGGCGAGGGCGCCCGGCGCCAGGGCGGCGCGGGCCTCGGCGGAGAGAATCATCCGCCGCACATGGTCCACATAGGTCTCCTTGCCCCCGAACGGAGCCGGAAGCGGCACCGGCGCCGGCGCCAGGCCGGCGTACTGGCAGGCGAAGAAGGCGCGCAGGAAATCGCCGTCGCTGTCGGCGGCGATCGCCACCCGGTCGCCCGGCGCGAGGCCCAGCGCCAGCAGGCGTCCCGCCAGCGCCCGCGCCTGATCGCGCAGAGCGGCATAGGGCAGGACCTCGACCAGTTCGCCGCGGAGCGAGTGGATATTGATCCCCGTCGGCTGGTCCGCCGCATAGTCCAGGGCCTGGACTATGGTGGGGAAATCCCCCCTTCGAATCGTCCGGTCGGGGGCGGTGGGGGTAGGGGTCAAGATGGGCTGTCCACTGAAGGGCTTTTCGGAAGCGGCTGGTTTGGTCATCATGCAACGCGTCGCTGCGACGCGCCATCATCGACAAACCCTGGGGACCTGATAGTCGATAGGGACGCGTCGCGTCGAGCCTGTGGCCAAACTTGGCGCATCGGGCGAGTGGGCCGCGTGAGAGAACCCTTGGGGCCGGGAAGGCCGGGCGCTCTCGAATAGACAGGATATCGATGAACCAAGCGGGCCCGAAGGTTCGGGAGTCTTCTGGCCAGGCGTCCCCCCCGGCGCCTACCGAGTCCGGCCTGGGCGCGCTGATCAAGGACCAGATCCTCGATCAGGCGTGGCGCCGCGACAAGGGCCGCGACCTCGCGCCGCTGCTGCGACTCGTCCCCCTGGTGCGCGACCACCCGGCGGACGCCATCCTGGGCATGGCCTTCATGCTGATCTCTTCGGGCGCCATCCTCGCCCTCACCGCCGGAGCTCGCTGGGTGATCGACGGCGGTTTCACGGTGCACGACAGGACGCATCTGTTTCGGGTGTTCCTGTTGGCGGGAGCCGTGGCGGCGGTCCTGGCGGTGGCCACCGGCTTGAGGCTGTATTTCCTCTACAAGCTCGGCGAGCGGGTGGTGGCCGACCTGCGCAAGCGGGTCTTCCGCCACGTGCTCGGCCTGGACCTGGGCCACTTCGTGAACCTGCGGACCGGCGAGGTGCTCTCCAGGCTCACGAGCGACATGTCGATCGTCGAGGCGATCGTCGGCAATGTGATCCCGGTGGCCGTGCGCAACCTGGTCACCCTCGCCGGGGCCCTGGTGCTGATGGTGGTGGTCAGTCCGGACTTCACCCTGCTGGTGCTGATGCTGATCCCCATCCTGCTGACGCCGATGCTGATCATGAGCCGGCGGCTGCAGTCGCTTTCGGCCCGGGCGCAGGACCGTTTCGCCCAGGCGGTGGGCTACGCCGGCGAGGGGCTGGGCGCCATCGACACCGTCCAGGCGTTCGGACAGGAGGACGCCGTGGCCGGCCGCTTCAACCTGTCCATCGAGAGCGCCTTCGAGGCGTCCCGCGCCCAGATTCGCGCCCGGGGCCTGCTCTCCTTCCTGATGATCGTGATGATCTTCGGGGGCATGCTGGCCCTGCTGTTCCGCTCGGCGGTGGCGGTGATCGTCGACCACACCTTGAGTCCAGGCGCGCTTTTCCAGCTCCTCGGCCTGGCCTTCCTGGCCGCCAACGCCGTCAAGGATCTCTCGGAGGTGTGGGGCCAGATCCAGAAGGCGTCCGGCGCCGCCGAACGGATCGTGGCGATGCTGGACACCCCCCCCGCCATCCAGGCGCCCGCCCGACCCTGGCCAATGCCGGCGCCGCCCCGCGGCGAGGTCGCCTTCGAGAACGTCCGCTTCGCCTATCCCGGCCGGGCCGGGCCGCCGGCCCTCAACGGCTTCACCCTGGCAGCCCGGCCAGGCGAGCGGGTCGCCCTGGTGGGTCCCTCCGGGGCGGGCAAGAGCACCGTCCTGCGGCTGCTGTTGCGGTTCTACGATCCGGACCATGGCGCGGTCCGCATCGACGGCGTCGACCTGCGCCAGGCCGATCCGGCGGAGGTCCGCTCCCGGATGGCGCTGGTCGCTCAGGAGGCGCCCCTCTTCTCCGGCTCGGCGGCCGACAACATCCGCTTCGGCAGCCCCGCCGCCAGCGACGCCGACGTCCGCGCCGCGGCCCTGGCCGCCCAGGCCGACGGCTTCATCGCCGCCCTGCCGCGCGGTTTCGAGACGGTGGTGGGCGAGCACGCCAAGACCCTTTCAGGCGGCCAGCGCCAGCGCCTGGCCATCGCCCGCGCCCTGATCCGCCGCGCGCCTATCCTGCTGCTGGACGAGGCCACCAGCGCCCTGGACGCCGAAAACGAGCGTCTGGTCCAGCAGGCTCTGCACGAGGCCATGCAGGGCCGCACCACCCTGGTCATCGCCCACCGGCTGGCCACGGTTCTCGAGGCCAATCGAATCGTGGTGATGGACGCCGGCCGGGTGGTCGACGAGGGCACTCACGCCGAGCTTCTCGCCCGCGGCGGCCTGTACGCCAAGCTGGCCAAGCTCCAGTTCACCGCCCAGGCGGCCTAGCGCGGCTCATCGACGGCGGGGCGACGGCGACATGGAACCCCGACAGCCGTCCGCCACCAAGGCGCGCATCCTGGAGGCGGCCAGAGCCCTGTTCAACGAAGAGGGGGTCGGCGCCCTGTCGGCGGTCGATATCGCCGCCGCCCTGGGGATCAGCCCCGGCCATCTCTACTACCACTTCAGGGGCAAGCCGGAGATCCTCGCCGTGCTGGCGGACGCCTACCAGGACGAGGTGAGGCTGGTGCTCGACGCCGCGCTGCAGGCCTGCCGGGGCGACGGCGCCACGCTGGAGACCCTGTGGACCCACGTCCACATCCTCGTCGAAGAGGCCTGGGACGCCCGTTTTCTCCATCGCGAGGCCGGAGCCCTGGCCCTGCGCTACCATGACCTGGCCGCGCGCCTGCGCCGAATCGGGGCTGCCGAACGAGAGGCCCTGCGGACGATGCTGGCGTCCCTGGCCGAGGCCGGCGCCATCGCCGGACCCGCCGAGGCCCTCGACGGCCTGGCCCGCGTCCTCGTCACCGCCATCGCCTTCCACGCCCTGGAACTCGAACTGGAAGGCGACCCGGGTCCGCCCCGTGCCCTGATCGCCCGCGCCGCCGCCCAGGTCATGGGCCTTGTCGCGGCCTACGCGGTCAGTCCGCCGCCGGGGCTCTCGGGGACTTCTCGTCGCGCTCGGCCTTGAGGGCGGCGACCTCGTGGCCGAGGGCGTCGACCTTGGCGGCCAGCTTCTCGAGCGCCTGGCCGATGGCGGGCAGGTTCCAGGGGGCGAGGGTTTCGGAGACCGTCTCGCGCACCTTGGCCAGGCGGGCCTCCAGCGCGGCGCGCTGTTCGGCGGCCTTGGCGGCGGCGGTCTCCATCGCGTGGCTCATCTTTTCGGCCTGTGGCGAGCGGCCGAGGGAGTTGCGGACGCGGTCCTCCACCTCCTCGCCCTTCTTCACCAGCTCCTCGAAGGTCTCGCTGGCGCCGGAAGTGAGTTTCTCCACCACCCCCTGGGTCTCGGCGGAGATCCGGTCATAGGCGCCCACCCCCGCCAGCCAGATCTTGCGCGCGATGTCGAGTTCGGGCGCGGGGCGAACGGCGTCGTCGGCCGGGCCGGTTGTGTCTTCATGGGTCATGGGGGAGAGCCTTGCGTTCGTGGGGACCCGGTCACCGGGTCGACCGCGCGCTTTTAGCCCCGCTCTTTAGAACAAGCATTCTAACCGCCAAGCGGAACAATAGCGCGTCCGCATGGGTTTGGGTGTCTAGGGCCATCGCCCCCAAAACCTCACCCGAGGACTTTGCCCAAGGACACCCCATGCGCCTCGTCATCCTCGCCGCTCTGATCGCGCCGATTTTCCTCGCCGCCTGCGGCACCACCGAAGAAAGAACCGTGGTCGTCACGCCCCAGCCCGGCCAGACCGTGGTCGTCACCCCCGCCCACTAGCCCCTGCCGGGGGGAGCTTTCTGCTCAGGGGTAGCGCAGGTTGATGAATACCGTCGTATCGCTGGTGGTCGCCGGGAAGGTCGTCGCGCCCAGCGACGGCGGACCCAGGAACAGGTGGGGGTTGCGGGAGAAGCCGTATCCCTGGGTCGGTATTCCGAACGGCCCGCGGGTGAAGCGCATCGCCCGCCTGGCGTCGTGATAGACCGCCACGGCGTAGGTCCCCGGACCGGGCAGCCAGACGCACATATCGGTCACCGGCGCCTTGGCCGGTTCCCGCCACACCTTCAGCTCGCCGGCGCCCTTCAGGAACCTGACCGGGTCGTCGCCGTAGAGGGTGGCGGTCATCAGCCCGTCGTCGCTACGGACGCCCTGGACGACGACATGCAGCTTGGTGTCGCTTGGCTCGCCCTGGCAGGTCGCCTGGCCCTGCGCGGTCACCGGCGCCGCGGCCAGGCCAGCCAGCAGCAGGGCGCCGGCCGCGGCCGTCAACGTCGAAGCAAGTTTCATGCGGCGAAGGTCATCATCTCGTGCAAATCCCCCGGCAGGGCCCTAGGCGAAGGCGCGCGATGGATCATTCAAATGTGGCCAGGAAACGGCACCTTATGTGTCGCTTAGGACACTTCCAGCGGTCGCCGTTCGGCCGAAGGCCGCATGACCTATACCGCAGATTACGCAGACGGGCACAGATAGGGCCCCTCCGACATCTGCGGACTCTGCGGCGCCTGCGAAACCAATGACCCGCGGCTTACGCCGCCACGGCGAGGGCCTCGTGGACCTCCGCGACGATCTCGTAGGAGCGCAGGCGGGCCGCGTGGTCGAAGATCGATGACGTCACCATCAGCTCGTCCGTCCGCGTGCGCTTGATCAGCGCCGCCAGCGCGGCCTGCACCGTCGCCGGCGATCCCACCGCCGCGACCGAGAGCGCTTGGTTCAGCATGTATTTCGCCTGGCTGTCGAGGCGGCTCTCCATGTCGTCCACCGGCGGGGGCAGGGGGCCGGGATGGCCGGTGCGCAAAGCCACGAACGACTGCTGCAGCGAGCTGAACAGGTGCCACGCCTCGGCGTCGGTGTCGGCGGCGACGGCGGTCACCCCGCACATCACGTGCGGACGGGCTAGGCGCTCGGACGGCTGGAACCGCTCGCGATAGATGGCCAGGGCCCGGTCGAGCTCGGCCGGGGCGAAGTGGGAGGCGAAGGCGTAGGGCAGGCCCAGCATGGCCGCCAGCTGCGCCCCGAAGGTGGAGGAGCCGAGAATCCAAACCTCGACGTCGGCCCCCGCCCCGGGCACCGCCCGCACCGCCTGTCCCGGCGCCGGCGGCATGAAATAGTGCAGCAGCTCGACCACGTCCTGCGGGAAGCTGTCCGCCCCGCCGGCCAGGTGGCGGCGCAGGGCCTGGGCGGTCAGCTGGTCGGTCCCCGGCGCCCGCCCCAGCCCCAGGTCCACCCGCCCGGGAAACAGCGCCGCCAGGGTGCCGAACTGCTCGGCCACCATCAGCGGGGCGTGGTTCGGCAGCATGATGCCGCCCGAGCCGATCCGGATCGTCGAGGTCCCGTCGCCGATATGGGCCAGGGCCACCGCTGTCGCCGCGCTGGCGATGCCGGGCATGTTGTGATGCTCGGCCATCCAGTAGCGCTTGTACCCCAGCCGCTCGGCGTGCCGCGCCAGGTCGAGGCTGGAGCGGAACGACTGCGAGGCGTCGCCGCCCTGGACGATGGGCGAGAGGTCGAGGACGGAAAGCTGGGTCATGCGGGGGAATATAGGGGGCGGTGGCGATGCGCAAAGGAAGACCGGCTCGGAGCGCCGGCGCCCCGCCCGCCTCGTTCTTCTATTCCGATATCCCGTGGTATCATCCCCGGATGGACCGCCAGCAGATCATCACCACGCTGCGCGAGAGCGAGAAAGCACTGCGCGCCCGAGGCGTCGCCCATGCCGCCCTGTTCGGCTCCCGCGCGCGCGGCGACAACCGCCCCGACAGCGACATCGACATCCTGGTCGAGATCGAGCCCGCCGCCTCGGTAGGCGTTTGGCAATATGCTGGCCTGAAGGACTACATTGCGGGCTTGTTCCCTGGTCCCGTTGACGTGGTCAGCCGCGAGGGGCTCAAGCCCCACCTCCGCCCCGCCGCGACCGCCGACGCGGTCTATGCCTTCTAGGGACGGCGGCGCGGCCCTCCGCGACATCCTTCATCACATCGATCTGGCCGAAAACTGGATCGTCGGCTTCGACGAGACCTCCTTCCAGGAAGACCTTCGCACCGTCTACGCCGTCACTCGATGCCTGGAGATCATTTCGGAGGCGTCGCGGCGCCTGTCGGATGACCTGAAGGCCCGCAATCCGACTATACCTTGGCGCGACATGGCCGGCGCAGGCAACGTCTATCGCCATGACTACGAAGATGTCGCCGCGCGGTTCGTCTGGCAGACCGTGCTGCATGATCTCCAGGCGCTGCGGGTCGTCATCGCCGGCGAGCTGGCCGCGGGAGAGAGACGCCTGTAGGAATGATCCGGCGCCGCGTCCGGAACGCGGACATCGCGCCCGCAAAACGGCGCCCGGCATTTCCTTGAATCCCGCCCGGCGTGTAACACCGCCGCCGTGCCAAGCTCCTCGTCACGCCCCAGCGTCCCCCGCCTCTGGGATATCAGCCAGGTCCTTCGACCCGGGCTGCCGGTGTGGCCGGGGGGTACGGCGTTCTCGCATCGGCCGCGCTGGGCGATCGGGGAGGGGTCTCCAGTCAACGTCGCCGCCTTCGAGACGACCACCCACGCGGGAACCCATGCCGACGCGCCGCTGCACTATGCGGTGGGGGCAGTGGACGCGGCGTCGGTTGATCTCGCGCCCTATCTCGGCCGCTGCCGGGTGGTGGATGCGCGCGGCGCTGGCTCCGTCGTAACGCGGGCGTTCCTTGAGGTGCGGATCGAGGAGCCTCCGCCTCGCGTGCTGCTGCGCACCTTCGAAACGTTTCCCCGCGACGCCTGGGTGTCGGACTTCACCGCCGTTTCGGCCGAGGCGGTAGATTGGCTGGCGGGGCAGGGGGTGGTGCTGATCGGCGTCGACGCGCCGTCGCTCGACCCCGAGACCTCCAAGACCATGGACGCGCACCGGGCGGTGCTGGCGCACGACCTGCGCATCCTCGAGGGGCTGGTGCTGGATGACGTGCCGCCGGGCGACTACGAGCTGATCGCCCTGCCGCTGCGGCTGGCGGGGCTGGATTCCTCGCCGGTCCGGGCGGTGCTGAGGGCGCTGTCGTGAGACTTCTCGCACCTTCCCGGCCCCCTTCCCCCCTTTCGGGGGTACTTCCCCCAGGGGGGGAAGAGAGAAATCGGCGACGCGCTCCTCCTCCCCCTCCGAGGGAGGGGGACCCCCATGGGGTGGAGGGGGCCTCCGCCCCATGAACTTCTACTTCCTCGGCATCGCCGGCGCCGGGATGAGCGCGCTGGCGTCGATCCTGGTCACCGAGGGGCACACCGTCTCGGGGTCGGACGACGGGGTGTTTCCGCCGGTCACCACCTACCTGGGCCGCCTCGCCATCCCCTACCACGTCGGCTTCGATGCGGGCCTCGTGCCGCCGGACGTCGACGCCGCGGTGGTCGGCTCCAGCGCGAAGCTGGACCTGGCCCACAATCCGGAACTGGCGGAACTGAAACGCCGCGGCGTGCCGCTCTACAGCTTCCCGGAGTTCCTCGGCCGCCACACCGCAGGGCGCGACACCGTGGTTGTGGCCGGCTCGTTCGGCAAGTCCTCGGTGACCGCTCTGCTCGCCGTCATCCTCACCGAGGCGGGTGGCGATCCGGGCTACTTCATCGGCGCGGTGCCGCTCGATCTCCCCCTCACCGGCCGCTCGGGGACCGACCTGCTCTTCGTCATGGAGGGCGACGAGTACATCGTCGGCCCGGGCGATCCGCGTTCGAAGTTCGCCCTCTATGCGCCGAAGTCGCTGCTGATCACCTCGCTCATACACGACCACGTCAACGTCTTCCCGACGATGGCCGACTATGAGGCGCCCTTCGCACAGCTGATCGCCGGCCTGCCGCCGGACGCCCTGCTGGTCTGCGCCCACCCCTTCGAAGCGCTGCATCGCCTCGCCGCCGGACGTCGCGTGGTCTGGTACGGGCGCGAGCCCGGTCCTGGCTACCATGCCGAGAACCTCACCGTCGGCGAGGTCACCCGGTTCGACCTCGTCATCCCCGGCGGCGCCCGCATCCCCCTGGAGACAGAGCTTCTTGGTCTGCACAACATCGAGAACATCGTCGGCGCCGCCGCCCTGCTGCTGGAGCGCGGCGACGTGGGCGCGGAGGCGCTGCAGCGCGGGATCCGCCGCTTCCGGGGCGTCGCCCGGCGACTTGACAAGAAGACCACCGCTTCGCGCATCCCGGCCTATGAGGGCTTCGGTTCGAGTTACGAAAAGGCCCGCTCGGCGATCGAGGCCATCCTCCTCCACTTCCCCGATCGCCCCTGTGTGGTGGTGTTCGAGCCCCACACCTTCAGCTGGCGCGATCCCGCGGCGCTTGCCTGGTACGACACCGTGTTCGAGGGCGTGGGCCGCGTCCTCCTGCTGCCGCCGCCCCGGCACGGGGCGGGCCGGGCGCAGTCCACGCAAGGTGAGATCGCCGAGCGCATCGCCGCCGCCGGCGTTCAGGTCACCTCGGTGACGAATGCTTCCGCCGTCCTCGCCGATCTCAGCGCCACCCTGGCGGGAGACGAGGTCATCCTCCTCCTATCCTCCGGCCCCCTGGATGCCCTCCCCGAAACCCTGCCACCGTGGCTGGAGGCCCGCTTCGCGCCCTGAATATCGAGGGTTGTGACCTCCTCAGGATGTCCTTTTCACCACGAAGACACGAAGGGCCACGAAGGCGCGTGCACCGGTCCGCCCGTCTTTGTGTCCTTCGTGTCTTCGTGGTTCATCTAATCTGGCTTCGCCGCGAAACACGGAAAACCCCGCGGCGCCTGTCCCCAGCACGACCACATCCACCGCACCGATCGGCGAGGTGACCATCGGTTTCCTCCAAAACAGTCAGAACTGCTTTTTTTTTGCAGCCGATCCATTCCACACCCGCCGAGGCTGAGCAAGCGCCGCATTGACGGGAACCTGTTCGCCGCCCGCCCGCTCAACTATCTGAAGCGCGCATGACCCCACTTCCGAACCCTCGATGAGCTCCGGACCCTTCCTGGCGGTCGACTGGGGCACCACCAACCTGCGCGCCTGGCGGCTCGAGGAGGCGGGGACGGTGCTGCAACGCGCCGAGTTCCCGCTTGGCGTCTCGCAGCTCGCCCCCGGCGAAGCGGCGGCCCGCTTCGAAAGCGAGGTGCGCCCGGCGCTGGGGGCCCAGGACCTGCCGGCCCTTCTTTGCGGCATGATCGGCTCGACCCTCGGCTGGGCCAATGCACCGTACCTCGAGTGTCCCGTGTCGCTCGCCAAGCTGGCGGGAAACCTGCTGGAGGTGGCGCCCGGCGTGCGCATCGTCCCCGGCCTCACCTGCGCCGGCCTGGTCGGCCCCGACCTGATGCGCGGCGAGGAGACCCAGGTGCTGGGCTGGCAGGCCGCCGACCCGGCCCGGCTGCACGGCCGCCACCTGCTCTGCCATCCGGGCACCCACGCCAAGTGGGTGCGCATCGAGGAGGGGCACGTGACCCGCTTCGTCACCGCCATGACGGGCGAGCTTTACGACCTGCTGGGGTCGCACAGCGTGCTGAAGTTCAATCCTCCGCCCAGCGACGAGGATTTCGATCCGGAGGCTTTCGACCGGGGTGCGGCCGCGGCGGGCGACGGCGGGGCCCTGGCCAGCCGCCTCTTCGGCCTGCGCGGCCTGACCGTCTCGGGCCAGTTGCCGCCCGCCGCCGCGCCGTCCTGGCTTTCGGGCCTGCTGATCGGGGCCGAGATCGCCTCCGTGTGGCCGGCAGTCGCCTCGGCCGACGAGAAGGTGGCGCACGTGGTCGGAACGGCGCGCCTGTGCGACCGCTACGCCCGCGTCCTCACCGCCCGCGGCGTCGGCTGCGAAATCGCCGACGGCGAGACCGCGGTCATCGCCGGCCTCACCCGCATCTGGGCCGCCGCGCCATGATCCTGGAAGACGCCTTGTCCCAATGCCCCCTGGTGGCGATCCTGCGCGGCGTCGCGCCGGAGGAGATCATCGCCCATGGCGAGGCTCTCCTGGCGGGCGGCGTACGGGCGGTGGAGATCCCGCTCAACTCGCCGCGGCCCCTGGAGAGCGTGGGGCGGGCTGCGGCCGAACTCGGCGGCCGCATGGCGGTGGGGGCGGGGACCGTGCTCACCCACGCCGCCGTCGACGAGGTCAGCGCCGCCGGCGCCCTCTTCGTGGTCTCGCCCAACACGGACGTCGTCGTCATCGCCCGGACCGTCCAGCTGGGCCTCACCCCCCTGCCGGGCTTCGCCACCGCCAGCGAGGCCTTCGCGGCGCTCGGGGCGGGGGCGCGGCTGCTCAAGCTGTTCCCCGCCTCGACCTATGGGCCCGGTCACCTGAAGGCGCTGAAGGCGGTCCTGCCGCCGCACGTGCGGCTCTATCCGGTCGGCGGCGTCGGTCCGGCCCAGATGGGCGCCTGGCGGGAGGCGGGCGCCGTCGGCTTCGGGCTTGGCTCCGAACTCTACCGGGCGGGCCAGTCGCCCGAGGAAACCTTCGAGAAGGCCAAGGTCTGCGTCGCCGCGGCGAGGGCCTGACGAGGGTCGGGCGGCTCAGGCCTCGGCGAGGCCGAGGGCGTCGATCCGGCCGCGCAGGTCGGAGGGCAGAGGGCCCATCGCCTCGGCCTGGACGCACTGGGCCAGCTCGCCGCGATTCTTGACCCCCAGGATCACCGTATCGACGCCCTCCATCGACAGGGCGTAGCGGTGGGCCAGCAGGGCGGGATCGACGCCCAGTTCGGCGCAGAGGGCGCGGAACGGCGCGGCCCGGCGCCAATCGGCGGCCTCCGGGTGGCTCTCCTTGAGCGCGCGGTCGACGGCGGCGGTCAGGGCCCCGGCCTGCACGGCCCGGATCCCCAGCACCCCGACCCCCCGCGCCCTGGCCGCGGCGATGATCTCGCGCGGCCGCGTCGGCTCGGCGAAGCTGCGCATCCCCCCGGCGCTGTCCATCAGATTGGCCACGGCCTGCACCGCGTCGGGCTTCGGGTCATGGGCCAGGGAATCCAGGATCGTTCCCGGCACGCCGACGCCGGTGATCCCCCAGCCGCCGATCCGGCCCCGGCGCTTGAGGTCCTCCATCGCCGGAACCACCTCGTTCACATAGAGGCTCCAGGGCGTGGCGAAGGTCGTCCGGCGCTCGTCGAAGCGGGCGAAAGCGTAGTCGTCCGGTCGGATGTTGCTGTGCAGGAAGAAGAGGTCGGCGCGAGGAATGCGCATGGCGGCCAGGCTGGCGTCCAGCGACGCCTCCATGCGCTCGGCCACTTCGCCGGGCCCAGATTCGCGTTGGGGCGGCTCGCCGAGCTGGCATTTGGTGGTGATCCGGACGTGGGCGGGGAGAGCGCCCTGGAAGGCCTCGCCGATCACCTGCTCGCAGTCGCGGTACGATGGCGCGGTGTCGATGAGGGTGATCCCGGCGTCCACGGCCGCGTGGATGGTGGCGACCGCCTCGTCCAGCGTCGTCTCGCCCCACAGCCGGCCGAGACCGCCGCCGCCCAGCGTCAGGCGGCTCACGTTCGGGAGGTGCGCGAGATTGACGGTCTGCATCGGACGTACCTGTCGTTGTCTCTTCGCGCTCAGCCGTAGACCGCCGACCGCCAGGCGGCAAACCGGGCGGCGGCCTCGTCGGCGCCGAGGCTGGGGGCGACCGGCGGCTCGAAGCGGACCAGGGCCGCGGCGTCGGTGTCGCTCAGTATCCGCGCCCCGCGCCCCGCGCACATGGCCGCGCCCAGCAGGGTCGCCTCCGCCATCGCGTGCCGGCGGACCGGGCGTCCGATGAGGTCGGCGAGCACCTGAAGGAAGGTGTGGTTCGTCGCCAATCCGCCATCGACGCCCAGGACCTCCGGCGGGTTCTGGCCGGTCAGGCCATAGACGTGTTCGACAACCTCCCGGGCCCGGAACGCCAGCCCCTCCAGTCCGGCCCGCGCCAACTGCGGCCGGCCGACGGCGTTGGTCAGGCCCGCCAGGACGCCGCGCCGGGCCGGATCGCCATGCGGCGCGCCCAGGCCCTGGAGGGCCGGCAGGAAGGCCGCCCCGCCTGCGTCAGGGGCCTGCGCCGCAAGGGCCTCGAACCGGTCGTGGCCGCCCAGGCCGCAGGTCTCGCGCAGCCAGTCGAGCGCCGCTCCGGCCGAGAGCACCATCCCCTCCACGCACCAGAGCGTCTCGCCGGAGGTCGAGGAGACGAGCAGGGGCGGAGCGGCCGGTCCCGGAAAGGTGAAGGCGGTCCCGGTCGCCAGGTCGAAGGTCGCCGAGGTTCCCCAGGTGATCTTGGCGGTCCCCGCGGCCGTCCCGTGGGCGATCAGGGCGCCCTGCTGGTCGGCCACATCGGCGGTAACCGGAACCTCGGCGCCGAACGCGGCTCGGGCGGTCACGCCCATCGGACCCCAGGTATCCCGCAGGACCGGGAACATCGCCGGGTCGAGACCTTGGTGCTCGATGAGCGGTGCATTCCAGCCGAGGCCGGGAAAGCCGAGGTAGCCGCTGGGCCACGCCTGGCTGCGGTCGGTGGCGTGGACCGCGCCGCCGGTCAGCCGGAAAATCAGGTAGCTGTCGATATTCCCCCAGGCGATATGGTCCCGCGGCGCCTTCACCTGCGCGAGCACCGCCTCCAGCTTGGTCGCCGCCTGCTGCGGGGCGAGCATGAAGCCGGCCCGGGCCAGCTCGGTGGCGCGCGCCACGCCGCGCAGATCGCTCCACACCACCAGGGGCGAGAGCGGTTTGCCGGACCGGCGGTCCCAGACCACCGCGCTCGCCCTCTGCGTGGTCAGGCCGATCGCGGCGATGTCGGCGGGCGCGCGATCCGCCGCCCTGAGGGCGCCGGCCATCACCCGCCGCGTCGCGCGCCAGACCTTGCCGGCGTCCTGTTCCACCCGCCCCGGCGCCGGATGGGTCGACTTCAGCGGCGCGGCCGCCCGGCCGGCGACGGCGCCGTCCGGCGTCATCACCGCCGCCCGCGTCGAGGTGGTGCCGACGTCGACGGCCAGGATCAGCTCAGGCATCGGGGATCAGGACGCCGGGGTTCATGATCCCTCGCGGGTCCAGCGCCTGTTTCACCCTGCGCAGCAGAGCGACGCCGCCGGGACCCAGCTCCCGCTCGAGGTAGGGCCGCCGCACCCGGCCGATGCCATGGTGGTGCGAGAGGCTGCCGCCATGGCGGTCGGTCGCCTCCATGATCCGGCGCCAGGCGTCCAGGTAGATCCCCTCCATCGCCGCGGGGTCTGACGTCTGGACGGCGAAGGTGAAGTAGAGATTGAGGCCGCTGCGATAGACGTGCGAGCTGTGTGCCGACCCCGCCAGGCAGCCCGGGATCTCCCTCAGGGACGCGACCGCGTCGTCGTAGATGGGCGCAATGCGACTCCAGTCGGCGGAGACCTCGACGGTGTCCAGCACGATGCCCCGCTGGAGGAAGACGTCCCAGCTGGGCACCGTGTTGCGGTGGTCCAGCCAGTGTTCGACGATGTCGGCGGGCGCCCTGGCCACCCCCATCCGTGCGGCGAGGTCGGCCACGGCGGCGGTCTCGGCGGCGACCAGGGCCGCCGGACCCTCGTGGACCATCAGGATCAGGCAGGCGGTGGCGCGAGCGTCCAGGCGCCGGCTCTCGCGCTCGTCGTACTGGCGCACCACCGGCGGTCGCCAGCCGCCCTGGATCACCTCCCGCTGGAAGTCGAAGCCGGTGCGCATGTCGGGCGTCTCGAACGCCGAGACGGCCCTGGCCTGCGCAGCGCGTCGGAGGGAGAAGGTGACCCCGGTGATCACCCCGAGCGTTCCCTCGCTGCCCAGCATCAGCTGGCGCAGGTCGGGGCCGGCGGAGGCGCGTGGTCCCTTGCCGAGAGTCACCGCCTCGCCGTCCGGGAGCACCGCCTCGATCGCATGGACGACGTCCTCGATGTTGCCGTAGGCGCTGGAAAACTGGCCGGACGCCCTCGTCGCCACCCAGCCGCCGACGCTGCTCACCGCCACCGACTGCGGCCAATGGCCGATCGTCAGGCCCTGCGCAGCGACCGCTTTCTCCGCCTCCAGGCCGTTGCATCCGGCGTCGAAGCTGGCCAGCAGGTTGACTGGATCGATCGAGCGGACGGCCGTCATCGCCCCCAGGTCCAGCAGGATCGCCTCTGGGCTAGCGATCACCCCGCCGACCACCCCGCTGCCGAGCCCGAAGGGGATCACCGGCGTTCCCGTCTCGTTGGCCCACCGCAGGGTGGCCTGGACATCGGCCACACTGGCGGGGCGCACCGCGCAGGCGGGTGAGGGCCCCGGTTCGCCGACGTGGTCGCGGATCGCGCTCAGCACCCAGTAGTCGTGGCGGCGGGCGGCGAGCGCGGCCGGATCGGCGTCGACCTTGGCCTCGCCGAGCAGCCCTCGAAGCGCATCCGCGATCGCTGAAGCCATGCACCGTGCCTCCCCGCCGCGCTTGTGCGCGCCGCCCGCGGCGGAATCAATGCAGGCGACCGAAGGCTTGGCCGCCGCTCCGTTCCGCCCTAAAGCCGAGGTCTCCCCCCTTCCCCTCCGGGCCCAGCCAATGCAGTTCTCTCCCATGGCCGAACGGCTTTCCGTCAGCGGCGCCGACGCATGGACGGTCCACAACGAGGCCACGCGGCTGCGCGCGACGGGCCGGGACGTCACCTTCCTGACCATCGGTGATCCGGACCAGGCGGCGCCCGAGGTGGTGGTGGAGGCGGCGGTCTCGGCCCTGCGGCGAGGCCGCAAGGGCTATTCGCCTTACGCCGGCCTGCCGGCGGTTCGCGCCGCCATCGCCGCGCGGATCGAGCGCAGGACGGGCCGGGCCTGTGCGAGCGCCAATGTCATCGTCATGCCCGGCGCGCAGGCGGGCGTCTTCGCCGCCCTGCAATGCGTCGCCGGAGCGGGCGACGAGGTGATCCTGCCGGAACCCGTCTACGCCACCTATCCCGCCGTGATTTCGGCCTGCGGCGCGCGGATGGTGAACGTCCCCCTCGACCCCGCCCGCGGCTTCCACCCCGATCTCGCCGCCATGGAGCGGGCGATCACCCCGCGCACGCGGGCGATCTGGATCAACACGCCGCACAATCCCACCGGAGCGGTGTTCGACGAGGAGGAGATGAACGCCATCGCCGCCCTCTGCCGGCGACACGACCTGTGGCTGATCTCCGACGAGGTCTATGAGGACATGGCCTATGCCCGCGCCCACGTGAGCGCCTGGAGCCTGGCGGACATGGCCGATCGAACCATCGTGGTCTCGAGCCTGTCCAAGTCGCACGCCATTCCCGGCTTCCGCTTCGGCTGGGTGGCCGGGCCGGCGCCGCTGGTCGAGCGCGTGACCAATCTCGTCCTCTGCATGCTGTTCGGTGGACCACCGTTCATCCAGGAGGGCGTGCTCCCGGCGCTGGAGCGGGATCTGCCGGAGGTCGCCGCCCTGCGCGAGACCTACCGCCGGCGGTCCGCGGCATTCTCCGCCCTGCTGGAGGCCGCGCCCCGATGCCGGCTGAGGGCGCCCGAGGGCGGAATGTTCGCGCTTCTGGACGTCCGCCCCACCGGGCTCCCGTCCCTGGCCTTCGCCCGCCGTCTTCTGGACGAGGAAAGCGTGGCCGTGCTGCCGTGCGACGCCTTCGGGCCGAGCGCCGCGGGCCATGTGCGGATTTCCCTCACACTTCCCGAGCCCGAGCTGATGGCGGCCGGCCGCAAGATCGTGGCGTTCGCGGCGCGGCTGGCCTCGGAAGCCGAAGACGCCCAGCCTCAGGCGGAAAGCGTCGGCGGGAAGCACAGCAGGGCGACGATCGCCGCCAGGGACTGATCGGTTTCGCCAGCCGCTTCCGCTCGCGCCCAGTCGAGGAGCGCGGCTTCGTGGCGGACCACGGCTTGCAGGATGGCTTGATCCTCGGGTGGAGCGAGCGAGGCGATGGCTTCGTAGCCGCGCAACACGCCAGTGAGCCTGCGCGCCGTGGCGGTGGTGTAGTCGCGCCAGCTATTGCTGGCGTAGTTCGCCAGCCGCGCCGGTATGCCGCCGAGATCAGCCGTCTCGGCGAGGTTCATGCCATACTTGAGCAACAACGGGCGCAGCCGCGCCTTGGTCTCGGTCTCCAGTTGCAGGATGGCCGCGAAGTGGTCGGCCTCGCGAGGCGACCGGGCCTCGGCGTGCAGGGCCAGCAGCAGCCGCTCGCCCATCACCTCGCCGTCGTAGAGGGTCTGGAGGCCGGTCAGGTACTCATCCGTCATGCCCTCACAGGCTCCGCTCTCATCGACGCAAGGTCCTTGGCGTGCCGGGAGCGGCATCCGGCGATCTCCTCGGCGGCTCGCGCGGCCGACCAGCCGAGCAGCGGGGCCATGGCGGCCGCGGCGGCGTCCAGGGCCCCGAGGCCGCCGTCCGGATCGAACCAGGCGCGGGCGCCG
>JAQGIW010000174.1 GCA_028290905.1 Caulobacteraceae bacterium | reverse complement strand
CACCGGGCCGGCCACCACGGCGCCGCCGACCGCTCCGGCCGCCGCGCCCTTGGCCGTGTCGCTGACCGCCCAAGCCCCGGTCGCCCCGCCGAAGGTGGCGAGCGCGCAGGTGATGAGAAGAAGCCGCTTCATGGATGTCTCCCAGCGCGCCGCCTCGTCGGCAGCGCTTGTGTCCGATGACGCACAGAGACCCATAAGGTTCCAACCGTCACGCCGAAGGCCTAGGAAAGCAGGTCGTCGCGCCCCGCCGCCCGCCTGGAGGTCCCATGAACCGTCGCCAGCTCGCCCTCGCCCTCTCGACCCTACCCATCGCCGGCCTCGCCACGCGGGCGTTCGGCGCGCCTGGGGACGCCCTGCGGACCGCGGTGGACGGACCCCAGCGCACGGCCAAGAACCGCGTCCGCGATCCGTGGCGCCACCCCGCCGAGACCGTGGCCTTCTGGGGCCTTGCGCCAGGGATGACCGTGGTCGAGATCGAGCCCGCCGGCGGCTACTGGACCGAGATCCTGGTCCCCTATCTCAAGGCGACGGGGGGCCGCTACGTCGCGGCCCAGGGCGGCGACCCGGCGGCGTTCAAAGCCCGCTACGCCGATCCGTCCGTGTGGGGCGACATCACCGTCGTTCCCTTCGCGGCGACGAGCGGCCCACTGGTTCCGGACGCGACCGCCGATCTGGTATTCACCTCGCGCAACATCCACGACTGGATGTGGACGCCGGGACGGCTGGGCAAGGCCCTCGCGGACTTCCATGCGGCGCTCAAGCCGGCGGCGGTCCTCGGCGTGGAGGAACACCGCGCCGACCCGCGCCCGATGGTTCCCGACGCGCACGACGGCTATGTCTCCGTGGCCTTCCTGACCGGAACGGTGGAGAAGGCGGGCTTTCACCTCGACGGCAGTTCCGAGGTCAACGCCTATCCGAAGGACACCAAGGACCATCCGTTCGGCGTCTGGACCCTGCCCCCGACCCGGCGCACGCATGCGAAGGACCAGCCGACCCCGGCGGCCTTCGATCCTGCGAAATACGAGGCGATCGGCGAGAGCGACCGGATGACCCTCCGCTTCCGCAAGGCCTAGCGCAAACGCTGGGGCGTTCGCTGATCGCCGAACCGGTTCCCACTTCGGCGGCGAACGCCCTAGGGCGGGAAGTGCTCGATCCGTGATTGACGCGGGCGCTCAAACCCCGCTCATCTAGCCTTGGCCCGGCAAGGAAGGCCGAACGAGAGAGGAAGCCCATGGCCGTAAAGACATTTCCCGTCGAAGCGACGCACATCCTGATGTTCGCCCGCTCGGTGGGCGACGACAATCCCGTCTACGCCGATGCGGAGTACGCCAAGAAGACCGAGGCTGGCGGGATCATCGCCCCGCCCACCTTCGCCCAGGCCAGCGCCCAGTTCGATCCCGACTATGTCCTGCGGCCCAGGCCCGGCAAGCCCTGGTTCGGCTCGGGCAAGAACCCCAGCGGGGTCACCCGGGAGAGTAGCGGCGGCGGAGGGGGGAACGGCGGCGGTCTGCACGCCGAGCAGCACTTCGAGTACCACCGCCATGTGAAGCCCGGCGACGTGCTCACCGCCACCAACTTGCCTGGTAAGACATGGGAGAAGGAAGGTCGCCGGTCGGGCAAGCTGATCTTCTCCGAGACGGTGACCGAATATCGTGACCAGAACGGCGAACTGGTCATCACCGCCCGAGGCGTCGGCGTGCGCACCGAACGCCCGGTCGATCAGCAATAGGAGGGACGCATGGCTCTGAAAGCGAGCGAATTGAAGGTCGGCGACACCCACACCGCCCGCCTGGTGGAAGACCTCAAGCGCACCCAACTCGTGCAGTACGCCGGCGCCTCCGGCGACTACAACCCGTTGCACTCCGACGAGATCTTCACCACCAAGGTGGCCGGCTATCCCAGCGTCTTCGCCCACGGCATGCTGACCATGGGCATGACCGGCAAGATGCTCACCGACTATGTCGGCGACGCGCGCCTGACCAAATACGGCGTACGCTTCACCAGCCAGGTCTGGCCGGGCGACACCCTGGATTCCACGGCGACCGTGAAGGCGGTCACCGACAAGGACGGCAAGAAGGTCGTCGAACTGGACGTCAAGACGGTCAACCAGAACGGCGTAGAGGTGCTCAGCGGCTACGCCGAGGCGCGCGTCGATCCGTAGGCGATGAAGTTAGTGCGGCGCGGGCGCCCAGTGGCGCGCCCTCGCCGCGCGTTCCTGCGTGGCGTCGAAGGGGTCGCCGCTCATCGTATGGGTGACGGTCTCAAGCACGCGCGGATCGCCGCTCGTCGCCATTCTGTATGTCCCGGTCTGACCGTCGCCGGGGAAAAGCGCCTCGAGCGCCCAGTGGCCGTCCTCGCGGCAGGCGACCCCGCCCGCGAGGGCCCCGGTGAAGCTCCGGCAGATCGACCCGGCCCGGTCCCGGAAGGTGAGCTGGACACGGACGGCGCTCTCGCCGCCGGAGAGCTCGGTGTCGAGGGCGCGCCCAAGGTCGCCCGAGGCCACCAACCGCCCAGCGCGCTCCGCGACGGGCCCGGTATGGGGAGTCCAGAGCGCCTGCCCGACAATGATCGCGCCCACGAGCCCGGCGGCGATCAGCCCACCGGCGCGCCAGTTGCGCATCGGAGCGGACCTGGCCGCGCGCGCCACCCGCGCCTCGGCCAGGCTGATCACGGTCCCCCCGCCCTGCGCCGTCCGCGCCAGGCGTTCGGGGACGGGCTCCTTCAGGACGGGATCGTAGGCGGCCCGCAGTCCCGCCGCGAGGCGCCGGTGCTGTTCCAGCTTCGCGGCCAGGCCGGGATCTTCCGCCAGCATGCGTTCCACGGCCTCGGCGCGGCTCGGCTCCAGTTCGCCGTCGGCGTAGGCCAGCAGGGTCTTGTCGTCGATCATCGGCTCAGGTCCCGCCGAGCCGCGCCAACAGGGCCGTTCGCCCTCGGACCAGCCGGCTCGACAGGGTGCCGGCCGGAATATTGAGGATGGTGGCCGCCTCCTCGTACGAACAGCCCTCGATCAGCACGAGCGCCACCGCCACGCGCTGGTCGTCGGGCAGCTGGTCCATGGCCCGCCTCACCCGGGCAAGCTCGAGTCCCGCTTCCAGACTCGGCCGTGGATCTTGACCGACCTGCGCGCCCTCTTCCTCCGGCGCCGTCACCCGGGAGGTGCGCGCCCGCGCCCGACGCGTATCGATCCAGGCGTTGCGCATGATCCGGTAGAGCCAGGAGTCCAGGCGGGTGCCCGCCTGCCACTGGTCCCGCGAGCGCAGCGCCTTCTCGAGGGTCTGCTGGGTCAGATCGTCGGCGTCCGCCGCATCGCGGCTGAGACTCAGCGCGAACCGTCGCAAGCGGGGCAGCTGTTCCCCAAGACCGCGGTCGAAGGCGTTTTCCGATCGGGCAGGAATGAAAAAACCGTCTCATGCTGGAGTAAACGTCGGACCCGGCTCGTTTACTGCAACGACCATGAAAAAACAGGGTGTTTATCGTGACGAGATCAACCTGCTGGCGCCTTCTGTTCGTATCGGCCGCCGTGCTGTCCGCCAGTGTCGCTCATGCGCAGCTTCTGCGGGGCGGAATAGGGGGCGTGGCGGGCGGGGTGACCGGCCTGCCGGGCCAGCTGCTGAACGGTTCCCCGGTCACCCAGACTGTTCCGCGCGCGGGCGCGGCGGTCGGCGACCTGGGTCTCGGCGTGGCCGCCGAGGGGCTCGACGCCCCCAGCCTGCTCGATCTGCGCCGCCAGCGCCTCAGGACCCTCATCGAGGCCAACCGGTCGCAGCTCGAAGCGGACCGCTCCGGCAATCCGGTGCGCCGAGGCGAAGTGATCGCCATCGACCCCTCGCCAGCCGTCCTGGCCCGGGCCGAGGCGGCGGGCTTTCGCCGCCTGCGCGAGGAGACCCAGCCCGACCTGAACCTCGCCATGACCGTGCTCGCGCCACCCAGGGGCAAGAGCGCCGCCGAGGGGCTGCGGATCATCCGCGACCTCGATCCCGCCAGCGCGTTCGAGCTCAACCACGTCTTCGAGCCGGCCGGCGCCGGCCTGAACGCCTTCTCCCAGGCCGGCGCGGCCGGCGGCGGCCGCATCGGATCGCTGGGAGCGGGCGGAGCCATCGGCATGGTCGACGGCGGGGTGGCCGCCCATCCCTGCCTGGCGTCGGCCGCGATCGAGCAGCGCGGCTTCACCCCGGGCGGGCCCAAGCCGACCGGGCACGGCACCGCAATCGCCTCGCTGCTGGTCGGCTCGGACGGTGGGTTCTCGGGTGCGGCGCGCGGGCGCCCGCTCCTGGTGGCGGATGTCTACGGCGGCCAGGCGGCGGCGGGCTCGGCCGAGGCGATCGTGGACGGCCTCGCCTGGCTTGCCCGGCGAAAGGTCGAGGTGGTCACCATCAGCCTGGTCGGCCCGCCCAACCAGTTGCTCCAGCGGGGAGTCGACGCCCTGCGCGCCCGGGGCATCCTGGTCGTGGCGGCGGTGGGCAATGACGGGCCGGCCGCGCCGCCGCTCTATCCGGCGTCCTATCCCGGCGTGATCGCGGTGACAGGGGTCGACGCGCACGACCACGCCCTGCTCGAGGCCGGCCGCGCCAGCCACCTGGACTTCGCCGCGCCGGGCGCGGACATGGCCGCGGCGTCGCCCGGCCGAGGCTACAGCGTGGTCCGCGGCACCTCGTTCGCCGCCCCCCTGGTGGCCGCCCGGCTCGCCCTGGCGGACGCCGATGCTCCCAAGGCCCTGGCCACCGTGTCCGCCGAGGCGCGGCCCGGCCATGGGGACGTGGGCCGCGGCGTCGTTTGCGAATCCTGCCGAACCGATCCGCGCAGCGTTCACGCAAAAAAATAATTGTCCGCCAGGGATGAAACCGCGGGAACGGGTCGTTCTCTGATTATCGGGTCCGCTTTGAGACCCCAGAACAATCGGAGATGCGATCATGAAGAAATTTGATCTTGGGATTGCGGCGATCATCACGTCGGCTCTGGTGGGCGCCATCCCGGCTCATGCACAATTGCTGGGTGGCTCGGGAGCCGTAGGCGGAATGCTGGGTGGCGCCGGCTCCATTACTGGTGCGCTCGGCCCGGCTGGGGCAGGTGGTCTCGGGGGGACCGGTTCCCTGATGGGGTCCGGCGCCGGCGGGATCAGCCATTCGGTGAGCGGATCGGCAGGCACTCTGCCCAGGTCGGGACGCCTCGGCGCGCTCTCGCCGAACGCAGGGCTGGCCGGAGCGGGCGGCCTCGCCGGCACGGTTACCAACGGCGTGACGGGTACGGCGTCCGGAGGCCAGGGGCTGGCTGGCTCGGTGAGCCAGGGCGTAACCGGTTCGGCGTCCGGCGCGGGTCAGGCCGGCCTCAGCCAGGCGGTCAACGGCGCGGGCTCCGGCGCTTCGGCGGCTGGCGCCCTCGCCGGAACGGCGATGAGCGGCGCGAGCGCCGTGGGCGGCGTCGCCGATAGCGCCGGCGGCGCCACCGGGACTCTGGATCAGTCGGCGACCGGCGCCCTCTCCGGCGCGGGCCAAGCGGGCACGGCCGCGGGTCGGTCCACATCGGCGACCGGGAACGCCGCCGGTTCGGCTTCGGGGTCGGGGCAGGCCGCCGCGAGCCCCTCGGTCCAGCCGCGCACGCGCTCGGCCGGGGCGACGGTCGGCGGCGCCGGATCGGCGAACGGGAACACGAGCGGTTCGTTCGGCGCCTCCAGGCCGGGTGGCGCCCTGATGGGTGGCGGGTCCGCGAATGGCGGCGCGTCGTTCAGCCGGACCGCTGGCGTCCAGGCGGGGCGCGGCGGCTTCGGAACGACGAGCCAGTCGGCCGGGCAAGGCCAGTCCTCGGCCCAGGGGCGGGCTCAGGACTAAGAGGCAATCCCACCGAGTTGGCTGAGTCACGAGCCAACGCGTATTCGGATTGGGAAGGCGAGGCGGCGTCGGCAATGCCGGCGCCGCTTTCGTCAGGCGATGGCGGGGTCGCTGAAGCTGGGCCGTCCGGTCTCCATATGTCCCGAGAGGCGGCGCCGCCAGCGGGGATCGGCCTCGGAGGTGACGATCAGATCGTACCAGTGCGCCGTTCCGCCGATCTTCCAGACGTCGACGACGGCCCGATCCGTCTCGACGGCATGGCTGCGGGCCTGGCCATGGGGATAGACGCCGGGCGTCACCGTGAGGCGGCGATCCGCGCCCGCGCTCGTGAGCGTCAGGGCGAGCTCATCCCGCTCGGGAACGTAGGTGACCTCGACTTCCGGCCCCCCCGCCGAGGAGCCGACAAACCGGCGGAAGAAGCCATTGGGTCCGTGAACGGAGAGGTCGTAGCCATCGGGTCCGATGGGGTGATCCGCCACCAGGCGGGCTCCCGCGCCGATGGTGTAGAACCAGGGGCCGGCCTCGGCGCCCAAGGGCCAGACACTGACGGCGGCTCCGCCCACACCGTCGTTGACGAACGTCAGACGGACGCGCCCCGCCGTCACCGAGGCGTGTGCGTCCAGCCTGTAGTGCAGGGGTCTTGCGGGTCGGCCGCCGGGCTCCTGGGTCGGCAGGGCTTGGCGGTCGGGCGCCCTGGGCGCGGGCAAGCTGGCGGCAGAGTCCACTTTCGCCATCACCGATGACGCCTCCGGCAAGCGGGCGCGCATCGTTCGGCCGGCCCGTCCCTCGAAGTCGAACACGGAGGTCAGGTCGCCGCACACGGCCCGCCGCCAAGCGCTGATGTTCGGCTCGGCGACGCCGAAGCGCCGCTCGAGGAAGCGGATGATCGAGGTGTGATCGAACACCTCGGAATCCACCCAGCCGCCCCGGCTCCACGGTGAGATCGCAAGCATCGGCACCCGAGGTCCGAGACCGACCGGCTCACCCTGGTAGATCTCTCCGGCGACGTCGACCGTGGAAGCGCCCATGGCGGAATTCACCGCCGGCAGCGGGGGCGGCGCGTGGTCGAAGAAGCCGTCGTTCTCGTCGTAAGTCAGCAGGAAGACAGTCCGGGCCCAGGTCTCGGGGTGGTCGGCCAGCGCCTGGAGCAGGCGGGCGGTCAGCGACTGGCCATACCCCGGGCTGGCGCTCGGGTGTTCGCACATGATGTAGGGGGCGACCATCCAGGAGACCTGCGGCAGGGTCCCGGCGGCGATGTCGCGCCTGAAGGCGGCGACCAGATGCTCGCCACGGGAGGACTTCGCATTCTCGGGCGTCGACCCGGCCACCCAGTCGCGGCCGCGCTGATAGAGCGGCGAGTCCCTGCTGACGCCGCGAAACGCCCGGCAGAAGGCCAGGGGATTGTCGCTGTAGTTGTCGTACTCCTGGTAGACCTTCCACGAGACCCCGGCGGCTTGCAGCCGTTCAGCGTAGCTCGTCCACCCGAAGCCCGCATAGGCCGGGCTGTCATGGGCCATGTCGGCTGTCTGATTGGGCTCCTCGGGCGGATTATCCACCGCATTTGGCCCGCTCTCGCCCACGGTCAGGCCATTGGTGCCGGTGAACAGGAACATCCGGTTGGGGTTCGTCGGGCCGAAGATCGAGCAATAGTAGGCGTCGCACACCGTGAAGGCGTCGGCGAGCGCGTAGTAGAACGGCAGGTCGGCGCGCGTGAAATAGCCCATGGTCAGGCGCGACTTGGCCTCGACCCAGGCGTCGTGGCGCTTCCACCGCTCGTGGGATCCTTTCCAGCTGTGGTCCAGGCTCCCCATCACCTGGGCGCTGGTCGCCGCGCCATCCAGGCGGAACGGCAGCACATGGCCGCCGGGGTTCTGAGGGTCCGGCTGGAACCACACGGGCCGACCGGAAGGCAGGGTCACCGGCCTCGGATCGCCGAACCCGCGCACGCCCCGCAAGGTCCCGAAATAGTGATCGAAGGCGCGGTTCTCCTGCATCAGGATCACCACGTGCTCCACGTCCTTGATCGAGCGGGTCGTGCGGTTGGGTGGAACGGCGAGCGCCTTGGCGATCGCGGGCCAACTGGCGCCCGCCGCGACAGCTGAGCCCGCCACCAGGGTCAGGAACTCTCGCCGGGGGGTGGACGTCATCGCGCGGTCTCGCGTTGGTGCGGCTCCGCTTTGCGCGAGAAATGTGACGAACCTATGCGGTCGGTCCGAACGTCAACCCGGATATTGCGTGCGGGTCGTCATCCGCGCCGGGCCGAAGGCGTCGCGGAGACCGATCGTCCTGGTGGCGACCGAGCGGCGGCGAAGCTGAATCTTGTGACTGCCGTCCTGGGATTTAACCGGCTCTCACCCCGGGGGGTGCGCGTTGGGCCCGCCTTCGTCAAGGAGCCTTTCCTTCAAGCACGTGCCGCCTGACACCTTCCATCGTTTCCGGCAGGCCATCGGGATTAAAAATCACGACACCCGAGGGCGTCTCGGAGCGAAGGGCGAAGTCCAGCGCTTTCGAGGCGGTGGGGAAGCGATCGCTTCGCTCCTCTCCATCGACCACTTCAGTGACCGTCCACATGACTGCTCATATGTGGTCTGCAACGCGCCTTGCCACCGGCCGACAAAGAAAAAAAGACCCGGTGTTCGGCGGAAAAGCGCCAAGTTCAGGGATACCGCGCTTCCGGCGAGATGTCAGGCTCGCTAGGGAGCGCCGCCACCAATTCATGCCACGGCTCTCAATGAAGTTGCGCTCGACGATCGACGTTTCTCCTCGTCTACGGGCCAGAGTCAGCCGCGCCGTCGGCGCCTGTCCCGCTATCGGTCTGCAGGTGACGCCGGGGGCGGAGGACACACGGTTCCGCAACCCGAGTTCCGCTATCCGCGACTCTTGGGGCGCACGATCCGGGATCTCGATGGCCCCACCCAGGTGATTGCGTTTTTTCACCTGTAAGCCGGGCGGCCCGCTTCACTTCAGCTCGCGTTCGGCGTGTCCTTCGGTAAGCTGGCTGAGCAGATGTAAGAACGTGGCGCGGGACTCTAGAGCCAATGGCTCGAGAAGGCGCTCCTGGACACGGAGAACAGGGTCTCCCGCCTGCGCCAAGACTTCCGCGCCAGCCTCGGTCAAGCGCAGCAGCTTCACTCTCCGATCTTCCGGGCTGGCATAACGTTCGAGCCAGCCCTTCTTCTCCATCCGGAACAGCACGTCGCCAACCGTCGCGCGATCGAGGGAAATCAGCGCGGAGACGCGTGTCGCGTCGAGACCCTCGATGCCGCGGATGACCACGAGGGCCGCGTACTGGATCGGGGTCAACTCAAACGCGCCGCACTCCTCGGCGAAAAGCGCTGTCGCGATCTGCTGCAACCGGCGGACGAGGTGACCTGGCATCCGTTCCAACTCATACACGGGCGATCTCCTTCCGTCCTCCAGCGACTGGGTCAGGACCGTCCGGTCGTCAAGTTCCAGGGCTGGCGTTAGGTCCTGCGGATTGAGACACGAAGCGGCGCTCCGAGAATTGCCTTGCAGCTCCATGTTCTCCTTCCTGCCGTCCGCCATCGCCGCAGGGCGTCACATGCCGGCCGAAAAACTTGTTGACAGTACACATAATATATGTGTACTGTCAACTATGCCCCCGCCGCGCACCGTGGTCGCCATTGCGTCTGGCCCGGGCGTCGACAACAGGGAGAGTCCAACATGTCGCCAAGCTCACTCGTCACCGCGCGCAGCGAAACGACGGAACGCCACGATGACTTCGACGTCATCGTGGTCGGAGGCGGAAGTGCGGGCGTGGCGGCCGCAGCCTCCGCGGCCCGGAGCGGCGCTCGTACGGCCCTGATCGAGCAGGCGGGATGCCTCGGCGGAGCGGCGACGATCCGCAACGTGCTCACCTACTGCGGTCTCTACACGCTGGGCGAAGAGACCCGCCAGGCTGTCGCCGGGATAGCCAGCGAGCTGCTTGGCAAGCTGCGGCGCCTCGGCGCCGTCACCCCGCCTGTCCGGCATCGCGGGGTCTTCGTGATTTTCGATCCGGAAGCCGTGAAGCGCTCGCTGGACGAGATCTGCGCCGACGCGGGCGTCGAAGTCTTCCTGCACGCGTTCGTTGGGCAGGCGACGCGCAAGGGCGACCGGATCACCGAGATCGCCTTCCAGGATCATGGCGGGCTGCATCGCCTAAGCGCTAAAGCCTTCGTCGATGCGAGCGGCGACTGCGATCTCGCCTTTTTCGCGGGCGCCTCCACCCGTTACGGCAATCACGGGGCAGTCAATCTCGGAACGCTGGGCACACGCTTCGGCGGCATTCCGGGCGACGTCGTGGTCACGACCGAGCAACTGAGGTCGGCCATCGATGCCGCCAAGGCGCGCGGCGCGGGCCCGCTGAGCAAGGACCAAAGCGTCCTCGCGCGGCTGCCCTTCTCCAATGACCTGTCCTGTTACCTGGTCTCGGAGGACTACGATCCGCGAGACGCGCGCAGCATCAGCGACGCCGAGCGGCGCGGCCGCCAGCAGGCCTGGGTATATCTCGACATTCTGCGAAGCCTGCCGGGTTGCCAGAACGCCTATCTGGTGTCGACAGGGCCCGACTTCGGCACACGAGAGTCCCGCCACATCAATTCGGTTGGTCAGCTCACCTGGAAGGACGTCACAGACGAGCGGCGCACGCCCGACTCGGTCGCGCTCGGCGCCTGGGGCGTGGAGTGGCACGATCGCGCGACGTTCGAGAGCACATGGGCCGGGGCGCCCGGAGGCTCCGCCTACGAGATTCCGCTCCGCTGCCTCATCAGCGAGAATACGCCGAACCTGTTCGCTGCAGGACGGACGGCCGACGGAGATCAGAAGGCGGGCGCCAGCCTGCGGGTCATGGGAACGGCCTTTGCGACCGGCCAAGCCGCGGGGGCGGCCGCAGCCATGCTCGCGGACGGCGGGTCGGTGGTTGCCGACACGGTCCGCGCACGACTGCGCGCTCAAGGCGCTCTCATCGATTTGGAAGCTCTAAATGACATGCCCGTGATCAAGTGAGGGGACGCCGCGGCCTGGCTCGGCGCGGCGACGGCAGTGTCGTAGAAGCCTATCTGGGCATGGAAGACCTTCAGCCGACGCATGGTCAGTCTCCCATTGATGGGGAGGAAAATCCCACGGGTCGGACGGTTCCGCTGTGAGTGGGATCGATCAGGGCAGCGCCGGCGCTTCCGCTCGGCCGTTCGCCAAATGGGGGCCCTCGGCGAGCACATCGGCCGCGAACTTGGCGATGGCGTCGTTGTAGGCATCTGCCCTCTCCATGAAGCCCATGTGCCCGGCCCCCTCCATGCTGACGAGGCGGCCATTGGGAAGGTTGCGGGCGATGGTCTCATTGGCGTGAGGCAGCGTGACGATGTCCTTGTCGCCCGCGAGAATGAGCACGGGCACATGGATGTCGGGGAGACGGTCGGTGATCGCCCAACGGAACATCGCCAGGTTGCCCTTGGCCTGCACCCCAGGCGAGCCTTTCGAGGCAAGACGCGCGCTAAGGTCGACCTGCTGGCGGGTCGCGTACTTGCCGAAGCCTGTCAGGCGCATGGCGAGCTGGCTCCCGCCGCTGAGATAGCTCTGCCAATTCATGAGCCAGACCAGAGGCGAGAGGGCGATGGTGAGCCAGGAAAGCGGCTCGATCAGGGGCCATCGCAGCGCCACCCAAAGGGGACTGAGCCACATGGTGCGAAGCGGGTTCTCGTGGGTGGTGTCGACCAGAACCATCCCGGCCACTCGCCCCCGGACTTCATCGTCGCACGCCCGCCAGACGGTCTGGGTGGTCATCCCGCCGATGCTGTGGCCGACCAGGACAACGCGCGGGGCGCCAGCCGATCGCACGACCTCCCCCAGGCACGCGGCAAATCGATCGATGGTCAATTTGCCGTCGGCGGGCATCTTCGATCGGCCCAAGCCGGGAAGGTCCCACGTCACGAGGCGAAATCGGCTATCCAGGGCCCGCTTGATGTACCGCCACGCCGTGGAATCGAGACCCCAGCCGTGGGTCAACACGAGGGTGGGAGCGTTCTTCGGACCGGTCTCCTCCACATAGAGAACTGAGCCGTCGGGACCTGCGACGGTCCTTCCCACACCCCGTTCGTCTCGCGGCTCGCGCCTTCCGGCCGGAATGAGCAACAGAACCAGCGAGCGGCCGAAGAAGGACCAAGCGAGCATCGCGAGGCCCGCGAAGAGCCGCCAAACCGGGCCGTGGACATGCCAGACCACCCCATCCACGTCACGCAGGTCGTAACCTCGATACCAACTCCAAAGGAGGAAGGCTGCACTGGCGAGGACGGCGAGTGAAAGGATCGACAAGAGGGCGCGGGGAAGGGTGACAACGGGCATCTTGCGTTTTCTCAGCGGCGGTGACCGCTCGTGAACCCGCGAACGAACCCGCTGTTCCCAAGAACAACGTCGTGATCGCAGCTTAGCCGACCGGCAGGAGCTACCTAGACCATTCACGTTGAAGGCTATCTCCGCCGGAGGTCGATCGAGCTCTACGGTTCCCCAGTAAAGGTCGTTACGTTGCCGAATTGTTGTAAAGATATTGTTACAATCTGAGCATTGAACCTGACGGATAGAGGGTTGTTTCCTTCGCGTGGCGAACATTTTCCCAGGCCACGCTTTTAAAGAGGAAACTACCATGGCTAATCAATCTGGATCGGAGAACAACTCGACGCGCGGCGGGACCCCCGAGCAGCACGCCGAAGCCGGCCGTCAAAGTCATAAGAGTGACGGCTCGTCGAAGTCGGGATCCAGCAGCGGTTCGACGCGCGGCGGGACCCCAGAGCAGCACGCCGAAGCTGGCCGTCAAAGTCACAAGAATGACGGCTCGTCTTCGAACCCCGGGTCCGGCGGCGGTTCAACCCGCGGCGGAACGCCCGCCCAGCACGCCGAAGCCGGCCGCCAAAGTCACAAGAATGACTGACTAGACTGCTGGTCGGGTTTATGAGCCCGAGTAGGCAGATCGGGGCGCTCCCGCGGGGGCGCCCTTTTTCCTGCGGATCCCAGGCCGAGAAACGTGACGGCAATGCTCGTGCATGCCCGACCTTCACGCGCCGCTTCTAGCGGATCGAGGATCCGTAGCAGATCGTCTCCCGTGGCGTGGTGTAACTCGAAGCGTCGAGGTCACCGGGTCGTGTCGCGGTCAAAATAGTATATCTGCGGGAGGTCCGGTTCGTCGATGTCGGTGAAGATTGCGCCTGGCGCACGCCCGAGATTGGCGCTTGCGGGCGGTTCGCTTTTGAGAATCAGAACGAAAAGAGAACCGCATTCGGGAGAACGGCTCCAAAATGACCCCAAACGGCCAAAGCCCCGGTAGTGTAAGCCGTTGAAATATTGGAGCGGCCGGGGGGAATCGAACCCCCGACATTCAGCTTGGGAAGCTGACGTTCTACCTCTGAACTACGGCCGCAGCGGGGACGAATTACGCGGTTTTCGCCGGCTTG